>JBAQUQ010000058.1:0-1839 GCA_049297615.1 Burkholderiaceae bacterium
CCGCCGCCATTGACCCTGCTGGACTTCGGGTGCGGGCCTGGACGAGATCTGCGCGTGTTCAAGGCGCTCGGGCATCGTGCAACCGGCCTGGAGGGGTCGCCTCGGTTGGCGGCCCTGGCGCGAAAGCACAGTGGGGGTGAGGTCCTCGAGCAGAGTTTTCTGGAACTGGATCTTCCCGACAAGCACTTCGACGGCGTCTTCGCCAACGCGGCGCTGTTCCACATCCCGAGCCAGGAGTTGCCGCGAGTCCTGGGTGAACTGAACGCGACGCTCAAACCTGGCGGCGTGCTCTTCAGTTCGAACCCGCGGGGCAACGGGCAAGAGGGATGGAACGGTGACCGCTACGCCGCCTTCTACGATTGGCCAGCCTGGCGGCGCCATGTCAGCGCGGCGGGATTCGTGGAATTGACCCATTTCTATCGGCCATCGAATCTGCCGATGGAACAGCGGCCCTGGCTGGCCAGCGTTTGGCGCAAGCCGATGGGCTGACCCCCCGCAAGGGCGAGCGATTCGCGGCACACTCGCACCAGCTCATCAATGGGGATTCGCGCTTGCTGTCCTTCTCTTTCGACAACACCTACGCTCGCGAGCTGCCGGGCTGCTACGTGCAATGCCAACCCGCGTCGGTGCCTGCGCCGCGGCTGCTATTTCTCAACGAGGCCCTGGCTGCTGAGCTGAAGCTCGACACTGAGGCGCTGCGCGGGCCCGTCGGCGCCGAGCTCTTCGCCGGCAATGTTTTGCCCGACGGCGCCGAGCCGATCGCCCAGGCCTATGCCGGCCACCAGTTCGGCGCGTTCTCACTCCAGCTCGGCGACGGCCGCGCACTGCTGCTCGGCGAGGTGATCGACCGGGCCGGACGGCGCCGCGACATTGCCTTCAAGGGGTCGGGTCGCACGCCGTTCTCTCGCGGCGGCGACGGCAAGGCCGCCGTCGGTCCGATGCTGCGCGAGGTGCTGATCGGTGAGGCGATGCACGCGCTCGGCATCCCGACGACGCGGGCGCTGGCCGTCGTCGCGACCGGCGAGCCGGTCTACCGCGAGCAGACGCTGCCCGGTGCGGTCTTGACACGCGTGGCCGCGAGCCATCTGCGCATCGGTACCTTCCAGTTCTTCGCGGCTCGGGGTGACATTGAAAAGCTGCGCCAGCTCGCCGAATATGCGATCGCACGTCACGACCCGGGCCTGGTCGGCACGCCAGAGCGTTATCTGGCGCTGCTGCGTGCGCTCGCCGTGCGGCAGGCGGGCCTGGTTGCGCAATGGATGAACGTCGGCTTCATCCACGGCGTGATGAACACCGACAACATGGCGATCTCGGGCGAGACCATCGACTACGGGCCTTGTGCCTTCATGGAGACTTACGACCCCGCGGCGGTCTTCAGCAGCATCGACCACGGCGGCCGCTATGCCTACACCAACCAGCCTGGCATCGCGCGCTGGAATCTCGCTCGGTTTGCCGAGGCGCTGTTGCCGCTGATCGCCGGGGCCGACGACGAGGCGAGCACGCAGCGCGCCGTCGCACAGGTGATGGAGGTGATCGACGCCTTCCCGAACCTGTACGCCGCGGCATGGCGACAAGGTCAACGAGCCAAGCTCGGTCTGTACGCCGCGAATGCGGCCGACGACGCCACCGACTTCGCGCTCGCCGACGACTGGCTTGCGCAGTTGCACGCACAGTCCGTTGACTTCACGCAGGCCTGGCGCCGGCTGGCTGACGCTCCCAACGACGACGGCGCCGCGCTGCGCACGTTGTTCGCCGAGCCGAACGCGCTCCAAGGCTGGCTCTGGCGCTGGAGCGAGCGCTGCGCGCTCGACGATGCGGCCGGCGGCACCGGTGCTGCGC
>JBAQUQ010000059.1:0-15619 GCA_049297615.1 Burkholderiaceae bacterium
GTCCTCGCCCAGCGGCAGCGCGCAATGCTCCAGGCCCAGGCCTTGCACATCGGGCGCGCGGCCACTGGCGGCGAGTACACAGGCGAAGCCTTGGATGTCATCGCCGGCCTGAACGCGCACGCCGCCGTCGCTGCCGCGCTCGAGCCGCACCTCGCCGGCGCTCATCACCAGCGCCAGTTCGCGGCTGAAAATCTGCAGCGTCTTGGCCTGCAAAGCCGGGTCGGTCGAGGGCCCGAGCCGGCTGCTGCGTCCATACAGGCACACGCGCACGCCCAGACGGTGCAGGGCCTGGGCGATTTCGAGGGCGACGACCCCGGCGCCGAGCACGGCCACCGACTCGGGCAGGTCTTGCCAGTCGAACACATCGTCGCTGACGATGAGCCGCTCACCGACGGCGCTGCGCCAGGCCGGATCGACATGCGGACGCGAGCCGGTGGCGATGACGATTCGGCGGGCCAACACGCGCGTGGGTTCGCCGCCGGGGTCGCCCACCTGGAGCGTGTGTCCGTCGACGAAGCGCGCGTGGCCGCGCAGGCGATGCGCTTGCGGCCAGTGGTCGACGGCGTCGGTGACGAATCCGACGAAGCGGTCGCGCTCATCGCGCACGCGCTGCATGACGGCGCGCCCGTCGATGCGCAGCCCCTCGATGTGCACGCCGAAGGCTGCCGCATGCGCCGCGCTGTGGGCAGCGTCGGCCGCCGCGATGAGCAGCTTGCTCGGCATGCACCCCACGCGTGCGCAGGTCGTGCCATAGGGCCCGCCTTCGATGACGAGCACGTTCGAGGTATGCGCCAGCGCTGCGCGGTAGGCCGACATGCCGGCAGTGCCCGCGCCGATGATGGCGACATCGACCTGCAAGCTCTTCATGGGCAATCTCCGGTTGGCACGCCTTGCGCCGCTCAGGCCACCTCGAGCACGCGCAGCGGCAGCACGAAGGCGAAGGTCGAGCCGTGCCCAGGCTCGCTCTCGACGCGGATCGCGCCGCCGTGCAGCTCGACGAAGCGTTTCGCAAGCGCCAGGCCCAGGCCCGTGCCTTCGGCCTTGCGCAGGTAATCGCCGCTGGCCTGGCGAAACTCCTCGAACACCAGGGCCTGCTGGTCGGGGGCGATGCCCACGCCGGTGTCCACCACGGCGATCTCGACGGCGCCGCCGCCGCTGTCTTCGACCAGGCGCGCGCGCAGGGTCACCTTGCCGCCGGCCGGAGTGAACTTGACGGCATTGGAGAGCAGGTTGATCACCACCTGCTTGATCTTGCGCGGGTCGGCCACCCACTCTTCGATGCCATCGGCCACTTCGAGCGCGAGCGCCAGGCCGTGGCGCGCGGCGCGCTCGCGCACCAGGGTCATCGAGTTGTCGAGCAGCATCGAGAGATCGAAGCTCGACAACTCGAGCTCCATGCGGCCGGCTTCGATCTTCGACAGATCGAGGATGTCATTGATCAAGGTCAACAGGTGGTGCCCCGAGGAGTGGATGTCCTGCAAATACTCCAGCTGCTTCTCGTTCACCTCGCCGAACATCTTTTCCGTCAGCACCTCGGAAAAGCCGATGATGGCGTTGAGCGGCGTGCGCAGCTCGTGCGACATATTGGCCAGGAAGTCCGACTTGTGTTTGTTCGCCACCTCGAGTTGGCGGCTCTTGTCCTGGATTTCATGGAACAGGCGCGCGTTCTGGATCGCGATCACGGCCTGGTCGGCAAAGGTCTTGAGCAGGCCCAATTCCTTGTCGCTGAAACCCGTGGGCGGCCGGCGGATCACGTACAGCGCACCCACCGCTCGTTCTTCCCACACCATGGGCGCGAGCGCCTGCGAATAGCTGCCGATGCCCAGGAGCTGAGCCACCTTGCGGACGCCGGGCGGTACGTCGGCGCTGGCAGAGAGCACGTCGGGGTAGTGGAGCAGGCGGCGATCGAGAATCGCCTGCGCCAGCGGGCCTGCGGCGCGGGGCTGGGCAAAGTAACCCTCGAGTCGGTCGCGCGCCGTGCCGTTGTGCGCCCCCAGGCGCACCGTGCCGTCGTCGCCGATCAGGAGCACGCCCTGTTCGGAGCTGTCGAACAGGTTCTTGCAGCTGAGCAGGATTTTCTCGAACACCGGCTGCGTGTCGGCCACTGAACTGCTGATGACTTGCAGCACCTCGGCGGTCGCGGTCTGCTGTTCGAGCGCTTCCTTGGTTTCGTTGAACAGCCGGGCGTTCTGAATCGCAATGGCGGCCTGGTCGGCGAAGGTCTTGAGCAGGGCGATCTCGTCGTCGCCGAATTCCCTGGGCGGCTGGCGCAGCACGGCGATCGAGCCCACGCCGCGGTTTTCCCACAACATCGGCGCCCAGGCGATCGAAAAGTCGCCGATGCGCTGCACTGCCGTGCTCACCGTGAGCGGCGCGTCGGGCACATTGGCGGCACTGGCGTAGTGCACGGTTCGGCGCTGCGAAATCGCCACCCCGGTGGCGGTTTCATCGAGTCGCTTTGGAAACGCGCTGGCGGTGGTGTCGAAGGCCACGCCGCGCCATGCCGGCGCGTGCACCAATCCGTCGTCCCCGATGACGAAGATGCCCAATTGCTCGGTGGCAAACAGGCGCTGGCAACTGTCGATGATTTTTTCGAACACCGGCGCGGTGTCGGCCACCGAGCTGCCGATCACCTGCAGGATTTCCGAGGTCGCCGTCTGCCGTTCCAGCGCCGTCTTGGTTTCGTTGAACAGGCGCGAGTTCTGGATGGCGATGACGGCCTGGTCGGCGAAGGTCTTGAGCAAGGTGATTTCCTTGTCCGTGAACGGGCTCACGGTGTCGCGCGTGATGATGATCGCGCCGATGCCTTTCTCGTCCCAGATCATGGGCGCGGCCGCGAACGAGCGAGTCCCTACACTTTCGGAGATGCGGCGAGTGACTTCTGGAACGCCTTCGTCCACGAGGACGTCGCCGAATCGAAGAATGCGTCGGTCGCGAATCGCCAGCCCGCTTGACGACGCTTCGAGCGGCATCGGGAAATGGGCAGCAACCGATTCGCGCAGTCCCACCGGGGCGCTATGCGCGCCAAGGTACAAGCGACCATCCGCACCGACCAGGTTGATCTGCATCGCACTCGAAGCAAACAAGCGCATGCCGCTGTCGACGATCCGGTCGAACACCGGCTGCGCATCGGCCACCGAGTTGCTGATCGCCTCCAGCACTTGTGCCGTCGCAGTCTGATGCTGCAGGGCCTCGGTGACTTGCGCGGTACGCTCCTCCACCTTGCGCTCCAGCCCCGCATACGATTCGGCCAGCCGCTGCGTCATGCGGTTGAACTGGTCGGCAAGGCCTTCGAGTTCGTCACCAGTCTTGATGCGAATTTGCTGGTCGAGGTCGCCCGCGCCGATGCGCCGCGCGCCTTCGTCGAGCATGCGGATCGGCCGCACCATGCTGCGCGTCAGGGCCAACGCGGCCAGGGCCGAGATCGCCATGCCGGCAAGCAACAGCAAGCCGGTGCGCACGATCGAAGCGTTCAACTTCGCGTAGACCTCGGAGATCGGCTGTTCGACGAACACCTTCCAGTCCAGCGGTTCTATCGTCGCCGACGAGGCGAGCACCGGCGTGCCGCGCAGATCGTGCGAGACCCGCGCCGGCTCGTCGGGGTTGTGCGGCTCGGACGCCGCCAGCACATGGGGCAGCGAGGCCAGATCGGTCTTGCGCAGCACCAGGCCGATGTCGGGGTCGGCCACCAGCAGGCCGGCCGCGTCGAGCACATAGGCCTTGCCTTTGTCGCCGATACGGATGCGCGACACCACGTCCCAGATGAACTTGAGGTTGACCTCGGCGACGGTGACCGGGCCCTTTTCGCCGCCGGTGCGTATCGCCACCGTCATATAGGGCTCGGTTTCCTTGCGGAAGTACACCGGCCCGTACCACGGCTGGCCGCGCCGCGGCTCGCGAAACGCCGGGTCCGCGGCGCGGTTCTTCGCCGACGCCGCGATGTCCATGCCCAGGCGCGACACGGCGATCACTTCGTGGCCGGTCACGTCGAGCTGGGCGATGTCGGTCACTTCGGGGGCCTGGCGCAACAGCTTGAGGAATTCGACGCGCCGCGCCTCGACATCGGACGCGTCGAGCTGGGGCAGGGCGGCATAGCCGAGCTGTTGCGAGATCTGGCGCACGTACTGTTCGATGCGCGCCGCCGCGGCGAGCGCCTTTTCGTGCTGCAGGCTGCCCAGCGCCGCGCGTGTTTCCTGGTACGAAAAGTACAGGCCAATGCCCCCCGAAGCCAACAGCGCGACGCTGACGAGCGAGATGATGAGCAGCAGGTACTTGCGGAACAGCCGGCCGCCATGCGCGTTGTGCGCGGCGTGCACGGCGAGCGGCTGCGAAGCTGAGGGCAGGGGTCCAGGCATCGGTGCGTTCGCGCCCTGGGCGGCGGCGCGGGTCAGGCTGCGGGTGAATGCCGGCGCATTGTCATCGAATCACCTCGTCGGCTCTGAGCAGCACGCTTTGCGGAATCTTGATGCCCAGGGTCTTGGCGGTTCGCAGGTTGATCACGAACTCGAATCGCGTCGGTTGCAGTACGGGCAAGTCGGCGGGCCTGCTGCCTTGGAGGATGCGGCCGGTGTAGGCGCCGATCTTGCGATATCCGTCGGCCAGGTTGGTGCCATAGCTCATGAGGCCGCCCGCGGCGGTAAATTCCCTGAACTCGTAGATGGCGAGGATCTTGTTGCGCGCGGCCAGCGCCACCAGGCGGTCGCGCCGCGTATTGAAGAACGGATCGGCACTGACCAGGAGCGCGTTCACCCGCTGCTGCACGAGGCTTGCAAAGGCAGGCTCGAAGTCGGCTTCAGCCGATGCGGGCAGGCGCAGCAGTTGCACGCCGAGGCGGCGCGCGCCCTCCTCGATGTCTTGCCACTGCGCCGCAGCGTTGGCAAAGGTCGGATTGATGAGCACCGCGATCGTCGCGGCGCTGGGGACGAGTTCGCGCAACAACCCGAGGCGCTTGCCTTCGAGCGGCCCGGTGTATTGCGTCAATCCGGTCAGATTGGCGTCGGGCCGGCCGAGGCTGGCAACCAAGCCGAGGTCCACCGGATGGCCTCCGGCGGCAAAGACGATCGGAATGCTCGACGTCGCGGCCTTCGCGGCGAAGGTGGAATTCTCGCCGCCGGTCGTCACCAGCACGGCGACGCGGCGGCGCACCAGATCCGCAGCGAGTTCAGGCAAGCGCTCGTAGCGGCCTTCCGCCCAGCGATACTCGATCGCGACATTGCGGCCCTCGGTGAAGCCGGCCTGGGCGAGCCCTTCGCGGTAGGCCGCCACGAGGTGGGCGAAGGGCCCCGGAGAACCTCCATTGAGAAACCCGACCACTGGCAGGGCCGCCGACTGCGCCGGCACCGCCAGCGGCCAGGCGAGGGCGGCGCCCGAGAACAGGCCATTGAAGTCGCGTCGCCTCATCGTATCGGTTGCCTCGCTGTTGCTTTGCTGGTGCCTTGCTGTGGCCTCGCCGCGCGCATTGTTGCACTCGAGCCCCTGCCCGGTGCGCGTGAAGCGGCGACGCAGTCGATGGGTTCGCGCAAGGCGCAGTGCTTGCCTGAGGCCTAGCGGATTACCTCGTCCGCCCTGAGCCGCAGCGCCTGTGGGACCGTCAAACCGAGCGCCTTGGCTGTCACGAGATTGAGCACCATCTCGATGACATTGGGTTGCTCGATCGGCATGTCGCCGGGATTCGCCCCCTTGAGAATCTGGGCGACTTGCTCCGCCGCGCGACGGTAGGACGCCGAGAAGTTGGGTCCGTAGGACATCAGGCCGCCGCTTTCGGCCCACAGGGTGTTGTTGAAGATCGACGGCAGGCGGTGCGCAAGCGCCAACTCGGGGATTTGCTTTCGCGCCGGTACGAAGAAGGCCGAACTGAGAGCCACAAGCGCCTGCGCCTTGCCGCGCGTGAAGCCCGCGAACGCCGCCTCGTATTCATAGGGGAAGCTGGCAAACTGGTGGACCACCAGCTCGAGCCCGAGCTGAACGGCAGCGTCGCGCGAGACTTCGAGCTGCCCGCTCGTCGATGCGTCAGCGAGCACGCCGACGCGCCGCAGTTTGGGCAGCAGCTCTTTCAACAGTGCCAAGCGCTTCGCGGGCAATTCAGTCTGCAATTGCGAAATACCCGTGATGCGCCCGCCAGGCCTGGCCATATTGGTGACGTAGCCGGCAGCGACGGGGTCGTAGTCATTGCTGACGATGACGATGGGCTGGTCGCGCGTGGCCTGCTTGACGGCGTTGAGATTGAGTTCGCTGCCGGGCGCAAAATACACGTCGCAGTTCAGCTGCGTCAGCTCCGCAGCGAGTTGAGGCAGGCGCTCGATTTGTCCTGGCGAGCCCCTGAACTCGATGACGAGGTTGCGTCCCTCGACGAAGCCGAGTTCACCCAGGCGCTTCACGAAGGCGATGTTGTACGGCGCGGCGCGCGGCGCCGCCAACCCCAGCCATCCCAGCCGGTAGGTGCGGCCGGCCTGTTGCGCCCGCGCTTGCGGCAATGCGAGCCAGCTGCCCGCAACCGCAATGAAATATCGTCTCAGTGTCATCGTCGGGCCCCTGTTTGCGTCCTCAGTCTACGCTGCGACGAGGTATCGACGGCCTGTGCGGGGGGCATTGCGGCCACACCGGATAATCGAGCCGCAGCATCCCTCCACAAGCAATGCCGAAGGCGGCGCGCCGGCCGGCGCACCGCTCAGGGCGAACAATGCAAATCTCGATGACCGAAATCCTGGCGATCGCGGTGGCCACCGTCGAGGCTGCACTGGCCACGCCCACCGGCATGCTCGCGCTCGCTTCGGCGGCGGTGGCCTCGGCGCTGACGATCATCAGTTCGTTCCTGCGACTCATGGTGCCGCTGCGCTGGCTCGCGGTGGGCAGCAATGTCGGTTTCTTCTCCTACGGATTGCTCTACCCTTCGCTGCCGATGATGGCGCTGCACGGCCTGCTGCTGCCGATCAATATCTACCGCGCGATCGAGATGATCAAGCTGACGCGCCGCGTGACGCGCGCCGCGGCGCGCGGCGACCTGTCGGGCGTGTGGCTCAAGCCGTATATGAAGCGCCGGGACCTGAAGGCGGGGACGGTGTTGTTCAACAAGGGCGACCCCGCCGACCTGCTCTACTTCCTCGCCGAAGGGCGCATCGAACTCGTCGAGATCGGCGTGTCCGTGCCGCCCGGGGCCATCTTCGGCGAGATCGCCTTCTTCTCGCCGGACCGGCGCCGCACGCTCACCGCGCGCTGCGCCGAGCGCTGCCGCGTGCTCACGATCGGCGAAAGCGACTTGCACCAGCTCTATTTCCAGAATCCCTCGTTCGGCTTCGAGCTGGTGGGGTTGATCGCGGGCCGGCTCAGCGCCGACATCCAACGCCTCGAACAACAGGCGGCCGACGCACGCGCGGCTTCGGCGACCGCCGCACACGCGGCTTCGGCGGCCACCGCCGCTTCGCCGTCGCCTTGAGTGCCGGGCTTGGACGCGACAGCGTCGAACCGTGCAGAATCGACTCATGCGCATTCGTGCCGTGGCGGAACAACTCCTGAGCAAACGCCCCGAGCTTGCTCGACGCCCAGGTGCCCCAGCCATGGGCCTGATCCTGGAGCGGCTGCTCTGGCGCCTCGGATGGGTGGACCACCCGGACCGTCGCGGCGAGCGCGTTGCCATCTACCCCGCCTTGGTGGTCTGCGAAGAATGCGACGCCGTGCACGCGCGCCAGGCCCTGGCCGTGCACGAGGTGGCGCGCTGCACGCGCTGCGGCACCTTGCTCGGGCGCGGTCACCGGCTAGGGCCCGATGGCTTGCTGGCCCTGGCGCTGGCTGCGCTGATCGTATTCATCATGGGCAACCTGTTCGACATCGTGACGCTCGACCTCGGTGGAATCAGCGTCGAAGCGACTCTGCCGCAGGCGATTGCGCAGACCTGGGACAGCGGTGAACACGCCGTGGCTGTGCTGGCCGGAGCCACGGCGTTCGGCTTTCCGCTGATCGTGATCGTGCTGCGCCTGTGGGTGCTGGTGCCGCTCGTGCTCGGCAGGCGTTCGGCGGCATTCCTGCCGGCGATGCGCGCGCTGCATTGGGTGACGCGCTGGAGCATGGTCGAGGTGTTTCTGCTCGGCACCTTGGTGGCCATCGTGCGCAGCGCCGGCATGGCCAGCGTGGTGCCGGGCGCGGGCATTTTTTCCTACGCGGCGCTGACGGTCTTGCTGACGGCCGAACATGTGGCTGGGCTGCATGGCTTGTGGTGGCGAGCCGAGAGGCTCGGGGCATGAGCGCCGCGCCGGGGCAAGCCAGCGAATCTTCCCTCGGGGGAGCGGCTTCGGAGCAGGGCAGCCCAGGGGTCGACATGAGCGCCGGCGTGGTCAGCGCTCGCTCGCTCGGCTTGTGGGGCTGCGAATGTTGCGGCATGGTGTCGCAGGTTTCGCAGCGCGGTGGCGACACGCCGCGCTGCCCGCGCTGCCTGTTCGCCCTGCACGCGCGAAAACCCTATAGCCTGCAGCGTACCGTGGCCTACCTGGTGGCCGCCGTGCTGCTCTACATTCCGGCCAATACCCTGCCCGTCATGGGCACGGCCAGCGTGCTGGGCAAGCATGAACACACCATCCTGGGCGGCATCGGCGAGTTGTGGCACTCCGGTTCGTGGGAGCTCGCGGCCATCGTCTTCATCGCCAGCATTGCCGTGCCGATCCTGAAGATCGCTGCGCTCGCATTGCTCGTCGTCACCGCGAAATTGCGCTCGCGCTGGCGTCAGTTCGAGCGCGCACGCCTGTACCGGGTGCTCGAAACCGTGGGCCATTGGTCGATGCTCGACGTGTTCGTCGTCGTCATCCTGGTCGGCATGGTGCGCTTTGGCGCGTTTGCCAGCGTGAGCCCCGAGGCCGGCCTGCTGGCGTTCGGCGCGGTCGTGATTGCGACCATGCTCGCCGCGGCGAGTTTCGACCCGCGCCTGATCTGGCCCGAAGACGATGAACCCGTGGTGCCGATTCCGCGGCGCCGCACGCGCCGCGCGCGCCATGTGGGTGCGACGCCGAGCCCGACAAGGGCTGGCCGCGCGTCATGACCGACCCCGTTGATCCCGGTCAACCCGCGCCGGCGCCGAGCCGCGACACCAAGCCGGCAGCGGCGCGTGCACCCTTCCCCGCGCCGGTGATCGTGCGTGCGAATCGCCTGCGTTTCTCTCTCGTGTGGATCGTGCCCCTGGTGGCCTTGCTCGCCGGCATCGTGCTTGTCGCGCGCACCCTGCTGCAGGCCGGGCCGCTGATCACGATCACGTTTCGAAACGCAGAAGGCCTGGAACCCGGCCGCACCGAGGTGCGCTACAAGGAAGTGGTGGTCGGGCGAGTCAACAAAGTGGGTCTGAGCCCGGACCGCGGCCGCGTGCTCGTGACCGTGCGCCTGGACAAGAGCGCGTCCTCCCTGGCGGTGGCCGATACCGGTTTCTGGGTGGTGCGCCCGCGCATCGGCACCGCCGGCATCAGTGGCCTGGGCACATTGTTCTCGGGTGTCTACATCGGCGCCGACGCCGGCGAGACGGGCCAGGAGGAAACGCATTTCACCGGTCTGGAGGTGCCCCCCTTCGTGCAACGCGGCGAGCCCGGGCGCAGCTTCGTGCTCAACGCTTCCGACCTCGGTTCTCTCGAAGTAGGCTCCCCGGTTTATTACCGGCGCACACGCGTCGGGCGCGTCGTGGGCTACTCGCTGGACCCCAAGCGCGACGGCGTGGACGTGCAGGTCTTTGTCGAGTCGCCCAATGAAGCGCTGGTGACGCAGGCCTCGCGCTTCTGGAACGCGAGCGGCATCGACATGTCGGTCAATGCGGCGGGCCTGACCGTCAACACCGAATCGCTGGCGGCGCTCGTCGCGGGGGGCATCGCTTTCGCGGCCGCGCCGGGCGCGCAGAAGGGGCAGCCCGCACCGCTCGCCCAGAGCGGCCAGCGCTTCGTGTTGTACGCCGACCGCAAGTCCGCGATGGCGCCGCCCGACGGGCCTGCACAGCGCGTGCGCATGCTGTTCTCACCCAGCATGCGCGGCCTGGCGGTGGGCGCGCCGGTGGAACTGCTCGGTGCCGAGATCGGCAGCGTGCTTTCGGTGGCGATGCAATACGACGCGCGCACCCAGCGCTTTCCGGTCGAGGTGGTGGCGGAAATATTTCCGGCGCGCCTGGGCGACGCGCGCCGCGACTTCATGGCGCCCCTGGGCGCTGCCGAGCAGTCCGACGCCTTGTTTCTCAGGCAGCTCGTCGAGCGCGGCATGCGCGCCCAGTTGAAGAGCGGAAATTTGCTGACCGGCCAGCCCTATGTGGCGCTGGACATCGTCGCCAAGGCGCCGAAGGCGACGCTCGACGTGTCCACGCCAACGCCGACGATTCCCTCCCTGCCCGGCGGCACCGGGGACTTGCAGCCCCAGGTGTCGGAGATCCTCGAGCGCATCGCTCGCATCAATTTCGAGCAGATCGGCGCGAACCTCGAGGACACGCTGAAGAACACTAGCGCGGCGACCGGCACGCTCCAGGACACACTGCGCAGCGCGGGTTCTGCGGCGGGCGCATTGGAGCAGACCCTGACGAGCGCGAACCTCGCGGTCCAGCAGCTCGCGCCCCAGCTGCAGCAGGTGCTGTCGAGTGCGAACAGCGCCATCGAGCAGCTTTCGCCGCAGGCCCAGGAGATGCTGGCCGAGGTGCAGCGCTCGCTCAAGTCGGTGCAGGCAACGCTCGACACCCTGGACCGCAATCTCAGCCGGCCCGACGCGCCGCTGCAGCGCAACGCCAACCAGGCCCTGGCCGAAATCCAGCGCGCCGCGCGTGCCCTGCGCGTGCTCGGCGACTATCTGCAACTGCACCCCGAATCGCTGTTGCGCGGCAAACCGGCCGACGCCGACGTGGGGCCGCTCGCCCCGCAGGGGCGCCAATGAACGGCAGGGGTGCCAATGAAATCCAGAGGGCCGCGATGAAAATTGCCTTGTCCGGCGCAGTGCTGCTGCTGGCGGCGTGCAGTTCGCAGGCGCCGCCGCGCTTCCACAGCCTCTTGCCGCCCCTGGCCGGCGCAGCTGCGGCGCCAGGCGCCGTGCTGCCGGTGCTGCCGGCTTGGCAGCTGCTGCCCGTCACCATCCCCGCGCAAGTCGACCAGCCGCAATTCGTGGTGCGCCGCGCCGACGACACGCTCGCCGTTCTCGAACAGGAGCGCTGGATCGCGCCCTTGAACGACGAAATTCGCGCGGCGCTGGCTGAGCACTTGACCGCAGCCCTGGGCGCGCCTGGCGCTGCGCCGGCCGCGGGCCGCAAGGACTGGCGCATCGAAGTGGACGTGCATCGTTTCGATTCGACACCGGGACGCAGCACCCTGGTCGCGCAATGGACCTTGCTCGCGGGCGGCGACACACCGGCGCTGCGTTGCCGAAGCGTGCACGAGCAAAGCGTTGGTGCCGGCGCAGCGGCGCTCGCCGCGGGCCACCGCCAGGCCGTGGGACGGCTGGGCGTCTCGATTGCGCAGGCACTCGCGGCACTCGACGCCGGCCGAGCGGCCAGCTGCCCAAGGTTGCCTTCTTAGCGAGCTGTCATGGACGCCGGCGGGTCGCAGCGTCACCAATTTTCGTGCCGTCTCGGGCTCCGACCTCGTCTTTGCCGAGCACGGCGAGCAAGCACTCAAGGGCATGCCGGATAGTTGGCCGCTGTTTGATGTGCAGCGCTGAATCGCCCTACAGTCTTCGGTCATGAGCGACAAGCGCGCGCTCCTCCTCACCGACGTGGTCGACAGCACGCGTCTTGTCGAACAGATGGGCGACGCAGCGAGTTCGGCACTGTGGGCTGCGCACGACCGCGCGGCGCGGGACCTGTTGCCGCGCTGGCGCGGCCGGGAGATCGAGAAGACCGACGGCTTGCTACTCCTTTTCGAGAGAGCCGACGACGCCGTCGGCTATGCGCTCGACTACCACGCGGCATTGGCGCGCCTACCGGTGCCGCTGCAGGCACGCGCCGGGCTGCACGTCGGGCCCGTGACGTTGCGCGAGAACAGCGCGCCGGATGTGGCGCTCGGTGCGAAGCTGATCGAAGTCGAGGGCCTGGCCAAGCCGATCGCGGCGCGCGTGATGGCCCTCGCGCTCGGTGGCCAGACGCTGTTGACGGCCGATGCGCGCCAAGCGCTGGTCGGCACGCGTTGGCGAACACATTCGCATGGCCACTGGCGATTCAAAGGCATCGCAGAACCGGTCGAGTTGTTCGAGGCCGGTGGCGCCGATTCGGCGCACGAGCCGGCACCATTCACACCACCGATGGATGCTGCCAAGGCGTACCGCGTCGTGCTGCGGAACGGTCTGTGGTTGCCGGCGCGGCAGATCAAGCACAGCCTTCCTGCCGAGCGCGACGACTTCGTCGACCGGCATGACGCGCAGCTTGAACTGGCGCGTCGTTTCGATGCGGGCGCACGCCTGGTCAGCGTACTTGGCATGGGTGGTACGGGAAAGACGCGTCTGGCGGTGCACTTCAGCTGGGCCTGGCTCGGGGACTTTCCCGGTGGCGTGTGGTTCTGCGATTTGTCGCAGGCGCACGGCCTCGACGGCATCGTGCTTGCGGTCGCCGCAGCGCTCGGGGTGCCACTCGGCCGCGACGACCCGGTCGTGCAACTGGGCAATGCGATTGCCGGCCGCGGCGTCTGCCTGGTGATCCTCGACAATTTCGAACAGGTGTCGCGCCACGTCGACGACACGCTGGGCCGCTGGCTTGACCGCGCCGACGAAGCACGCTTCCTCGTCACCAGTCGCGAAGTGCTGGACCTGGCCGGCGAAGAGGTGCTCGCGTTGCCGCCGCTCCAACCGTCCGACGCCGCGGCGCTGTTCGTGCGGCGCGCAGAGTCGGCGCGCGCCGATTTTCAGCCGAGCGTGGATGATCAGGCCGCGATCCTGCCCCTGGTAAAGCTGCTCGACGGCCTGCCGCTGGCGATCGAACTCGCTGCGGCGCGCGTGCGCGTGCTCTCGCCGAGCAAGTTGCTCGCGCGCATGAGCGAGCGTTTCAAGCTCCTCGCCTCGAGCGGCAAGCGCCACGACCGCCAGGCGACGCTGCGCGCCACGTTCGACTGGTCGTGGGAACTGCTGAGGCCGTCCGAACGCGCCGCGCTCGCGCAGTTGTCGGTGTTCGAAGGCGGCTTCACGCTCGAAGCGGCCGAAGCAGTGCTCGACCTTGCGGCGTTCGACGCCGTGCCATGGCCGACCGACGTGCTCCAGTCGCTGGTCGACAAGTCGTTCGTGCGCAAGCACGGCAACGGCCGTTTCGACCTGCTCGTCAGCATGCAGGAGTACGCCGCCGAACATCTGCGCACGCCGGGGCACATTGCCAGGAGCGGGCCGCAAGCTCAGGCGTCTGCGCAGGCGCGGCACGCAGCTTACTTTGCAGCTCTTGGTGAGCAGCGCGCTGTCGCCGACGGGTGCGTCGAGATCGATAACTTGGTGGTGGCGTGCCGCCGCGCTGCAGTGGCGGGCAATGCGCAGGCCGCAGTCGGGGCGCTGGAGGGCGCTTGGGCTGCGCTCAGGCGGCGCGGCCCCTTCACGGTGGGTCATGAGCTGGCATGCATGGCGCTCGCCACGCCTGGCCTGTCGGCCGGTGGACGGGCACGCGCCGACTGCGTGGCCGGTATTGCACTGGAAGGAGCAGGGCAGATGAACGCCGCGCTGCGCCATTTTGGCAGCGCGCTAGAACTGGCACGCGGGAATGAAGATCGCCAGTGCGAGGTGCTTGTTTTGTGCCACCTGGGCGACTTGCATCGTCACCTCGGCCGCACCGACGAGGGCAAAACGCTTCTTGCGGCGGCCTTGGTGCGAGTCAGAGTGTTGCAGGATCCGTCGCTCGAGTGCGAAGTGCTGAGTGCCCTCGGGTCATTGCACAACGAGATGGGACGGATAGACGAAGCGCGCGCGAACTACGAAGCGGCCCTGGCTGTCGCGCGCGCGGCGTCGGATCGACGCTGGGAGGGTGGTCTGCGCGGTAACCTGGGAAACCTGCACGCGAACCAGGGCAAGATGAACGAGGCGCGCGCTGACTACGAAGCGGCGCTCCAGGCGGCGCGCGAGGTCGGTGACCGTCAATGGGAAGGCAATATGCTGTGCAATTTGGGTTACTTGCACCAGACCCAGGGCCGACCTCGGGAAGGCCGACTTCAATTCGAAGCTGCGCTGGTCATCGCCAGAGAGCTTGGCTATGCGAGGCTCGAGTGCGTCGTGTTATGCAACCTCGGGCTGGTCTGCGAATCATTGAGCGACGCCAATGCGCGGGCGAGCTACCAGGCGGCGCTGGTCGTTGCCCGCCGGATGGAAGACAAGCGCTCTGAAGGGCAGGTCCTGGGCTACCTGGGTTTGCTGCACGCGCATGAGGGTCGCTTCGATCTGGCGCTCGATTGCCTCGAAACCGGGGAACAAAGGCTTCGCGATGTGTCGGATCGCATTAGTCTTGGCGTGCTGCTTTGTCAACGGGCCGAAGCGCTACTGCTGACCGGCGCTGATACCGGCAGCGCATTTGGGCAGGCGCAAGAATTGGCCATCGAATGTGGTGCGGGTCCCGAGTCGGAATTGGGCCAGGCCTTGGCGCGGGTTCGCGGGATGCTGCCCGCGTGACTGGCATACGTCCCTGGACAAATACTGATATTCATGACGAGATGCTCCCGGCGCTAGGATAGGCCCGCGACTGGGGCTCGAGCGGAGTCAGGGCCGGGTGGGGCTTCTAGCGGTTCGAGATCCAAGGATCCAGGGGGGTACAGCGAGTGCCGTCATCTTTCATGACAGTAATCTGGTACTCGTATCTGCGAATCTTGCTGTTCTTGTTGCACCAGTGATAGCGCCTGTCATTGCCCTCTGTCCTGCGTTCACGGAACTGCTCATCGTCATGATCGCCTGGATCCTTGAGGAGGATCCCGTCTGCTCTGGGGAACTTGAATTGCTGGCTTGAACTCGCATCGAGAATCCATCTGATCCGGATGTTCTTTTTGCCCTGTGGCATTACAAGATCCGGCTTGTCGATCGAAATGGTGCAGGCACTTGTCACGCTAACCATGACGTTAAGCTCGTCACCGGCGCATGGATTTGCGACGGCCACGACCATCGGCGCCGAAGACATCTGCGCGCATCCTGCAAGCGCGACTCCGGCAAGCACCGAGGCAATGGAAACGCCTGAAACTACTGGTCGTGTGTACATGCGATGTCTCCTCGTTGGTTGGTACAGCGGCAGGACCTGTCGCCTTGTTCGCTCGCGATGCATGGATCGGCAAAAGCGGCTGGCGGTGCAACGCGAATATGTTCCTCTAGGGGCAACTTGTCCAGCCGCGGCGCATGCAATCGGGCCCCTGCGCACCCGCAGTCAGCGTGGAAGGGCATTGCCGGGATTCTTCTCCAGCAGAGCACGCAGCGCATCCACAAGTGTGGGGAGACCGGCGGCCAGACTCACCTGCAGCGCCCGCTCGTAGAACTCCCGCGCCGCCGCCGCTTGCCCGCGGCGCTCTTCGTTTTCGCCAGAGTGCATCAGGTCCAGGGCGATGCGCTCGGGCAGGCCGAGTTCGCGGTCGATTTGCAGGGCGCGCGACAAGGCCTGGGCGGCCTCTTCCGTCTTGCCCGCCTTCGTGCTGGCGCGGCCGAGCAGGCGCAGCGCGTTGGCTTGCTCCGCTTCGTCGCCCAGAAC
>JBAQUQ010000060.1:0-2198 GCA_049297615.1 Burkholderiaceae bacterium
GCGCCGAGAACCGGGTCGGCGATCACGCCGGGGCCGGCGTCGAAGGTCCAGCCCTGCTCGAGCATGCGCCAGTGCACGACCGAGATCGAGACCAGATCCGCGAGGCCTTTGAGCGCGCGCATGATGAGGCTGCGATGCGCCCAGGGGCAGGCCAGGCTGACGTAGAGGTGATAGCGCCCCGGCTCGGCAGCGAAGCCCGCGGCGCCGCTGGGACCGGCGCTTCCGTCGCGCGTCACCCAGTTGCGAAAGCTCGTGCGCGGCCGCAGGAAACGCCCGCCCGTGGCCGCGGTGTCGTACCACTGATCGCGCCAGACGCCTTCAATCAGCAGTCCCATGGCGCATCAGGCGAGTTTGCACAGGCGCCGCAAGTTGCCCTCGTAGACGGCGTGGCGCTCGTGCGGCGCGAGGTCGAGCCGCTCGACGATTTCGATGGTCGTTCGCGTGTACATCGAGCCCTGCTCCGGATCGAAGGGCGCGTCGGACGCAAACAGCACATGATCCGCCCCGAAGAACTTCAGCCCGCACTTCGTCGCCTCCCAGGCGCCGAACAGGGCCGTGTCGGCGTAGAACATGCGAAAGTAATCGAGCGGGCGTTTCTTCAGCCGGCGCAGCAGTTGCGTGTAGTCTTCGTCCGAGGTGCGTGAGCCGAGCTGGTCCCAGCCCGGGCCGACGCGGCCTTCGAAGTAGGGAATCATGCCGCCCATGTGGTGGGTGATGATTTTCAGCCGCGGATGCTTGTCGAACAGGCCGGCGAAGACGATGTGGGCCATCGCCGCACTGGTCTCGTAGGGCCAGCCGAAAGTCCACCAGATCTCGTAGTGGCTCTTCGATTCGCCGGCGTAGTCGGGCGTATCGGCGCCGCGCGCCGGGTGCAACCAGATCGGCAGGTCGAGTTCGGCCATCAGGTCGAACAGCGGCATCGTCTCGGGCGCGGTGAGCGGCTTGCCCAGCACATTGCTGAAGACCTGCACGCCCAGCGCGCCGAGTTCGCGCACGGCACGCCTTGCTTCGCGCAACAGACCCTCGGGATCGTTCATCGGCAGGGACGCGACGAAACCCGGAAAGCGTTTCGGGTAGCGGCGCACCAGCTCGGCCAGGCCGTCATTGGCCAGGGCGGCGAGCTCGCTCGAAAGCGGCGCCGGCCCGAACACTTCGATCGGCGGCGAGGGCAGGCAGATCACCTGGGCGTAGTCGGCGCCGAAGCGGTCCATGATGCGAAAGCGTTCGTCCAGATCGACGATGCAGGGAATTTCGCGCACGCGCTTGTGCATGTCCTTGCCATTGGGCGCGACAGCGAGCATGCGCTCGTAGTACTTGCGCGGGAACAGGTGGTTGAAGGCGTCGAGCTTCACTTGATTCGATCGCTGGCACTCAACAGGCACTCAACAGGCACTCACTTGGCGCTCACTTGGGGCTCACTTGGCGCCACGCCGGGTGCGCCGGCGCGCGGCCATTTCGCGGCCCATCTCGCGCTGCTCGCCCGCGCCCAGGCGCACGCGCGCCTGCGGGTAGATGACCGACTCTTCGAGCGCGATGTGGTCGCGCGACAGCGCGGCGAAGATTTCCACGCCCTCGCGCAACAGGTCCAGGTCGTACCAGGACAGGCCGCAGGCCACGGCGTCGACTTGCGGCGAGATCTCCATCCAGTCTTCTTCGAGCCAGTTGTGGTCCTGTTGCAGCCTGAGAACCGCCTGCACGACCTGCGGGTCGCCGCAGGTCGCCATCGCCGGGAAGACGTGGCGCTCTTCGTCTTCGTGGTGGGCGCGCGCCGTGGTCGAGAAGAAGTGGACGATTTCCGCGGCCATCGCGCGCGTCTGCGCGTCGGCACCCTGGCTCGCAAGGCGCGGCGCCAGGGCGCTGAGCTTGTCCAGCATGAGCAGGGTCTGGCGATGGCAGGCGTCGAGCACGTCGAAGCCGCCGCCGGACGCCAGTGCCGAAGCGGGGTCGATTGGAGCTGGAGTCGAAGTCATGCGGCGTCCTGTGGCCTCCAGCATAGGCGCGGGGGCAGCGTGCGACCTTGACTTGGAACAATGAGGCTGCACCGACGCATCGGCCAGCAGACCGTCAGCCAGCGTCGCCTTCGATCGGCTCGGCTTCGGGAGCTTCGTTCGGTGTTTCGCTCGCGGCGTCGTCGCTGCTTTGGGCCGGCGCGGCAACGGCGGCGGCCTGCGGTTCGGGCTGCGCGGCACTCGGCACGG
>JBAQUQ010000061.1:0-2308 GCA_049297615.1 Burkholderiaceae bacterium
CGGCACCCAACGGCGAATGGGCGATCGACGTTCGCGGCCTGACGAAACGCTATGGCGGGCGTGCCGTCGTCGAAGACATGGCGCTGCGCCTGCGCCCCGGGCGCATCTGCGGCTTTCTCGGACCGAATGGCAGCGGCAAAACGACGACGATGCGCATGCTGTGCGGCCTGTTGAGGCCCGACGCCGGCCAGGGCCACTGCCTGGGATTTCCGCTGGGCACGCACACCGATCAAATCCGCCGCGAAGTCGGCTACATGACGCAGAAGTTCGGCCTGTACGATGACTTGTCGATCCGCGAGAACCTCGACTTCGTCGCGCGCCTGTACCAGTTGCGCGAACGCCGCGCTGCGGTGAACCGCACGCTCGAGCGCCTGGGTTTGGCGCAGCGCCAGAAGCAGCTCGCCGGGTCGCTGTCGGGCGGCTGGAAGCAGCGCCTCGCGCTGGCCGCCTGCCTGATGCACGAGCCGCGCCTGCTTCTGCTCGACGAGCCCACGGCCGGCGTCGATCCGAAAGCGCGGCGCGATTTCTGGGACCAGATCCACGGCCTGGCTGCGCAGGGCGTCACCGTCCTGGTGTCGACGCATTACATGGACGAAGCCGAGCGCTGCCATGAACTGATCTATATCGCCAATGGCAAGTTGCTCGCGCGCGGCACCGAAGCCGAAATCATCGCCGACGCGGCCCTGAAGGTGTGGGCCGTGCAAGGCGCGCAGCTGCATGCCCTGGTCGAGCCTCTCAAGGCCGCGCCGGGCGTGTTGAGCGTCGCCGCATTCGGCAACGCCTTGCACGTCGCGGGCCAGGTTGAAGCCCAGCTCGACGCCGCGGTCGCGCCTTGGCGCGGCCGCCCCGGCCTGGTGTGGACGCGCGCGCAGGCGAACCTCGAAGACGTGTTCATCAGCCTGATCGCCACCGCCAAGGACAATGCCGCGATCGACGCGGACCAGGCGCTTTCGATATGAAGCGTTTTTCGGTGCAGCGCGCACTCGCCGTCTTCATCAAGGAATTCCAGCAAATGCTGCGCGACCGCATGACGTTCGCGATGGCGGTAGGCGTTCCCGTCCTGCAACTCGTGCTGTTCGGCTACGCGATCAATACCGACCCCAAGGGCTTGCCCACGGCGATCGTCTCCGCCGACACCGGGCCGCTGGCGCGGAGCCTGTCGGCGGCGTTGCAAAACACCGGCTACTTTCGCGTCACCCACCTGCCGGCCAGCGAGACCCAGGCCGAGGCCCTGGTCGAGACCGGCGAGGTGCAGTTCATGATCGTCATCCCGGGCGACTTTTCACGCCGCGTGATCCGCGGCGAAAGGCCTGCCGTGCTCGTCGCGGTGGACGCCACCGACCCCTCGGCATCGGGCAATGCGATTGCAGCGCTCGCGAGCGTGGCCGACCAGGCACTGGCGCGCGATCTGACCGGACCGCTGCGCTCATTACAGGTGGGCGCAGCGCCTTACGAGTTGCGCATCCACCGCCGCTACAACCCCGAGGGCCTGTCGCGCTACAACATCGTGCCCGGCCTGATCGGGACGATCCTGACGATGACGATGGTCATGCTCACCGGTCTGGCGATGACGCGCGAGCGCGAGCGCGGCACCATGGAAAACCTGCTCGCCACGCCGGTGCGGCCCTTCGAAGTGATGGCCGGCAAGATCCTGCCGTATGTCGTGATCGGCTATATCCAGCTCAGCGTCATCCTCGCCGCGGCGTGGCTGCTGTTCGAAGTGCCGATGGTCGGCAGCGTGATCCTGCTCAGCGTCATGATCGGCCTGTTCATGCTCGCCAATCTGGCGATCGGCTTCACCTTCAGCACGCTCGCGCGCAATCAGTTGCAGGCCATGCAGATGACCTTCTTTTTCTTCCTGCCCTCGATGCTGCTGTCGGGCTTCATGTTCCCGTTTCGCGGCATGCCGCAGTGGGCCCAGCACCTGGGCGAAGTGCTGCCGCTGACCCACTTCCTGCGCATCGTGCGCGGCATCATGCTCAAGGGCAACAGCTTGGTGCAAGTGCTGCCCGAGTTGTGGCCCATGCTCGCCTTCCTGCTCGGCGCCGCGGCGCTGGCGCTGGCGAGGTATCGGCGCACGCTGGATTGACCTCGCCCTGCGCGATAGCTCCCGGCGCCGTTGCTGGCACAGTTGCACTCCATGAGCACCCCCTATCGGCCGGGTGAGGCCTTCGACAGGCGCGCCCTGGAAGCGGCGCTCGCCGGCCTGGACGTCGACGCCGGCGCGGTGGCGTGCGCGCGCGCTGCGGCCGATTACCACTGGTACAGCCCCATCCTCGCGCAGCAGCTGCGCGGGCGGGTCCCCGAC
>JBAQUQ010000062.1:0-8201 GCA_049297615.1 Burkholderiaceae bacterium
GGGCAACACCGCAGCCCGCCTCACTGCAAGCAATGCCCCGGCCGCGGCGGCCGCGACGCTGACCGCGGTGGCGATGACGAGCAGCAGCGGGCTCAGCCGGTAGTCCAGCCGCGGAAAGTCGAAATAGGCGCCGTACACCTCGACGTAGGCGCGGCCGACCAGGGCTCCCGCGGCGGCGCCGATCGCCGCGCCCAGGACCACCGCAGCCATGGCGAACAGCAGGTAGTGCGACGCGACTTCGCGGCTGCGGTAGCCGAACGCCTTCAGCACCGCGATCTCGGTGCGCTGGGTGGCGATCAGCCGCGACAACACGATATTGAGCAGGAACGCCGCCACGCCCAGGAACACCGCGGGAATGGCCGTGCCCATCACCTTGTTGCCGTCGAGTTCGCCCTGCAGGATCGCGTGCGAGGCCTGGTCTTTGCGCAGGTAGGCGCCGAGGCCGCCGTAGGGGTCGAGCAGGGTATCCATGCGCGCCAGCACCGCCTGCGGGTCAGCCAGCGGGGCCAGCGTGACCAGCGCCTCGTTGAACGCACCGTCCATGTCGTAGGCCGGGCCCAGGACTTTGCGGCTCATCCACAGCACGCCGTAGCGTTGGTCGTCCGGGTACAGCGAACCGGGTGGAACGGCATAGGTGTGTTCGGGCGAGATGGCGATGCCGACGATGTTCAGATCGCGGGCGCGACCGTTGATGATCGCCCGCAGCGTGTCGCCGGGCCGCAGCGCGCGTGCCTGCGCGAACTTGCTGCTGATCAGCACCTCGCTCGCCGCGCCCGGCGCGAGGTAGCGGCCGCTGCGGATGCGGATGTCGTTGAGCACAGGGCGGTGTTGTTCCGGCAACGACACCAGGCGCGCCTGTGCCGGCGCGTCCAGGCCGTCCAGGTCGAGCGTGGCGAAGAAGCTGACGCGGGTGTCGACCGCGGCCACGCCGGGGATCGCCTGGATCCGCTCGCGAAGTCCTTCGGGTGCGCGCTTGAGCGGCGCCCAGACATCGGCGAATCTCGACTGCCGGTAGTACGACTGCTGCGCCTGCACCAGCGAGTCGTAGCTGCCGCGCATGGTGAGCACGGTCATGATGCCGGTGGCCACCACCAGGGCGATCGAAGTCATCTGGCCCTTGAGTTGCCAGAGCTCGCGCAGCAGTTTGCGGTTCAACGCCTGCATGGCAAGCGCCTCACCATGCGATCTCGTCGACGCTGGCACGCTGCGCGTTGCGCTTGCGCTCGACGATTTCGCCGCTGCTCATGCGCAGCACCGTGTCGCCGAGCGCGCCGATCGCGGCGTTGTGGGTGATGATCGCGATCGTCGCGCCGGTCTCGCGATTGACCTGGTCGAGCACGCGCAGCACCAGCCTGCCGGTCTCGGCATCGAGCGCGCCGGTCGGCTCATCGCAGAACAGCACGTCGGGCTGCTTGGCGACGGCCCGCGCGATCGCCACGCGCTGCTGCTCGCCGCCGGAAAGCTGCGACGGAAAGTGGTCGAGCCGTTGTTCGAGGCCGACAAGTCTCAGCGCATCGTCGGGCGACATTCCATCCGTCGCGATGTCAGTCACGAGCGCGACGTTCTCGCGTGCGGTCAGGCTCGGGATCAGGTTGTAGAACTGGAACACGAAGCCGATGTGCGCGCGCCGGTATTCGGTCAGGGCGTCGCTGTCGAGTTCGTCCAGGCGCAGGTCATGCTGGCCGTCGAAATACTGCACCGTCCCGCTGGTCGCCACATCCAGGCCGCCGAGGATATTCAGCAGCGTCGACTTGCCGCTGCCCGAGGCGCCCAGCAGCACCAGCAACTCACCGGCGCGCAGGTCCAGGTCGACATCGCGCAGGGCATGCACCGTGACCTCGCCCATGCCGTAGGTCTTGCACAGGCCGCGCGCGCTCAGCAAGACGGCGGCCGCGTCGCGACCGCCGCTACTCACGCCCTCCTGAACTTGCGGACTCGCAGTCACCGCATCGTCCGCCGCGAACGGGGCGCATCGTTGCCTGCCGAGGGCACCATGTTCGTGCCCGGCTCGAGCAGCTCGCACAGCATCTCGACATGGGCCTTGCGCATGCGGGCCAGGTCGATCTCGAGGTGCTCGCCCAGAATCAATTGCGACAGCAACGGGCCGACTCCAGCCGTACCCCGGCCGCGGCCTGAACTGCTGCAGCTCGTCTAGTTGCGTTCGGACAGGCGGCCCATGGCGCGGCTGACGAAGGACTTGGCCACGGCCACTGCCGCGCGCAGACCCTCGACCGAGCCCTTCTGCGGATAACCCAGGCGCGCCAGCGTGGCGGCGAGGTCCTGCCGCATATCGGCTGCGGCTTCGACGGCCACCACGTGGCGCGACAAATCGACAGCGACGCGGCTCACGCGCGCATCGGCGCGCAGGGCGTCTTCAATCGTCTGCGCGCAACCGCCGCATTGAAGATTCTCGACTTCGAACTGAAGTTCCATGATGGGCTCCCTGACGAGGCATTGCGCCACAACATCGCTGTCCATGCTGCGCCAATGGCGTGCTGGCAGGCTTGAGTTTCATCAATCAAAAGGCGCTCGACTATATCGAATGTCCAGCGCTGCGCTGTCAGGCGAGATCCTGGCACCGGCGCAGGCGAAGGCGAGCCCGTGCCGCGGCGCGCGCTGCGTGTTGATTCAGGTCAAAGTCACCGAAGGCCGCAGGCGTAGGCTTTCGGGGATCGGGGATCGGGGATCGGGGATCGGGGATCGGGGCATCGGGACATCGGGGCGGCGGCGCGGCGTTCGGCCAGGTTCGCTGCCGATGTCCACCTCAGGCGACTGCGACCCCTGCGAGAGGAATCATCCGTGGACTTGCTCGATTTCGCCCGTGGCCCGGCGCTAGGCTTGGCCTTGGCTGTGTTCGTGCTGGGCACGCTGTGGCGTCTGGCCGGCGTGCTGCGCCTGCCGCGTTTGCCCGATCTATCGCCGCCCCGAGCCGGCGCGCCTTCGGGGGTTCAGGCGGCGCTGCGCGGCATCCTGCGCGGCATGTGGCCGCGCCGGGGATTTGCGCAGAGCACGCGCCTGGTCACGGTCAACGGCTACGTCTTCCACCTCGGCCTGGCCCTGGTGTTTTTCGGCTACGCGCCGCACATCGAATTCATGCGCCGGGTCACCGGCCTGGGGTGGCCGGCCTTGCCCGACTTCGTGATGTATCTGGCCGCGGCTGCGACCGTCACCTCCCTGCTCCTGGCCCTGCTGTTGCGCATCACCGATCCGGTGCGCAAGAAGATCTCGAACACGCTCGACTGGTTGACCTGGGCCGTCGTCTTCCTGCCCGTCTTGACCGGCATGGCGGTCTTGATCGAGCCCTCTGCGGCGATCCTGGCACACGACCGCCCCCTCTATCGCGGCCCTCTGGCGGTGCACCTGCTGTCTCTGGATCTGCTGCTGGTGTGGTTCCCTTTCGGCAAGCTGATGCACGCCGTCCTGTTCGCGTTCTCGCGCGGCGCGACCGGCGTGCGCTTCAGCCACCGCGGGGTGAACGCATGAACGCGGCTGGGAACGCCAGGCCGGCCTTCGACAGGCAGGGCGAGCAAAGCAATGAACAGCGCGTCGACGCAGCGATGCGCAGTTTCGTTCGCGAGTTCGGCGTCAGCGCCGCCCTGCACATGGAGTCGTGCGTGCACTGTGGTTTGTGTGCCGATGCATGCCACTTCTACCTGACCACGGGGGAGCCCAAGTACACGCCGGCACTCAAGCTCGAACCCCTGCGCCGCGCCTACTTTCGCGAGGTCAGCCCCTTTGCACCAGTGGTGCGCGCGCTCGGCCTGGTGAAGAAACCGAGCATCGCCGAGCTGGGGCAATGGCAGGAGCTGATCTACGACTCGTGCAATCTGTGCGGCCGCTGCACCCTGGTTTGCCCGATGGGCATCGACATCGCCGAGCTCGTCAGGGGTGCGCGCCACGGCATGTTCAAGGCCGGCCTCGTTCCCGAGCGGCTGGCCCTGATGGACCGCGCGGCGCGGCAGTGGGGCAGCACGGCGACGCCGGGCGAAGACCTGCCCGACATCCTGGCCGAGATCTCTGCACAGCATGGCGTGGCGATTCCTTGCGACCTGCCGCAGGCCGACATCCTGGTCACGGCAGCGCCGGCCGAACTGGGCGAACACACCAAGGCGCTCGCCGACGCGGCGAAGATCCTGAATCGCAGCGGCGCGAAGTGGACCCTGCACCAGGGCGGCTTCGACGCGTCCAACATCGGCTTCAACAACGGCGACGTGGAGTTGCAGGAGAGCCTCACGCGCGCCCTGGTCGATACCGCCGTGAAGATCGGCGCCAAGACCTTGCTCCTGCCCGAGTGCGGCCATGCCTACGGCGCGGCGCGTTGGGAGGCGGCCAAGTGGTACGGCCGGGCCTTGCCGGTGCGCGTGATCCACATGACCGAGTTCCTCGACGAGCTGATCGCGTCGCAGCAGATTCGCGTGCAGAAAATCGGCGCGACCGCGACCTTTCACGACCCCTGCCAGATCGTGCGCCGCGGCGGGCTCGAAGCGGCTGCGCGGCGCGTCCTGGCCGCGCTCGGCTTCGAACTCATCGAGCTGCAGGACCACGGTGTGACGGGCCTGTGCTGCGGCGGCGGTGGCGGCGTCGTGTCGAACCCGCGCGCAGCGCCGCTGCGCCACAAGGTCTTCGAGTTGAAGCAGCAGCAGGTCGACGCCACCGGCGCCGCGCACTTCGTCACCAGTTGCGGCCAGTGCCGCATCACCTTCGAGATGGGCGCGAAGCAGGCACAGTGGAACAAGCCGATCGAAAGCCTGCTCGAACTGGTGGCCGACAACCTGGAGGACTGATCACAACAGTTCTTCCGGCGCCAGCGCGTCGAACAAGTCGCTGACGATCCGGCGCCACCAGCTCGCGCCCGGTTCGCCCGTGTGCTGCACCAGGAGTTCGTTCTCGCGGCTTTGCCACTGCAGGGGCGCGTCGGCATTGCCGGGCTCGGCGAGTTCGACCCGGTACGCCTGATCGAGCGCCGTCGCTTCCTGGAACATCGCGCCGAGCTGGGCGCCGAGTTCGGCGCTGTCGATGGACAACGCGATCTCGGTGTTCGACAGGCGTGAGCGCGGGTCCAAGTTCATCGAGCCGACGATGACGTGTCGGCGGTCCACCGCGATCGCCTTGGCGTGCAGGCTCGCGCCCGAGGACAGACCCGAGCGCGTGCGCCTCGGGCTTGCGGCGCTCGGGCGCAACTCGTGCAAATTCACGCCGCAGGCGAGCAGTCGCGGCCGGTAGCGCGCATAGCCTGCGTGCACCGCAGGGACGTCGGTGGACGCGAGCGAATTGGTCAGCACGCTCACACTCACGCCGCGCCGCGTGAGCCCGCACAGGACCTCGATGCCGCGGCCGCTCGGGATGAAGTAGGGCGTGACCAGGAGCACCTCGTGCTGCGCCGCTTCGACCAGGGGGCGCAGCACGGCGAAGATCCTTCCGCCCTCGGCGGGTGCGGACTTGTCGAGCTTGCCGGGCGGGTCGCCAACGGCCAAAGCGCCAGCCGCGATGAGGGGCACGCTCCCTTGCCGCAATTGGCGGCCCAGTTCCGCGGAGCGCAGCGCCTGCGCGTATTCGGTGTCGCGAAAGCGTTCGGCGTGGCCGGCAAATACCGCGAGCACGCCATCCCACTGCTCCCGGGTCGGCGGCTCGCTGACGAAGGCCGCGATCGGCACGGCCCACTCGCTGTTCCAGTATTCGTCGAAGCTGTTCGAGGCCTGCGCCACCACCGGCCCGGCGGCGAGCACGTCGAGGTCGGCGAAATCGCCTTCGCCCTGGGCCGCGAAATAGGCGTCGCCGAGGTTGCGCCCGCCGATCACGGCCACCGCGTTGTCGGCGATCCACAGCTTGTTGTGCATGCGCCGGTTCAGGCGTTCGCTGTCGCCGATGAACTCGAGCAGGCGCGAAATGCCCAGTGGCCCGCGCCGCAAGAACGGGTTGAAGATCCTGATCTGCAGGTTCGGGTGCGCCGCCAGCGTCGCGAGGTCGAAGTCGCGCCCGGTCGCAGTGATGTCGTCGAGCAGCAAACGCACGCGCACGCCGCGCTGCGCGGCGAGCAGGGCCCGGTACAGCAAGAGCGTCGCGGTGGCGTCTTGCGCGACCACGTAATACTGGAGGTCGAGCGTGCGCTGCGCCGCTTCCGCGAGCGCGGCTCGGGTGACGAAGGCCTCGACTCCCGAGACCAGGAAGCGCACCCCCGATGCGCCGCCGCAGGCCGGGTACTGCGACGCGTAGGCGCGCCCGAGAAAAGTGTCACCGGTGGGATCGACGGCGTGCGAGGCTGGACGCGCAACGTCCAAACGCAGCGTCGAACAAGCCAGTACGAGCACGGCACTTGCCGCTGCGAACCCTGTGCGCATCACCCTGCCGACTGTGCACGCCGGCGCCGCCGGCGGCTTGATGCAGGTCAATGCGGCGCAGCGCTTGTACATTGCGCACCGTCAAGACGCATCCCAGGCGCGACCCTAGACTCTTTCCCAGGGGCCTTGCACGGGCGGCTCGAAGCGAAAGGGGTGCAGATGAAAAACTGGCTGGTGGTGGCAAACGCCTCGAAGGCGCGTGTGCTCGAGGAATCGAACAAGCCGGACGCTTACGTCCACCTGGCTGATCTGGTGCACCCGCAAAGCCGGCAGAAGGGCATGGACCTCGACGACGACCGCCCCGGCCATGTCAATGCCCTGGGGCCGCGCCCCGGCGGCTCCACCTACGACAGCCGCACCAACCCACGCGAGCGCGAGCACGACCGCTTTGCCCGCGAAGTGGCGACCGCCGTGAACGATGGCGTCGCGGCGGGCCAATGTGCCGGGCTGGTGCTCGTCGCGTCCAACCCCTTCCTCGGGCATGTGAAAGCGCATCTGAGCGAACAGGCGCACAAGGTGCTGCTGCGTTGCGTCGCGAGCGACTACACGGCACTGCGCGACGCCGAAATCGCGCGGCGTCTGGCCAAGCCCGAATCTTCCGAACTTTCATGAGAGCGCCCCCAGGGCTGGGCAGTGCCCGGGCCCGCCCCCCACGGGGGTCAAGGAAACTCGGGGTGGCCCGGCGTTTCCTGGTGAGCCCTCAACGACGGTGTGCCATCGCGTTGAACCGGTGTTTGGCCCATTCCGTCAAGGCGATGTAACTCGCCACGATGGTCACGGACGCCAGCATCAACGGTGCCGGCAGGGGCACGAAGCCGAACAGCGCTGCCAGTGCGCCGCTGTAGGGCAGGAGCAGCGCGGCGGCCACCACGAGCAGCGTCGCTCCAGCAAGGAGTCGCCCGGGTGGGCTTTTCCAGGCGGCGCGGCGCGTGCGCAGCACCATCACGACAGCGAGCTCGGTGAGCAGCGAGATGACGAACCAGGCCGTCTGGAACAGGGCGACGCCAGCGGCGAAGAACCACAGCAGCAGTGCAAACGCGAGCAGGTCAAAGGCGCTGCTGATGAGCCCGAAAACGAGCATGAAGCGCCGCACTTGCGCGAGGTGCCAGCGTTGCGGCCGGCGCAGTTGTTCGGCGTCGACACGGTCGGTGGCGATCGCCATCGACGGCAGGTCCGACATGAAGTTGTTCAGCAGGATCTGCTTGGGCGCGAGCGGCAGGAACGGCAGCAGTGGCGCGGCCAGCGCCATGCTCACCATGTTGCCGAAGTTCGCACTCGTCGTGATCGCGATGTACTTGAGCGTGTTCGCGAAGGCGCGCCGGCCCAGCTGCACGCCCTGGTGCAGCAATTCGAGGTCGCTGCGCAGCAGCACCACGTCGGCGCTTTCGCGCGCCACGTCGGTCGCCCCCTGCACTGAAATGCCGACGTCGGCGGCGTGCAGGGCCGGCGCGTCATTGATGCCGTCGCCGAGAAATCCCACGGCGTGGCCGGCGTGCTGCAGCGCACGCACGATGCGCTCCTTCTGCTGCGGCTCGATCTCCGCGAAGACGTCGATGCGCGGCGCGCGATGCCAGAGCGCCTCGTCGCGCATCGAAGCGACTTGTGCACCGGTCAAGACGCGCTGCGACGCCAGGCCGACGGCGCGCGCCAGGTATTGCGCGACGTGGCGGTTGTCGCCGGTGATCATCTTCACGTGAATGCCCAAGCCCATGAGGCGGTGCAGCGTGGCCTGTGCGCCAGCCTTGGGCGGGTCGGCGAACTCGAGAAAGCCTTCGAAGCACATGGCCGCTTCGTCGGTGCGCTCATAGCGCGCCTGCGCGGCGTGCAGCTGCGTGGCCACGCCCAGCACGCGCAGGCCGGCTT
>JBAQUQ010000063.1:0-11356 GCA_049297615.1 Burkholderiaceae bacterium
TTGGGGCGATACATGCATTCACCGCTGCGTACAACGAAAAGGCCGCGCCATTCGTCTGGCGAAAGCGAGAGGTCCGAGGGGCGCAGCTTCGAAACACTATCGTTAACTTACGCAATTAAACACTAGGCGCGACCTGCAGCGGGTCTGTTCGGTGCCTGGCCCGGTCTTTGCAGAGACCTAAGCAAAAATGTGTAAGTTGCACAACATCGAATCTCGCCATGTTCCCACTCGACAATCCTGAGTCCGCCACACGCTCCAATTCGCGCAACCTGGCCTCGCCGCTCGACGGCGGCGCACTGCGCCACACGGCTGTTGATGCGCCCCAACCCGAAGCCTGCAGCCGTGGCCCAGCCGGCGCACCGCCCAGCGACGCGGCGCTGGTTTCGGGATGCCTGCGCGGCGAGGCAAAGTGCTGGGAGGCCTTGGTGCAGCGCTATCAACGCCTGATATTCGCCATCGTGCGCCGCATGGGCTTGGACGAGCACACGGCTGCCGACGTATTCCAGACCGTATTTTCGCGCCTGCTGACGCAGTTGCCCAAGATCGCCGAGCCGGCCCGGCTGCAGGCATGGATCGTGACGACGACCAAGCGCGAAGGCCTGCTGCAACGGCGGCGCGGTGAACGCTGGGTTTCGATGACGCAAGACGACGAGGCCGGCGACACGCCGCCCGAGTGGGACATTGCCGACGAATCGCCGCAGGCCGAACAAGCCCTGGCCGACTTGCAGCAACTCAATCGAGTGCGCCTTGCGCTGGACCGGCTCGATCCGCGCTGCCGCGCTTTGATGCGCCTGCTGTTCGACGATCTCGACGAACGCGAGGCTCCGATGGAATATGGCGAGATCGCCGCGCGACTGGGCATGGCCGTGGGCAGCATCGGCCCGACGCGAGCACGTTGCCTGGCCAAGCTGCGCAGCTATGTGAGTTGAGCCGCGCCAACTCGTTCAGGGTGATGTATCAGGACGCCGTGAGCTGCCTCTGTAGGGCCATCACCCTGCTTTTCCGATGCACGCCATGAAACCGATCGAGCGCCTCACCGACACGGAATTCTGCCGGCTCGCCGGGCGCGCCAGCCGGCTGGCCGACGCCCCCCAAGGATGGGTGGACGCAGCGCTTGCACTGTGGAAAGTCACCCCCCGCGTGGCCGCCAATGGGGCAAAACCCAAGCTGCTGACGCGCATTGCCGCTGCGCTGAGCTTTGACAGCTGGGCGACACCGGCCCTGGCACTGGGTATGCGCTCGATGGCGCTGGACAACCGTCACTTGTTGTACAGCGCGAGGGGGCGCGACATCGACGTGCGCATCAACCTGGCGGCGGATCGATTTGCCGTGACCGGGCAAATCCTCGGCCCCGACGAATTCGGTGAAGTCGAGTTGGCAAGTCAGGGCGATGCGCCCGGCTCGGCGACCCCGCGAACTGCACGGCTCGACACGCTCGGGGAATTCCGCTTTGACGCCGTGGACCGGGGCGCCTACTTGCTGACCTTGCGAGTGGGCAACGACGAGATCGTGCTGCCGCCCATCGTGATCGGCGAACGCTTGCGCTGACGGGGCGGACAAGACTGAAACACAGCTCAAACACAGCACGCCATGAGCGTTTCCAGCGCCAAGCCATCAGCGCCCGAACTCGCCCGCCGCATGGTCGACATCGGCGAGCCAGCACCCGCCGGATTGAACGGTGAGGACTGGCGCTCGCTCGCCTGGACGCTCAAGGATTTGTGTTACAGCGCCTGGAGCAGTGAGCCGCAGCGTGCGGCGCGCGCAGCCGACGCTTTGCGCGGCCTGTGTCGCATCCAAACCGGGCGGGGCCCGGGTCCGCCTGGGTTCGCGGCGGGGGCTGTCGGCCACCCTTTGGCAGCGGAAATCGAAGCGCTGGCGCGCTGGACCGCCGGGATCGCCCAACTCACCCGAGGCGAAATGCACGCCGCGACGCAGAGCTTCGATGAGGCGGCTCGTCTGTTCGCACAGCTCGGCCAGGTGCAGCACGCCACGCAGACCCAGGTACCCAAGATCATGGCGCTGGCGATGCTCGGTCAGCATGAACAGGCCATTGCATGCGCCACGCGCACCCATGAGGAACTGATTGCCCAAGGCGATGTCGCTGCAGCCAGCAAGGTCAGCCTCAACCTCGGGAGCCTACACCTGGGACGCGACGCTTATGCGAGTGCAGCCAAGCACTACCGTGACGCCGCCGTGCTGTTCGCCCGCGTTGTCGATCACGAACATTCGGTCATGGCCGACATCGGCCTGGCAGACACGCTCACGGCGATGGGCGATTTCGACGAAGCCCTGTTGATCTACGCGCGCGCGCGCATGCGCGCCGCAACCCACGGTTTCCCCGTCCTCGAAGCCCTGGTCGACGAGTCCTGCGCCCTGCTGCAACTCGCACGGGGCGCCTATCGCGAAGCGCTCGCTGGCTTCGAGCGCTCGCGCCGCGGCTACGAGTCGATGGCGATGCCGCAACATCAGGCGATCGCCGAGAAGCAACTCGCCGACGCCTATCTCGAATTGCGCCTCCTGCCCGAGGCGCTGGCCTTGTACGAGCAGGCCGTGGCCCGCTTCGAGGCCTTGGATGAGCCCGATGAATTGGCCTGGACGTTGGCACAACAAGGGCGCACCCAAGTTCTACTGGAACGCCCGCAGAGCGCCAGCGAGTCCTTGCAGCGTGCATCGGGGCTGTTTCGCGCCCAGGGTGCGGCCGTTGGCGAAGCCGCCGTGGCCTTGACCCGATCCGAGCTTGCGCTGACAAATGGGCAAATCGCCGAGGCGCTGAGCTTGGCCGACACGGCGGCGCAGGTGTTCGGCCGGGCCGGTCTGGCTGAACGCCAGGCCCGGGCCGACGTGCTGCGCGCGCATGCCCTGCTGGGCCTGCATCGCGGTGTCGAAGCCACCGCAATGTTCGATGCCGGGCTGAACCACGCCCGCACTCTCGGACTGCTGTCCATCCAGGTGAATTGCCTCAGCGGGCGGGGTTGCGCAGCCCTTGCCAGCGGCAACATAGAAGGTGGACGGGCCGACTTTCTCGCGGCGATCGAGCTGTTTGAAGAGCAGCGCCGGGTATTGCCCGGGGATGAGTTTCAGCGCGCCTTTCTGACGGGCCACTTACGGCCCTACCAGGAGTTGTTGCGCCTGGCGCTGCAAGACGACGAGCGAAGCGGCGCGGCGGCGCACGCACTGGCCGTGCTCGAATGGCTGGAACGCTATCGAGCCCGCGCCCTGGGTGAGCGCGTCGCGCAGGTGGATTCGGCTGGTGAGGACGACGCGGTGCAAGCCCAGCGTACCCGTTTGAACTGGCTGTACCGCCGCGTCCAGCGCGCGCAGGACGAAGCTGCGCCCGTGGCCGGCCTGGTCGACGAGGTCCGCCGCACTGAATTCGAACTGTTGGAGCGGGCCCGCCGCACCCGTCTCGCCGGTCCCGAATCGACGCCGGGCGCCGCCGGCGCTGAAACTTTCGATCCGCGCGCCTTGCAGCAACTGCTCAGGGACGACGAGGCACTCGTCGAATACGGCGTGCTCGACGGCGAGCTGTTCGCGGTGTTGCTGACGCGCGCGAACATTCAAGTGCGGCGGCGCCTGGCGAATTGGCCCGAGGTGACCGAGGCAGTGCGATCAGCGCGCTTCCAGATCGAAAGCCTGCGCAGCGGCCAAGCGCCGCTGGTGCGCCACCTGAGCACACTGACGGAGCGTGCGAACCAGCGCCTGCAACGCGTGCATGAGCTCGTTTGGGCGCCCTTGGCGCCACTGATGTCGCAGGTCCGGCGCGCCTTGATCGTGCCCCACGGTCCGCTCGGCACCTTGCCGTTCGGCGCCCTCGTCGATGCCCTGGGTGCCGATAGGGCTTGCATCGATCTGGCCGTCGTGCCCAGCGCACGCGTCGCATTGCACGGCTTGCGCTGCCGGCCACGCGCCGCGCGCAGCGCCTTGGTGTTCGGCGAGTCGTCGCGTCTCGAACATGCGCGCGCCGAGGCCGAATTCGTCGCGCGCATGTTTCCCAGCGCGCGCTTGTGCGTTGACGCCCAGGCCACGCTGCAGAGCTTGCACGCGCACGCGGCTCAGGCCGACGTCATCCACCTGGCGTGCCACGCCCAGTTTCGTGCCGATAACCCGATGTTCTCGGCCCTGCACTTGCATGACGGCGCGTTGACGGTGCAGGCCGCCCAGTCCCTGAAGTTGCAGCGCTGTACCGTGGTGCTGAGCGCCTGCGAGACAGCGCTGGCCGATCGGGGCAGCGGCGACGAAATGGTGGGCCTCGTGCGCGCGTTCTTGCTCGCGGGTGCGGCGCGTGTCGTGGCCAGCCTGTGGCCAGTGGACGATCGGGTGACGGCGAAGTTCATGGCGCATTTCTATGCGGCACTGGCGAGCGAGCGATCTCCCGCTGCGTCCCTTCGAGCGGCCCAGATCGCGGTGCGGCGCGAACACCCGCATCCTTGTCATTGGGCCGCCTTCACGTTGTTCGGCGGCTGGTAGACCCTGGAGACTCCAATATGAGAATCAATAACACCACGTCACGTTTGCGCCGCGTTTTGCTGCGCGTGCTGGCCATCGGGATCGTCGCTGCCGGCACGCTGGGCCACGCCCCGGCGCGCGCTGCGACGCTGCCGGGCGAGATCTTGCTGAAGCTGCGTGTCGCCGATGCGATCACGCCCCTGCTCGCCAAGTACCGCTTGAGCCTCAAGAGCCGTTTCGGCGCGCGCCCGATCTTTCGGCTCACCGTCGCCGACCCACTGGCCGACGTGGGCGCGATCTTGGACGCGCTGCTCCTGGAGCCCGACGTCCTGATCGCCGAAGAAAACGCGGTCAATGCCAGCCCCGAGGCGCGCAAGAATCGCGTCTGGGCGATCGGCACCGCGCAGGACTACACGCAGCAATGGGCACCGGGTGCACTGCGTTTGGCTGACGCGCACGAACTGTCCACGGGAAGCGGAATTCGCGTCGCCGTTCTCGATACCGGCGTCGATCCCTCGCACCCTTTGCTGGCGAGCAGGTTGCTTCTGGAGAAGGGTTACGACTTCGTCGACGGCGACTCGAACCCGGTCGAGGAGGGTGGGCCAGCCGATCTCGGATTCGGCCACGGCACTCACGTTGCAGGCATCGTGGCCACCGCCGCGCCTGACGCGAAGATCGTACCGATCCGCGTGCTCGACCGCAGCGGCCAGGGCAATGCCTGGGTGCTCGGCGAAGCGGTGCTGTTCGCCATCGACCCCGACGGCGACCCCGCCACCGACGACGGTGCGCATGTCATCAACTTGAGCCTCGGAAGCCCGCAGCGAACCGAAATCTTCGACACCATTGCGCGCCTGGCGAGCTGTTCAATCCCCGCCGTGCCCGACCCTCTCAATCCGAAGGACGATGTTTCGGACCCCGGCTACAACGCCGACAAGGAGCGCTGCCGCTCTTCCTCGGGTGCCGTGATGCTGGCGGCAGCCGGCAACGACGCGAGCAAGCGGCGCGAATTCCCGGCCGGCGAAGGCGCTTACGGCCTCGTCGCCGTGGCGGCGAGCAACCAGAACAAGCGCCTTGCCGAGTTCAGCAATTTCGGGTCTTGGGTCCATCTGGCGGCGCCGGGCGAGGGCATTACCAGCAGCGTACCGGGCGTGTGCGTCGAACAGGGCGTCTTTAGCCCCTGTTACGGCACCTGGAGCGGAACCTCGATGGCCGCGCCCTGGGTTTCCGCAGCCGCAGCCTTGCTGCGCTCGAATCGGCCTGAGCTCAGCCCGGTCGACGTGGCGAGGCGGTTGACGCGGTCGACCTCGCCGCTGCGCGCTACCGACCTGGGTCAGGTCGACCTCGTGGCAGCCCTGCGCGCGCTTCGAAAGTGAAGCTTCAACACGACGACTGACGCAGCCGCGCCGGCGGTCACGACGGGTTCAGTGCGCCGCTGCGTCCTCGAGCACCCCAAGTCAGGGACGAGCACACACGTCGCCCGGGCCGGTTCGATCGCGCCGGCGCGCCCCATCTTGCGTCGAAAGATGTATTTCATCGGGCTGGCATCGCTCTGTCATGACACGGCGCATGCATCCGCATGCCGACGGAGCCACCTCGATGAAACGAGTCTTGATCTACTCGCACGACACCTTCGGCCTGGGCAATATTCGGCGCATGCTCGAAGTGGCGAGGCATTTGGTCGAGTCCTCCTCCGAGGTGTCGGTACTCGTCGTCACGGGTTCGCCGATGCTGCACGCGTTTCGGATTCCGCCTCGCGTGGACTACCTCAAGCTACCCTGCCTGGCGCGCGACACGGGCGGCCACTACGGGGCCAGGTTCCTCGACTTGAGTTTGGCCAGCACGGTCAAGTTGCGGGCGAATCTGATTCGCAGTGCCGTGGCCGATTTCCTGCCCGATCTCATCCTGGTCGACAAGAAGCCCTTCGGCGTCGAAGACGAGCTGTGCGCGGCGTTCGAAAGCCTGCCGAGTGGGCAGCGACGGCCCCGGCTGGTGCTGTTGCTGCGCGACATCCTGGACAGTCCGGAGTCGACGGCAAAAATCTGGCGCAGGAACGGCTATTTCGATGCCGTCAGCACCTGGTACGACCAGGTGCTCGTCGTCGGCTCGGCGCATGTGTTCGACCTGAAGCGCGAATACGACTTCCCGCCCTTGGCCGGCGCCAAGTTGCGCTATTGCGGCTACATCGCTCGCCCACCCGGACGGCGCACTCGCACCGCGGTTCGCGAGGACTTGGGTGTTGGAAGCGACGAGGCCCTGGTTCTGGTCACGCCGGGAGGCGGAGAGGATGGTTACTCGCTCCTGCAAGCGATGCTCGCCGGTCTGGCCTCATTGACGCCAGACACTCGCCCGCGCACCCACATCGTGTGCGGGCCCGAACTCGCCGAGGATGAGTTCTCGGCTGTCCAATCGCAGGCCGCGTGCCTGCACAGCGTGAGTGTGCAGCGCTTCAGCGACGACATGATGTCCCTGATGGGCGCCTGCGACGTGGCCGTGTCGATGGGCGGCTACAACACGGTGTGCGAGCTGCTGACCCTGCGCAGGCGTGCTGTGGTCGTGCCGCGTTCGCGTCCTGGCCTCGAGCAGCTGATTCGCGCGCAAAGAATGGCCGGGCTGGGCTTGCTGCGCGTGGTCGATCCGCAGCCGCTGGCGCCCGCGTCGCTGATGCGTGCCTTGCTCGATGCCCTGTTGGAGGAATTGCAGGCCCATTCGCGCGGCGAGGTGCGTATCCACTTGAACGCGATGCAAGGCCTGGACAATGTTTCGCAGTCACTGCTCGAACTGCTCGATCTCGACACCCATGTGTTGAGCAAAGGCCGCGCCGTATCCACCGAGCCGATGGGGGTCTTGCCCACGCCGGGTTTTGCGAGTTTCGTCTCCAAGGAGAAGTCATGGCAAGCGCCGATATCGCTGGCGGCCGCTGCGTCGGCCTGTTAGCCGCACGCCGGCCGACGCCGGGCGGCACGACGGTGAATCAAAGCGTCGATGGCCGCGACGGCGAGGTGCTTTTGCACAGTCTCGATCCGCAAGCGTCACCCGTGCCTGCGGTGATGGTGTTCGTGCGCGGGCTGGGGTTTTCCAGGGCGCTGCCGTCCGCGGCACTGTCCGATCGGTGCGAGCTGCAACGCTGCCTGCGAGCGGCAAGATTCAAGCCCGCGTCCAGGGACGCCGATTTGCGTGCCTCGCAGCGACTCCTCGAGAGCGCCGGGTGCCGCGCTCGCCCGAAGCCGAACCCGGCGTTGCGTTCGATCGGCGACGGGGCGGCCGCGCGGCGGGCCGGTGAGGGTCTCGATGCCGGACCAGGAATGGCTGTCCAGGGCCGAGGTGTTGGCGAGTGTGACCGAGCCTGAGACCATGCACGCCAACTCAGCGCAAGGCTCCCGGCGCGCCGGGAGCCGGTCTCGCCGCCGCCCGCGTCGATTCGACCTGCTGCGGCGCGTCTTGGCGGGTACGGTGGTATTCAGCCTCGTCATCGCCGCCGCCGCGGCCTGGCGTGGCGCCACCTCCGAGGAGCAGGTGCGCGACCATCCGAGTGCCACGGCCCAGCGCGGCGACGTCGAAGACATCATCGTCGCGCTGGGCTCGATTGAACCGCGCGAATTCGTCGACGTCGGCACCCAGGTCTCAGGCCAATTGCGGCGCGTCTTGGTGAACGTGGGCGACCAGGTCAAGGCCGGAGCCTTGGTGGCCGAGATCGATTCGACCGTCTTTGCCGCACGCGTCGACGCCGGACGCGCCACGCTGCACAACCTGGCCGCACAACTGGACGAGAAGCGCGCGCAACATGCGCTGGCGCTCGCCCAACACGAACGCAACCAGAAGATGTTCGCGCAGAACGTCGTGAGCCGCGACGCGGTGGAAACCAGCCTGGCGGCCAGCCGGATCGCTGCGGCGCAAGTCGCCGGCCTGCTGGCGCAGGCCGACCAGACCCGCGCCGCGTTGCGCGTGGACGAAGCCAACCTCGCCTACACGCGCATCGTCGCGCCGATGTCGGGCACCGTGATCGCGCTGCCCGTGCGCCAGGGACAGACCATCAATGCGAGCCAACAAGCGCCGGTCGTGTTGCGCCTGGCCGATCTCGACACGATGACCGTGGTGACCCAAGTCTCCGAGGCCGATGTGATGCGCCTGCATACCGGCATGGCGGTTTATTTCAGCACCCTGGGCGCGCCGCAGCGGCGCTGGATCGGGCGCGTGCGGCAGATCCTGCCGATGCCCGAAACGGTGAACAACGTCGTCTTGTACAACGTCTTGTTCGACGTCGACAACAAAGACCAGCAGCTCAAACCTCAAATGAGCGCCCAGGTGTCGTTCGTGGTGGCGCAAGCCAAGGACGCCTTGCTCGTTCCGCTGGCCGCGTTTCAGTACGCCGCGCGCCACGCGCCTGGCGACTCGGCGCAGGGCGCGAGGTCTGCCGGGCCGGGCCAGCCGCAGGCAGCGACCCGGCAATTGCTGGTCCTCAAGGACGGTCGGATCGAGGAGCGCCAGGTGCAGGTCGGCGTGGCGAATCGAAGCCACGCACAAGTGTTGTCGGGCCTGGACGAGGGCGAGCAGGTCGTGGTCGAAGAATCCGGCAGTGGCCGGCGCGGCAAGGGCGGCACGCGGCAGGCCGCCAAGTCATGAAGGCGCATTCTCGAGCGCTTGGCAAGTTGATCGAGCTGCGCGGCTTGGGCAAGTCTTACGGCCTGGGCGAAGAAGACGTGGCCGTGTTGAGCGATGTGACGCTGGACATCGCACAGGGCGAGTTCGTCGCCATCGTCGGGCCGTCGGGTTCGGGCAAGACGACGTTGATGAACCTGATCGGCTGCCTGGATACGCCCAGCACGGGCAGCTACCGGTTCGACGGCGAAGACCTGAGCCGCTTGAACAGCAATCAACTCGCTGCGCTGCGCCGCGACAGCATGGGTTTCGTGTTTCAGCGCTACAACCTGCTGGCCAATGCGAGTGCGCTGGAGAACGTCGAAATTCCCGCCGTGTACGCCGGGACGCCGGCTCGGCAGCGCAAGCGTCGCGCAATCGAGTTGCTCGGCACATTGGGCCTGTCCGACAGGCTCGGGCATCGGCCGAACCAGCTTTCCGGCGGCCAGCAGCAGCGCGTGTGCATCGCCCGCGCCTTGATGAACGGAGCCCGGCTGATCCTGGCCGACGAGCCCACCGGCGCACTGGACAGCCGCAGCGGCGCCGAAGTGATGGCCTTGCTGCAGGCGTTGAATCGGCGTGGCCACACGATCATCCTCGTGACGCACGACGCCGCGCTGGCGCAGCAGGCGCAGCGCCGCATCGTGATGCAGGACGGGCGCGTCGTTGACGACTCGATGTCGCGCGCGCTTTCGCCACCCGGGGCCACAGCGCCGCACCGAGAGCCGCGCAGCCGCGGCGTCTTTTCCATGGGCGAATTGCTCGACGCGGCCCAGATGGCGCTGCGTGCATTGCGCGTCAACCTGTTTCGCTCCGCCTTGACCCTGCTCGGCGTCGTCATCGGTGTCGGCGCCGTCGTCGCGATGCTGGCGCTGGGCGACGGCGCCAAGCGCTCCGTTCTCGAGCGCATCGAGGCGATGGGCACCGACTTGCTGATCGTTCGGCCCGGAGCGCGAGGGGTGCGCATCAGCGGTGAGCCCCGCACCCTGGTGGCTGAAGATGCCGAAGCGATCGCCGAATTGCCCAATGTCGTCCACGCGGTTCCCGAGTACAGCACGGGTGCCACCTTGCGCGCCGGCGACAGCGACTATGCGACCAATGTCACCAGCACGAGCGCAGCCTACGCCAGCGCGCGCGACTGGCGCGTCGCCAGCGGAAGCTTCTTCACGCCGGCCGACGTGCGCAGCTTCGCGCCGGTGGCCGTGCTCGGCCAGTCCGTCGTCGAGAACCTGTTCGCCCGGGGCGTCGACCCCGTCGGGCGCAGCCTGCTGATCAACAACATCTCGTTCGAGGTCATCGGCGTGTTGGCTCGCAAGGGCGCGAGCAGCGGCGGCTCCGACCTGGACGACGTCGTGCTTATACCGATCACCACGGCCCGTGTACGCTTGTGGGGCAAGGGCTATGTGCGCTCGATCATTGTCGAAGTGGCAGATGTCGAGCGCATCGACGAGACCCAGGCGGCCATCAAGTCCTTGCTGACCGGGAGGCACCGCCGCGAGGATGTCCAGATCCGCAACATGGCCGACGTACTCGACGCCGCGACCCAGACGCAGGAGTCGCTGACCTGGCTGCTCGGCTCGGTGGCGGCGATTTCTCTCCTGGTGGGCGGCATCGGCGTGATGAACATCATGCTCGTCAGCGTGACCGAACGCGTGCGCGAGATCGGCATGCGCATGGCTGTGGGCGCGCGCATGACGAATATCATGCTTCAGTTCAATATCGAGGCCCTGGCCGTGTGCTGCGTCGGCGGTGTTCTCGGCGTGGCCACCGGCCTGGGGGCCGCATGGCTGGCCGCCGAGTTCGGCCGGCCGGTCGCGTTTTCCGTGCCGCCCGTGCTGATGGCGTTTTCCAGCGCGGTCTTGACCGGTCTGGTGTTCGGCTTCCTGCCGGCGCGCCGCGCCGCTGCGATGGACCCGGTCGTCGCACTGGGTGCCGAATGAGACCGCGCCGCGCCGGCACGATGGCATCGGCGGGGTTGGCGCTGCTCGCGAGTCTTGCCTTGCTCACCACCACCGGCTTGGTCGGCTGCGCAAGCCAGGGCGTCCCGTACCAGCGCCCCGCGCTGGAGCTGCCGGCGCAATGGCAGACCCCGACCGAGGCCGCACCAGCGCCGGCGTCGGCTGCTGTCACCGACGACTGGTGGTCGGCATTCGGCAGCGACGAACTGAACCGCCTGGTCGGTGCGGCGCTGGCGGGCAACCTGGAGCTGTCGGCGGCACAACATCGGATCGAACAGGTGCGTGCCCTCGCCGACGCCAGCCGCGCGTCGTTGCAG
>JBAQUQ010000064.1:0-1782 GCA_049297615.1 Burkholderiaceae bacterium
GGTCGCAGATGGTCTTACAGGGATCTTTGCGTCGGTTTCCCGGGCACTTGCTCTTGACTTGCGCTCTCAACGGCAGGCGCTCGGGTACGCCGAAGCAGAGGCGTCTCAGTTCGGTGAGCGTGAGGGGTTGTGCGCGTTCTACCTCTTCTTTCTATGTGCTCTGTTCCAGAAGAATGCCTCCGTCTTCCATCAGGTCGCTGCAGCTCGTACCAGGGACAAGCACTTTGACCTTGCCCTTGATCGACGTAGTCCATAGCCACTCGATTACGCGGCTTTCTTTGACTGGCCCGCGTGCCAGTTTTCTTCGAACCTCATCGGGCTGATGTAGCCCAACGTGGAGTGAAGTCGGCGATGGTTGTAGAACGTCAACCAGTCGATCACCTCGTCCATCGCATGGCGCTGGGTGGCGAACTTCTTGCCGTACAGCCTGCCCACTTTCAGGCTGCCCCACAGGCTTTCCGTCGGCGCATTGTCCCAGCAGTTGCCCTTGCGACTCATCGAGCTGAGCATGCCGTAGCTGGCAAGCGCGGCCTGGAACGAACCGCTGCAGTACTGGCTCCCCCGGTCCGAATGGAAGATCAGCCCTGTCGCCGGATGGCGCCTGAACCACGCCATGCGCAGCGCGTCCATCACCAGGCTGGTCTGCATGTGTGGCTGCATGCTCCAGCCCACCACCTGGCGGCTGAACAGGTCAATCACGCAGGCCAGGTACAGCCAGCCTTCATCGGTGGCAATGTAGGTGATGTCGCTGCTCCACACGCGATCCGGCCCGCTCGGCGTGAAGTCCCTGGCCAGCAGGTTCTCGGCCACTGGCAAGCTGTGTTTGCTGTCGGTGGTGACGACGAACTTCCTCTTGCCTCGGGCCTTGATGCCATGCGCCTTCATCAGCCGCTGAACGCGATCTTTGCCCACGCGGATGCCTCGCGCGAGCAACTCCTTCCATACCCTTGGCCAGCCGTATTCGCCTTTGACTTCGGCGTGGATGGCTCGGATGTGCGCCAGCAACGCCTCGTTGCTGTGCCGCCCGCCGGGCACACTGGGCCGGTCTTGTGCGCGCCTGCGCCGGTGTTCAAAGTAGCCGCTGACACTGACGTTCAGAACCTCGCACATCAGCGTGATCGGCCACATCGCACGGAACAGAAAAATCCAGGCGTACTTCACAGCGACTCCCTCGCAAAGTACGCCGTCGCTTTTTTTAGGATGTCGCGCTCCATCTTCACGCGCGCAAGCTCGGCGCGCAGCCTCGCCAGCTCCATCTGTTCGGCACTCACCGGGCGTTCCCCGGCGCCTTGCAGCGCACCCTTGTCGGCCAGCCGTAACCAGTTGCTCAGGGTCTGCTTGGGTACTCCCAGCACGCGCGCCGTCACCGACGCTTCCTGCCCCGCCTTGACCAGCCTGACGGCCTCAAGCTTGAACTCCACCGTGTATCGCGCACGGCGATTCGATCCGTCTTTCTTGCTCATACTTCGTTCTCCATAGATGCATTTTCAGCTTCAGCTATGGAGTACGTTTTTCGGGGACAAGGTCACAGGTCATCGCGAATCTCAAGTCGGGCATAGGCCCGTATCTCGTCGATGCCGCGACGCTCGTAGAGTTCGGGACGTTGGAGTGCCTCGATGTACTAACAGTCGTACCTGGACTCCTCGTGATATCGCACACGCGAGACGCTTTGGAAGCGAAGCTCGCGGAAGCACGGACGGAACGGACGGAGGGCACGGCGTCTGAGCAGGATGGAAAGCTGGGTTTTGTCGAGGTAACCGCGGAACAGCGCCAGCGAGAGAT
>JBAQUQ010000065.1:0-12922 GCA_049297615.1 Burkholderiaceae bacterium
CTGCCCAATGTGCCGCAAACCGTGGTGGCGTTTCTGGCTTGCGCGAGTGTCGGCGCAGTGTGGTCGGTGTGTTCGCCTGACATGGGGCCGGTGGCCGTGCTCGACCGCTTTGCCCAGATCGAACCCAAGGTCTTGATCGCCTGCGACGGCTATGTCTACGGCGGCGTGGCGCATGACCGCCAGGCGCTCGTGGTCGAAATGCTCGATACCCTGCCGAGCGTGCGCGACGCTGTGCTGCTGCGCAATCTGGATTCGAATTCCGACCCGATGCGCCTGGCCCGCCCGGCGCAAGGCGTGACCGCGCAGCGCAGCGCCCACGATTTCGATGCGCTCGCGGCGCGCAGCGAGTCGGCGCAGCCGATGGTTCTGCCCTTCGACCACCCGCTGTGGGTGGTCTATTCCAGCGGCACGACGGGCCTGCCCAAGCCCATCGTGCACGGTCACGGCGGCGTGATGCTGGAAACCCTCAAGATGTCGCTGCACAACAACCTGGGGAGCAGCGTCGAGACGGGCGACCGTTTCCACTGGTACAGCTCGACCGGGTGGATCATGTGGAACCTGCAATGCGGCGTGCTGCTCGGCGGCACGACCGTGTGCATGTACGACGGCAATCCGTCCGGGCGCGCGGGTGCCGCCGACTGGAACACGCTGTGGCGTTTTGCCGCCGATTCGGGAGCGACGTTCTTCGGCGCAGGCGCTGCGTTCTACGCCAGTTGCCTGAAGGCCGACGTGCGCCCGGCCGAGGCCGCCGACCTGTCGCGCCTGCGCGCGATCGGTTCGACCGGCTCGCCGCTCGCGATCGAGTGTTATCACTGGATCTACGAACGCCTGCCGCAGCGCGACGGCCGGCCGATCTGGCTCGCGCCGATCTCCGGCGGAACCGACTTCGCTGGCGCTTTCGTCGCCGGCCTGCCGACGCTGCCCGTGGTGCCGGGCGAGATGCAGTGCCGCTGCCTCGGCGCCGCGGTCCACGCGTGGAGCGAACCCGACGCGAGCGGGCGCGGGCGCGAGCTGATCGACGAAGTCGGCGAGCTCGTCTGCACAAAACCCATGCCGTCGATGCCGCTGTACTTCTGGGGTGACACCGCAAACCAGCGCTACCACGACAGCTACTTCGACATGTACCCGGGAATCTGGCGCCACGGCGACTGGATTCGCATTACGCCGCGCGGTGGCGCGATCATCTACGGCCGCAGCGACGCGACGATCAACCGCCACGGCATTCGCATGGGAACGGCCGAGTTGTACCGCAGCGTCGAGGCCCTTCCCGAAGTGCTCGACAGCCTGGTCGTCGACCTCGAATACCTGGGTCGAGAGAGTTATATGCCGCTGTTCGTCGTGCTGCGCGAGGGCCTGTTGCTCGACGCGGCGCTGAGCGCCGCGATCAAGAAGTCGATCCGCGAAGCGCTGTCGGCGCGCCATGTGCCCAACGAGGTCTTTCAGGTCAGCGCGATACCGCGCACCTTGTCGGGCAAGAAGATGGAGCTGCCGGTGAAGAAACTGCTGATGGGAACGCCGGCCGCCCAAGTGTTCAAGCTCGACGCGATGGCCAATGCCCACAGCGTGACGTGGTTCGCTGAATTCGCTCGCAAGCGCCAGGGCGGGGGGGAATAATCGGGCCCGCCTTGGCGTATGCCTGACCGTGGACGCACCGCTGACCTTTCGCCGCCAACTGCTGGACACGATCCCGCGACTGCGCCGCTACGCGCGCTCGCTGGTGTTCGACAGCCATGCCGCCGATGACTTGGTGCAAACCACCCTGGAGCGCGCCTTGGCGCATTGGCATCAGTTCGACCAGCGTCGGGACATCGTGTTGTGGACGGTCTCGATCGCCCACAACGCCTTCATGGACGATCGGCGCCGCCAGGCACGCGTGCCCTTGAGCGAAGCCTACGACGAATATGCCGATCAGCTGCCCGCGCCGGGCGTCGATATCGGCCTGCGCATCGACCTGATCGCCGCGCTGCGCCGCTTGCCCACCGAGCAGCGTGAGCCGCTCCTGCTCGTGACCCTCGAGCAACTCTCGTATGCCGACTGCGCCGAGACTTTGGGCATCCCCATCGGCACCGTGATGTCGCGCGTTTCGCGCGCCCGCGCTGCGCTGCGTGAACTGCTAGAGGGCAAACCGCCACGATCCACGGGAGGGCTGCGCCGTGTTGTTTGATGTCTTTCTTTCCGCGCCGCTGCCGAGCGACCCCAGGGCCGCAACGGGGCGTTGCCTACGGGGTCAGGCCACCCCGGGAGCAGCCTTACTTCTTCCGAGCGCGCCATGACCGCCTCCTTCGACGACACCGTTCTCAACGCCTGGCTTGACGGCGAGTTCACGCCCGAGCGCCGCGCCGAAATCGAGGCCTGGTTGCAGGCGCACCCGCTCGAGGCCACGCGCGTGCGCCTGTGGGCCGCTGACCGCGAGGCCTTGCGCAGCCGGCTCGACGGCGCGCTTGCCGAACCCGTGCCGGCGCACTTGACGCGGCTGGTGATGCACGGTACCTCGGCAGTCCAGTGGCGTCACTGGCAGGCCTGGGCGGCAGGGTTCCTGGTATTCGTGCTCGGCGCTGTCGCAGGCGCTGGCTTGCTCTGGCGCAGCATGCCGGCCGCACCGCAGGTCGCCGCGGTGGTGCCCAATGCCTGGGTCATGCGCGCCGCGGTCGCGCACAGTGTCTACGTGCCCGAGGTGCGACATGCCGTCGAAGTGAAGGCGCAGGAAGAGCACTTGAGCCGTTGGCTGACCAAGCGGCTCGAGGTTCCGGTGAAGCTTTTCGACTTGCGCGAGCAGGGCTTCGAGCTCGTCGGCGGGCGCCTTTTGCCCGACGCCGCCGGCCCGAGCGCCCAGCTGATGTATCAGGCGATCGCGCCGCTCGTGCCTTCACAAGCCGGCGACGAACCCATGCCCAAGCCGGCCCGCGTCACGGTGTACCTGCGCAAGCCCGACGCGAGCACGGCGGCAGAGTTTCGCTACGAGCAGCACGGCGCCTTGGGAATGTTCTATTGGGTCGAAGGCAATAGCGATCATGGCGTGGCGACCGGGTATGCCCTGGTCGGCGAATTGCCGCGCGAACAGCTGCTGGCTTTGGCCGAGGCGATCCACAAACAGGGCGCCAGCATGCCTTGACCTTCGCCCGGGCAGGCACAGGCCCGGGCTTGTGTGGAAACATCCCGACCCGACACGTGGGCGGCTTGCGGGCCCTCAATAGAATCTGCGCATGACCCTGCCCCAGGCGGGCGCAAGCCCTGCGCCCACCGCAACTGCCGCCACGCCCGTCTACCGCCGCAAGCTTTTTTGGGTCGCCCTGCTGTATTTCAGCGAAGGCTTGCCGCTGGGCGTGTTCTACGACATCTTCCCGGTCTACTTTCGCCAGCAAGGCGTGAACCTGGCCGACATCGGCCTGCTGAGCCTGCTCGGCCTGGCGTGGACGGTCAAGTTCCTGTGGGCTCCGGCAGTGGACTGGGCGCGCCATCACCGCTGGTGGATCAGTGCAGCCAATGCCGGCATGGCCTGCGTGATGTGGTGGTTCGGTGCGGCCGCGGCGGCCGGCACGGCGCTATCGATCGGGCCCTGGGTATGGGTGGCGATCGGCATGTTCACCGTGCTCTCGGCGACGAACGACATCGCCACCGACGGCTACACGATCGAGCTCCTGGACCGACACGAGTACGGCATGGCGAACGGTTTTCGCATCGGCTTTTACCGCGTCGGCATGATCTTCGCGGGCGTATTGCTGATGGTCTCGGGCTGGCTCGGCTGGAGCCTTGCCTACTTTCTGGGCGGGGCGATGTTCGCCGTCAACGCCAGCCTGGCCCTGCTCGCCCCTGCGGAGCGACGCGTGGTCAGCGACCGCAGCAGCATTGCCAGCGAGTTCGCGCTGTTGCGCGCCCAGCCGCTGTGGGTGCTGGCGCTGGCCTGCGTCCTGCTCGGGCTGCTCTGGCCGGGCTTGGCACCCTTGGGTCGCTTTGCGGAGTGGCCGGTGGTTGCCTTGTACAGCGATACCTGGTGGTTCAAGGGCGCGATTCCCGTGGGCCTGATGTTCCTCGGCGCCGCGATCATGGTGCACGCGGCGCGCCGGCCGCGCGCGCAACTGCTGCGCCAGGGGCCGGTGTTCGGCGCCTGGGTCGAGCTGCTGTCGCGCCCGGGGATGATCGCGATTCTGTTGTTCATCCTGTTGTTCAAGCTCGGCGACGCTTCGATGGGATTCATGGTCAAGCCGTTCTGGGTCGACAGCGGCTTCACGGCGCAGCAGATCGGTCTGGTCAGCGTCAATCTGGGCCTGGCGCTGTCCATAGCCGGTGGCCTGCTCGGCGGCTGGTATGTCGACACGCGCGGCATCTTCAAGGGTTTGTGGGTGCTTGGCTTGTGGCAGGCCCTGTCGAATCTGGGTTATGCGCTGGCCGCGTGGTGGGTGCCGGGTTTGGCGCAGTCGGGTGACCCGGTCGTGGCGCAACAGGTCTTGGTCTACGCCGCGAGCGGCCTGGAGAGTTTCACCGGGGGTTTGGGAACCGGCGCGTTCCTGGCGTTTCTGATGGCGATCACGAGCCGCGCCAAGGCGACCACCGAGTATGCGATTCTGTCGAGCATCTTCGCCTTCAGCCGCGCGGTGGCCGGCTGGGCCGGCGGCATCGGCGCGCAGGAGATGGGCTACGCGGCCTACTTTTTCCTGACGTTCTGGCTCAGCTTTCCGGCCTATGTTTTACTGCCCCAGGTGCGACGCATGCTGGAGACCAATGATGTTGAACGACCCTGAATCCGGGCGGACGGCGACGCGTGCCTGCAACTGCTGTGCGGGCGTGGTTTCGCCGGGCCGGCGCAGGTTCGGTGCGGCCTTGCTGGGTGGCACGGCTGCGTGGTCCGCGTGGGCCCGCGAGGGCGTGGACGTCGGCGGCAGATCGAGCTTCACCAAGCTGGTCTCGGCCGAACAGGTAGAGCGTGCCTCGACCCAGCAGTACCTGCAACTGCAACAGCAGGCCGCGCAAAAGAAAGCGCTGGCGCCCGACCACCACCCGCAGCTCGTGCGCCTGCGTGCCATCGAGTCACGCATCCGGCCCTACACCTACGAGTGGAACGAGCGCGCACGCCAGTGGAAGTGGGAAGTCAATTTGATCGGCAGCTCGCAGATCAATGCCTTTTGCATGCCCGGCGGCAAGATCGCGTTCTATTACGGCATCCTCGACAAGCTTCAGCTCAACGATGACGAAGTCGCGATGATCATGGGTCACGAGGCCGCGCACGCGCTGCGCGAACACGCGCGTGAACGCATCGGCAAGAACATGGCCACGCGCGGCGCGCTCGAGATCGGATCGGCCTTGTTCGGCCTGGGCAATGTCGGGCGCACCGTGGGCGACTTGGGCGGGCAGTTGCTGACGCTCAGGTTCGGTCGCGAAGACGAGTCGGAAGCGGATTTGATCGGCCTGGAACTCGCTGCGCGCGCCGGCTACGACCCCGCCGCCGGCGTGACGCTTTGGCAGAAAATGGCCGCCGCCAGCCAGGGCGCGCCGCCGCAGTTCCTGAGCACGCATCCGAGCGGGCCGACTCGTATCCGGGACATCGAGGACAACCTGGACAAGGTGACACCGCTCTACGAAAAGGCGCAGCGCCCGGCGCAGCGCTTCGAGCCGCCCAAATCTGGCGAGCGCCTGCCTTGACGCGGGCTCAGTCCAAGCTGACTTCGGTGCGTACTGCGCCAGCACGCTCGGCGCGCGCCGTGAGGGCCAGGCGCGTGCCCTGGGGCGCGCGCACCACCCACTCGGCCACCGCGCGCTCGGCCGTGGTTTCTCGGTTCGGCAAGAATGCATGCAGCGATTGTTTCGGCGCGTGGCCTTCGAGTTGTGGCCCTTCGAAGCGCGGCTTGCCCCCGACCAGGGACACGGCGGGATCGCCTTCGGGCAAATGGATCTCGAAGATCACCCCGCGCACGACCTTGCGCGCCAAGGCGCGTTTCGTCACGTAGGCCGGCAGCCAACCGCTATTGGCCACCGCGAATTTGATGCGCCAGGTGTCGGCGCCGAGCGCACGCACCTCGGTGCGCAGCAGCTCCAACCTGGGTAGGCATAGCGCGATTTGCGTCATCCACGCCGGGAAGCGCGCCGCCTCGCGTTCGCGCAAGTGCGGCGGCGGATTGCGCCAGTAGTTCATCTTGTCCCAGCCGCCGATCTCCACCGCGCCGAGCTGGGGGTGCTGGAACGCACGCCACTGCACATGCGCCTGGCCGGCGCACTGCGCATCGCTCCATTGCAGCAATTTCAAGTCGTCCTGTGGCGGATGCTCGCGGTACCAGTCGATCCACTTGTAGTCGGTGATGCCCGCCTCTTTGTTCGGCGACCAGAGTTCGACCACCCAGAACAGCGCTCCCAGGTGTTCATAGAACCAGTCTTGTGTACCGCCGATCAGCTCTTTGGGGTGGTATTTGAAATCGTGAAAGATGCTGACCGCCGGGTAGCCGGTGAGCCGCTGCCCAAGCTCGCTGAAGCGCTGGTAGGACCACAGGTCCTCGGGAATCATCTCGTCGTCGCTTTGTGTGCCCAAGGGCCGCAGGATCACGCCGCTGTGTGTGTGGTAGCTGATCGCCGCGCCGATATTGGGGTGCTGGATCACGAAGTCGACCATGGCACGCACTTCGGGCTCGCTGGTCGGGAACGGGCCCGCGCCCAACTGCTCGAATTCCTGGCGCCACAAGCCCGGAAAATTGCGATTCAGATCCAGACCTTCGGCGTCAGGATTGACCTTGATCGTCAAGCCGTCATAGTTGAGGACGATGCCCTCGGGTATCACGCGGTAATACTCGCCGCCGAATTCACCGGGATCGCGCGCCACCATCAGGCGCGCGTCGAGTTCGCTCTTCTTGTACGTGCCATGCGGATCGGGGATGCGCATCGACAACACGCGGCCGTCGCCGTCGATGTCTTGCACGCTCAAGCCTTCGACCGGGTCTTCTTCGAAGGGGTAGCGGCGCGTGCTGGAGCGAATATGGCGAGGCTTGTCGGCCAGGGCGAGTTCGGCGCCGTCGGGGTTCAGGCGCGGGCACAGGTAGAGCACGCGCGTGTCGAGCAATTGAGTGATCGCGCGGCCTTCATCACTCGATGTGCCATAGCCTTTGACGAGCCAGTTCAGGTAGTACAGGACAGTCGTGCTGGCGCTCAACTCGGCGGCGTGGATGTTGCCGTCGACCCAGAAAGCGGGTTTGTCGGCGGGGCTGCCGGTGTCGGAGTTGGTGAGCGTCACCACCCAGATGTCGCGGCCCTCGAAGCTCTTGCCGATCGATGCGACCGACACCAGGCCCGGATAGGCCTGGGCGTAACCCAACAACAGACGCGTCAGGTCTTCGTGGCGGTAGAAGATGTCGAAGCGGGGGGCGCTGGTGTCACTCATACTTGCAATGTCTCGGCGGATCGGGCCAGGCGCAGAGTGTCTCCTCGGACGGCGGGTGCGCACATCGCGATAAACGCGAACCGGGTGCGCTACTCCGTGAACAGGCGCACGACGCCCTTGAGCGTGATCAGATGGCCAGGGTTGCTGGTCTCGTCGAGCACACCGGACATGCGTTTGAGCAACCGCGCGCTGCGCCGGGCGCGCCAGATCACGAGGTCGGCGAGCCAGGGGTGGGCGTTGACCTGGTTTGCGCGTTCGTACAGATCGAAACGAGGTTTGAGCGCCGCCAGCGATGCGTCGTAGCGCTTGCATGCAGCAGCAGCGTCCAGGCCCTGCGCGACAGCGGCGAGCAGTGTTTCGGCGGCGAGGATGCCGGTCTCCATCGCCTTGCCGATGCCTTCACCGGTGAACGCATAGGTGCTTCCTGCAGCTTCGCCGGTCACCAGAAGACCAGGCCGGCTCCAGCGTGCGCCTTCCAAGGTACAGCGCAGCGGCGCGCCTTTGAGTTCACCCAGCAGCGTGCCTCCGGCCATCAACTCGCGCGCCGGCGCGTAACAATCGGCGAAGGTCTTCATCAGATCGCGCAGGTTCACGTCTTTCATGCCGACCTTGCCGTCGTCGCGAATCTCGGAGTGGCTGTGAAGCACACCCGCGCCAATGTTGAAGACGCCCTCGCCGCACGGGAAGATCCAGGCGTAGCCGGGACGCAAGCTCTTGTGCCAGACGACTTGCAGCTCGGTGATGTGGCGGGCCATCGCATCGTTCTTGACGTAGCCGCGCAAGGCCACGCCAGTGGGCACGCGGCGCGTGCACATCTCTGAGGCGATCAGCGCTTGCGGCACAGCCCCGGTGGCGAGCACCAGCCAGGTTGCGTCGACATCGATCGTCACGTCACCGGCCTTCAGCCTCGCGCCGACGACGCGCCCGTGCGCCACGCGGGGCGCCTCGAAGCGCCACGGTGCGTGAAAGCCAGCCCCCGCGCGCATCGCGGCTTGGCGCAAGATGTCGTCGAGCTGGCGGCGCGGCAGCACCGACAGCGCCCCGGGCACGTCGATGCGGCCGCCACGCGGCGCGATGCACGCGACATGACCGACGCGGTGTGCGGCAGCCATCACTTCGTCGAGAACACCCAGGCGCTTCAGGGCCGCATGCGCGTCGGGGATCAGGCCGTCGCCGCAGACTTTGTCGCGCGGGAAGGTCTGCGCGTCCACGAGAGTTACTGACACGCCGGCGCGCGCGAGCCACGCCGCGCAAGCGCTGCCCGCCGGGCCGGCACCAACGACGAGGACATCGCAAGAACGGGGGGGCATGGACACGGCGCGGGGCATTGTAGGCAGGCACCGGCCAGCGGGGCCTCACCGAATCTGGTTCTGCATGCCAGCCTCGGGGGCAAGGGGCGAGTTCAGCTTGCCGCTTTGACCCGCAGTCGCCAAGCGTGCAGCAAGGGCTCGGTGTAACCATTGGTCTGCGCGAGGCCCTTGAACACCAGGTCGCACGCCGCCTGAAACGCTGCCGAGGTCGCAGAGTTTCCGGCCATCGGCCGGTACAGCGGGTCGCCGGCATTTTGTGCGTCCACCACGGCGGCCATGCGCTCGAACGTGGCGCGTACATTGGCCGAACTTACCACGCCATGCAGCAGCCAATTGGCAATGTGCTGGCTGCCGATGCGCAACGTGGCCCGGTCTTCCATCAGGCCGACGTTGTGGATGTCGGGCACCTTGGAGCAACCCACACCCTGGTCGACCCAGCGCGCGACGTAGCCCAGGATGCCTTGCACGTTGTTGTCGAGTTCTTCCTGGCGCTCAGGCTCGCTCCAGGTCGCGCTGCGCACCACGGGAATCGTCAACATACCCTCGAGCAGGGCGTCGCGTTCACCCTTCAGGTCGCCGCCCTCGAGCGCCTCCTGGACCTGGGCGACATCGACTTCGTGGTAATGCAAAGCATGCAAGGTCGCCGCTGTCGGCGAGGGAACCCAGGCCGTGTTCGCACCGGCTTTCGGATGCGCGATTTTTTGCTGCAACATCGCCGCCATCAGGTCAGGCATGGCCCACATGCCCTTGCCGATTTGCGCCTTGCCGCGCAGACCGCAGGCCAATCCGACCCGCACGTTGTTGCGCTCGTAGGCCGCCAGCCAGGCGCTGGTCTTCATGTCCCCCTTGCGTTGCATCGCCCCGGCGTACATGGCGCTGTGCATTTCGTCGCCGGTGCGATCGAGGAAACCGGTATTGATGAAGGCCACGCGCGCCGGTGCGGCAGCGATGCAGGCCTCCAGATTGATACTGGTGCGGCGTTCTTCGTCCATGATGCCCAGCTTGACCGTGTTCGGCGCCAGGCCCAGCATCGCCTCGACGCGCGCGAACAGCTCGCCGGTAAAAGCCACTTCGGCGGCCCCGTGCAGCTTCGGCTTGACGACGTACACCGCGCCGGTGCGCGAGTTGACGATGCCATTCGCGCCCCGGCGCTGCAAATCGACACATGCAATTGCCGTCGTGAGCACAGCGTCGAGAATGCCTTCGGGGATTTCCTGCGTGCCGCCCTTGGCCGGACCATAAAGGATGGCCGGGTTCGTCATCAAGTGGCCGACATTGCGCACGAAGAGCAAGGAGCGGCCGTGCAAACGCAGCTCGCCGCCTTGGGGGACGTTGTACACACGGTCTGGATTGAGGCGCCGAACGGTCTCCTTGCCGCCCTTGACCAGGGTTTCGCTGAGCGTGCCTTGCAAGATGCCCAGCCAGTTGCGGTAGCCCAGCACTTTGTCCTGCGCGTCGACCGCGGCGACGGAGTCTTCCAGGTCGAGGATCGTCGACAGCGCAGCCTCGAGCACGACATCGCTCACGCCGGCAGCATCGCCCGAGCCGATCGTCGTGTGGCGATCGATGCGGATGTCGACGTGCAGGCCATGGTTGCGCAGCAGCACCGAAGCAGGGGCCTCGGCGGCGCCTTGAAATCCGACGAACTTGCCAGGGTCTTTCAAGCCGGTGGTCGTGCCGTCGAGCAAGGCGACGACAAGCTGGCCTGAGCGACAGAAATAGCCGCTGGCGTCGCGATGCGACGCCGCGCCGAGCAGGGGTGCGCAGCTGTCGAGAAAGTTTCGCGCATAGGCAATCACGGCGGCGCCGCGCTTGGCGTTGTACACACCGGTGCGCGTGGCGCCGTCCGCCTGCGCTATCGCATCGGTGCCATACAGCGCGTCGTACAGCGAGCCCCAGCGCGCGTTCGCGGCGTTCAGCGCGTAACGGGCGTTGAGCAGGGGCACGACGAGCTGCGGGCCGGCTTGCAGCGCCAACTCGTCGTCGATACCCGTGGTTGTCGCCTGTGCAAGGGCGGGGCGGGGGCTCAAATAGCCGATGCCTTCGAGGAAGCGCCGATACGCAGGCATGTCGGCAATCGGCCCGGGATGCGCGCGGTGCCATTCGTCCAATGCCGCCTGCAGGCGGTCGCGCTCGGCCAGCAGGGCCTGATTCTTCGGGGCCAGGTCGTGCACGATGGCGTCGAAGCCTTGCCAGAAACGCCCACTGGCCACGCCGATGGCGGGCAGCAGCTCGTCTTCGACAAAGCGGAACAGCGTGTTGGCCACGAGCAGGCGGTGGCAGGAGGTTCGCGCGGTCATGCGAGGATCCTTGAAAACAGGAGCGCGGAAACGAGGAGTGCGCTGAAGGCTTCAGGCGGGGAAAAATTCGAGCACGTCGCGCAGGCTGGTGCCGATCCGCGCCGGCTCGGTACCGAGCTGTTCCAATGGCGCTGCGGCGCGGTTCACCCACAGCGTCGTGTAGCCGAACCATGTGGCGCCGATCGCGTCCCAGCCGTTGCTCGAGACGAAGAGGATATCCGCAGCAGGCAGGCCGAGCGCCGCGCAGCCCAGCGCATAAGTCGCAGGATCGGTTTTGAAGCGGCCCGTGTCCTGCACGCTCAACACCGGATTCAGCCATGCCGCAAAGCCGGCGTGCGCCACCGCCGCCTCCAGCATGTCGGGGTCGCCATTGCTCAGGATTCCCGCGCGCACGCCCTGTTGCGCCAGTGTGGCAAGAACGTCGCGATTTTCCGGGAAGGGGTCGAGCTGCCGGTACTGGCCCATCAAGTGCTCCTCGCGCCCCGCGTCGAGCGCCAAACCGTGGCGCAATGCGGCGAAACGCAAGGCGTCGCGGGTGATGTCCCAGAATGGCCGATAGTGCCCGCTCATGGAGCGCAGTCGGGTGTATTCGATCTGCTTGTCACGCCACAACAGGCTCAAGCGCTCGCCAAAGCCAGGGAACAAGCGCTCGGCCAAGGCGCCGACGCTGTACACGTCGAACAGCGTGCCGTAGGCGTCAAAGAGCACGGCCCGGGGTCGTTGCGGCACGGTTGGTTTCATGAACCGCAATTTATTCGATTTTGCGCAGGCCGATTGCGCTGCGCTATGCAGGGCACTCGTGACGCTTGCGTGCCAATCGGATTCGCCTCGCACCAAGCCCGACCATAATCTGCGCGCATGGACAGGCTCGCGCAGATCGAATCATTCGTTGCCGTGGCGACCAAGGGCAGCTTGACGGCGGTGGGGCATGCGCTGGGCGTGGCGCCGGCCGCGATCGGGCGCCACATCGATGCGTTGGAAGCGCGACTGGGCGTGAAGCTGCTGGTGCGCACGACGCGGCGCATCAGCTTGACCCCGCAGGGCAGCGCCTTCCTTGAAGACTGCCAGCGCCTGCTGGGTGAGGTTGCCGCTTCGGAAGCGCGCGTCAGCCAGGGCAGCGTCAAAGCCAGCGGCCATTTGCGGCTCACGGCGCCGCCCGGTTTCGGGCGCCGCCACGTCGCACCCCTCGTGCCGCGTTTCCTCGAACAACACCCGGCACTCGAGATTTCGCTGAATCTGGGCGACCGAGTCGTGGACATCGTCAATGAAGGCGTCGACTGCGCGGTGCGCGTCGGCGACCTGCCCGACAGTGGCCTGATTGGCGTGCGCCTGGCCGACAACCACAGGCTGTGCGTGGCAGCGCCCGGGTATCTCGACCGCGCCGGAGTGCCCAGGCACCCGAACGAGTTGGCGCGCCACGAATGCCTGACGCTCAGCAGCGATGCGAGCCAGACGCGCGGTTGGGCTTTCAGCGTCGAAGGCGTGGTGACCCATGTTCGCCCCAGCGGTCGCCTCAATTGCAGCGACGGCCAGGTCTTGCACGACTGGTGCGTCGCCGGCCTCGGCTTGGCCTGGCGCTCCACCTGGGAGGTCGAGCAGGAAATCGCGTGCGGAAAACTGCGCACCGTGCTTGACGCTTTCATCGCGCCGCCGAACGGCATCTTCGCTGTGTTTGCGCACGCCAAACACTTGCCGTTGCGGGTGCGGCTTTGGATCGACTTCCTCAAGAGCACCTACGGCGACCCCGCCTACTGGGCAACCCGTCCGAACGTCTGAAAAAAATGAAAAGCGCTGCGCGAGCGCCCTCGGGAAGCGCGATCGGCGCGCGACTTACTTCTTGGCGTCGGCCATGCACTTCTTTAGGTGGCTGGCCTTGGCCGCTGCGGCAAGCTTCTTGTCCGCCGCGGACTTTTCACATTCCGGAGTGGTTGCGCTGGCGGCGGCGGGTTTCG
>JBAQUQ010000066.1:0-2500 GCA_049297615.1 Burkholderiaceae bacterium
GCAGCGGCGGCTGGTTGCTCGCCGCCCCCGGCACGCCCGATGGCAGGGCGGCGCCTGGGCCGCTCGACTCGGTGCTTTGCTGGCTGCGCACCGTGGCCGACGCCTGGGCGCCCTGGTTCGGCTTGAACTCTTCCGAGGTCGCCTCGCTTTGCGTGAAGTCGACTTCGGCCGTGACGCTGGAGCGCAGGTTGGCGCTGCCCACCACCGGCTCGAGCAACTCGAAGATGCGCTTGTTCAAACCGGTTTCGATCTGGTTCACGTACTGCAACTGGTTCGCGTCCAGGCCGGTCGAATTGGCACTGTCGGGCGTGCCCGAAAGCAAGGCGCCGGTCTGGTCGAGCACGCTCACGGCTTTCGGGTTCATCTCGGGGACGCTGCTCGCCACCAGGTGCACGATGCCGGCGACCTGGGCGCGCTCCAGCGTGCGCCCGGGGTGCAGCGACAGCAGGACCGAGGCGCTGGGCTTTTGCTGTTCGCGAAAGAAGCCGTTCTGGTTCGGCAGTGCCAGGTGCACGCGGGCGCCTTGCACCGCAGACATGGCGGTGATCGAGCGCGTCAGTTCGCCTTCCAGGCCGCGCTGGAAGGTGAGGCGCTCCTGGAACTGGGTTTGGCCGAAACGCGCGCCGTCCATCAACTCGAAACCGACGACCGAGCCCTTGGGCAAGCCGGCGGAGGCGAGCTTCAGGCGCGCGTCGTGCACCTTCGCCGAAGGCACCAGGATCGCCGCGCCGCCGTCGGCGTGACGGTAGGGCACATTCATCTGCGACAACTGGGCGATGATCGCGCCGCCGTCCTTGTCCGACAGATTCGCGTACAGGACCTTGTAGTCGCCGCTGTTGTTCCATGCGGCCAGGGCAAAGATGAGCCCGGCCAGGGCCGTCAGGCCGAGGATCAGGGACAACTGGTTTTTGAAAGACAGTGCGCCCAGGCGCCCGGCCAGGCCTGGCGAAGCGGCGTTTTCCGAGGCGTTCCTGAGGGCGAGTGCGTTGTCCATCGGGCAAGGTTTCAGGCGGGGCCAGGTGAGGCTGCGCGCTGCGATGGATTATTCGGACCACCCGGCCGCAGGATGCCTGAAAGTGGCCGCCAATCCGCGCCCTGTTCGCTCCTTGGCCGGGCGGCGCGGCGGCTAGGATGGGTGCTCGATGAATGTCACGCTCAAGCCCTTCGACTTTGCCCAAGCCGTGGCGCGCGCCGGCCTGGGTACCGACGGTCATCCCATCGCACGCAGCAAGGCTGCACCGGGGGCGGACTTCCAGAACGCTTTGACACAAGCGCTGCAATCGGTGAGCCAGACGCAACACCAGGCCAGCCAGTTGCAGCGCGCCGTGCAACTCGGCGACGCGTCGGTGAGCCTGGAAGAAACCATGGTCGCGATGCAAAAGGCCCAGATCGGCTTCCAGGCCACGCTCCAGGTGCGCAATCGCCTGGTGCAAGCCTATAGCGACATCATGAATATGCAGGTGTAGGAGCGCGACAGCTCCTCGGGGCGCGACGCGGATGCCGCGGCGGGCCGGCGGGCGGAACAGGTCAGCCGGTGGACGTAAGCGCTTGGCGCGAACGTGCGGAACGCGTTGAAGCCGCTTTGGCACGAGCTGGGGCAAGCTCTTCGCGCACAACCTGGCGCACCGCGTCGAGGACATTTCGCTGCTGCATGTAGGCGAGCAGCGCGTCGTTGATCAGTGTTTGATAGCTCCCTGTGCCAGCGTTTTCGACGCAAGCGCGGAAATACTCGATCACCGCGTTGTCGAGTCGAATTGAAATTTTGGTCTTGCCAGGCTCCACCGCGATCACCGCGCCACGCTTGGCCTTGGAGAAGTTGATGTCGCGATAGGGTTCAGCGGCGGGTTTTTTCATATTGAGCTCTCTGTGGTTTGTTGGCTTTCCAACACGAAATGATCCGGTAGGCATCGGGCTCCCGATGCGTGTACACGAGAACCAGCAGTGCGCCCGTAGCACTCATGCCCAGAGTGACAAACCGCTGTTCACCGGTCGCCTCGGGGTCTTCGCGGGTCAACGCGCAGTCGTCAGTCAAGACGGTCGCTCCCTCCGCAAAGCTCACCCCGTGCGCACTGATGTTTGCGGCGGCTTTGAGCGGATCCCACTCAATGTTCACGAGTGCTACTGTATGGACGAACGTCTACTTCGTCAACGGGCTCAGGCCATTCGGGCTCAGGTCATCCATAGTCTGACGGGAGTCGAATCGATATCGACCGAGTCGGTGACTGCAACTGCCCGCGCTTTCGGTAGGCGTTTCAGCTGAGCTCGCTCAACAGCGCACGCGCCTGCTGCACATCAGCAGTATCAAAGCCTTCGGTGAACCACCCCAACACAGGCGCAAGTTCATTGCGCGCGGCTCCGTTTCGATCGTGTTCTCGCAAGAATCGGGCTAGGCTGGTCGCGGTGCGGAGTTCGAATGACTTCGCGCCCTGTCGTCGCGCGGTAGACAGAGAGTTCCGCAAGCAGCTCTCGACCTCGCTCGGGGTGGCCCCGTTCAAACGCA
>JBAQUQ010000067.1:0-8925 GCA_049297615.1 Burkholderiaceae bacterium
CGGCAGGTGCAGCGGGCGTGGCGCGCCACGAGCCTTGGCGCGTCACGCCACGCACCCTGGTCATGCTCGTCGTCCTGACCCTGATCTGGGGCACCAACTGGCCATTGTTCCCGCTCGCGGTGCGCGAGGTGTCGGTGTGGACGTTTCGCTCCGTCAGCGGCCTCGCGGCAGCGCTCGTCTTGCTCGCTGTCGCGCGCCGGCGCGGCCTTGCATTGGCGCTGCCGCGCTCGGCCTGGCTGCCGGTCGGCCTGGCCGCGCTCTTCTACATGGTGGTGTGGAATGTCGCAGCCACCTATGCCGCGAACCTGATTCCCTCCGGCCAGGCCGCCATTCTCGGCTTCACGATGCCGCTTTGGTCGGTGCTGATCAGCTGGGCCGTCCTGGGCGAGCCCCTGAGCCGGCGCGTCATGGCCGCCGTCGTGCTCGGCGCGGCGGCGGTCACCCTGCTCATGGTACCGAGCTTCGCCAGCTTCGCCCAAGCGCCCCTGGGGCTGGCACTTGGCCTCTTGTCCGGGCTCGGCTGGGCCATCGGCACCTTGGTCCTGAAGCGTTCCGACCTTGGCGTGCCGACCCTCGTTCTGACGGGTTGGCAACTGCTGCTGAGCACGATACCGATGGTATTGGGGTCGCTGGTGCTCGGCGACTGGCAATGGTTCGTGCCCTCGTGGACGACCATCGCCGTCATCGCCTATATTGCCCTGGTGCCCACGAGCCTGGGCAATCTGTGCTGGTTTTCAATCGTCGCGTCCTTGCCCGCCAATGTGGCCGGGCTGGCATCGATCATGGTGCCGATGGTCGCGATGCTCTCAGGGGCCATCGTGCACGGCGAGCCGCTCGGCGCGTTGCAATGGCTGGCGATGCTGTGCAGCGCGAGCGCCTTGTCCCTGGTGCTGTTGCGGCCGTCGCAAGCCGGGTAGCGCGAGGCACGAGGCGCACCATGCCTCGTGCGAGCTCGGCCTCACCTGCTGCCTGCACAGCCTGGATGCTAGAGTCTCGCGCGATGCAGAACGGCCGCGCCTGCTTCAAACCCTCAAGCCCGCTGAAAATCAATTGCCGCTCACCAAGACAGCCGACCCCCTCGCCGGGCTGCCAGCAGCGCTCGGCGCCCTGGCCTCGCGCGGAGAATTGCGGCGTTATCGCAAGGCCACCTTGCTGATCCAGGAAGGCGACTATGGCGACACCCTGTTCATCGTGCTCGGCGGCAAGGTCAAGGCCTTTTCCTGCGACGAACGCGATCGCGAAATCGTCTACGGCGTGTACGGCCCGGGCGACTACTTCGGCGAGATGAGCCTGGACGGCGGGCCGCGCTCGGCCTCGGTCATCACCCTGGAAGCCACCCAGTGCGTCGTCATCACCCGGGTGACCTTGCGCAAACACATCGTTGCGCACCCCGAGTTCGCCTTCGAACTCCTGTCACGCGTGATTCACCGCGCGCGCCTGGCCACCCAGAGTGCGCGCAGCATGGCGCTGCTCGACGTCTACGAAAGGGTCGTCAAGCTCTTCAACGAACTCGCCGTCGACCAGCCCGACGGAACGCGGCTCATCGCGGAGCGCTTGACGCATGCCGAGATCGCCAGCCGGGTGGGCTGCTCACGCGAGATGGTGAGCCGCCTGATGAAGGATCTGGAGCGCGGCCAGCACATCGGCAGGCAAGGCCAGCGCTGGGTGTTGGCGCATCGCCTGCCGTCGAACTGGTGAGCGCCAGGCTCGCGCCGGATCAGCCTTGCGGCAGTCCGGCTTGTTTCAAGGCGTCGAAATATGACCGGGCGTGTTTGCTGTGAGCGCCGGGATACTGTGCGCGGAATTCACGCAAGGTGAATGTCGGCTCCAGCGCCAACAGGCGCCCGGCGCTAGCTCGTGCTTCGTGAACCTGACCCGACAGTACTTGCGCGATCGTCATCGAGCGAAACGTTGGGGCGTGGGTGCAATTGGCCTTGATCGACCGGCGGGCCAAGTCGATCGCTTCGACGTATTGGCCGGCGGCGAGCGCGGCATGGGCGGCGAAGCTGAGATAGTAGTAACGCATCGGATCAAGCGGCGACAGGCTCAGCGCCGTCTCGGCCGACGCGATCGCCTCGACTCCGCGGTCTTCGTAGGCATGGCGCGCCGAGGCGAACAGCCACGCCAGCGATTCGTTGGGATTGGCCGCCAAGGCGGTCTCGTAGCGCTTGCCGGCGGTGTCGAGGTCGCGGAACAAGTAGCCGCTGACCAGGCCCTCGATGGCCAGGCCGACGGAATGATCGGGTTGCATCTCGAGTCCGCCGCGCACCCAGGCTTGGGCAAGCTGGGCTTCCTCCTCGCGATGCGCGCTCCAACCCTGGGCGACCTTCATGACATGCCATTTGGCCATCCAGATGCGTGGCGCGGGCGAATGCGGATGCCTCTCCACCAGATGCTGGAGCATGCCGCGGGATCGCTCGAAGTCGCGCATCGACAAGCGGTGCATGAGCGCGATCGCTGCGAAGAGCAAGGTATAACTCTCCAGCGTCGGCATGGGCCGGGTTCGCGCCCGCTGCAATTCGTGCGCGAAAATCGCCGCGCCGACCTGTTCGACGATCGGTGCCGTGTACTCGCCATTGGGCGCCATCAGGGCCGAGACGCTGTCGGACACGGTGCCGGCCCACACGACCATCTCGGTGCGAACGTCGGCGAGCTCGACCGACGCACGGATCCGGCTCGATGCAACGCGGCATGTGCCGGACACGACATAGCTCGCGTTCAGGTGGTCGCGCAGGGCGGTGGGCTCGACCTTGCGGTCGCGCAATGCCGCCGAAGACAGGCGCGAAATGACGCGCCAGTTCACCGACGTGGACAGCGCGCCGATGATGTCGTCGGCGATGATGTCGCCGAAGTAGTCCGCACTCGGTTCGCTGGCGACCACGGTCAGCGGAATGACCGCGATCACCGGCAACTCGCTGGCCGCGGTGTTCCTGTGCTGGATCACCGGGTCGACACCCGGCGCACCGACCCGATAAGCGCGCACCGGCCTGGACATGTGTTTCACATGGCAGTCGCCCAGGTCCTCGACCTCGGCGTCCAGATCGGGGGTGAGGCGATCGCGCACATCGGCCGACACCACGATCTCGCCGGGCCCCGCCAGCGTGGTCAGCCGCGCCGCCAGGTTCACCCCGCTGCCGTAAATGTCGTGCTGGTCGACGATGACGTCGGCGATATGCGCACCAATGCGCAGCCGCATGCAGCGGTCGGCAGGGCGCCCTTGGTTGGCCTTGGCCATGGCCGTTTGCATGGCGATCGCGCATTCGACCGCCGGGAGCACGGCCTCGAACTCGAGCATCAGGCCGTCGCCGAGGCTCTTCACGAGCCGGCCCGCGTAGCGCGGCACGAGCCGGCTCACCGCCTCGCCCACAAAGACCTGCCAGCGGTGCACCGTGTCTTCTTCGTTCTGCTCCATGAGCCGAACCGATTCGACCACGTCGACCACGACCACGGTGCGCGCGGCGCGCCGGTGCAAGGGCCAGTCGGCGTCGGTCAGGTTGCGCGCCATCTCAGCTGCTGCGGGAAACGACTTTGCGACATGTTCAAAAAGCACGACGCCGGTTGCGCCACTGTAGCGGCTTGCCACGCCCCGGGAAATCTACGACGGCCCGCGGCACCGCCAGCGGCTGCTCCTGCGGCACAGTGCCCGCGGTCCAGCGCAATGCCGCTCACATTGTCAGCCAGTTCGCACCAGTCATGGCGGCGCCGCTGCAGCGCGGCGTTTGCGCATCATGCCTGCAGGGCGCGTACATTGGGCGGGTCCGCATCGTTGAAGCCACCTCTATGAGCCTGAAAAACCGCGCCGACGCACTGCTGAGCAGCGCCGCCCTGAATGGCGATGTGCCCGGCGTGGTGGCGATGGCGACGCGCCGCGAGGGCATCATTTACGAGGGCGCGTTCGGCCAGCGCACGCTCGGCTCGGGGACAGCGATGAGCCTGGACAGCGTCGTCTGGATCGCCTCGATGACGAAGGCACTGACGACCGCAGCGGCGCTGCAACTCGTCGAGCTCGGCAAGCTCGACCTGGACGCGCCGGCGAGCAATATCGCCCCCCAGCTCGGCCAGGCGCGAGTCCTCACCGGTTTCGACGCCGCAGGCGAGCCGCTCACGCGCGCGCCGATTCGCCCGATCACGCTGCGCCATCTGCTCACCCACACCTCGGGCTTCGGTCACGAAATCTGGGGCGCCGACGTGCAGAAGGTGCAGGCTGCGTGGGGCTTGCCGCGCATCGGTTCGGGGCGCAAGGCCGCCTTGGCCGTGCCCCTGCTGTTCGACCCCGGCCAGGCCTGGGCTTACGGCATCGGCATCGAGTGGACCGGCCAGCTGGTCGAGGCCGCGAGCGGGCAGACGCTGGGCAGCTATCTGCACGAGCACCTGTTTGCACCGCTGGGCATGCACAACACCGCATTTCGCCTCACGCCGGCGCTGCGCGCGAAGTTGGCGAAGGTCCATCAACGCAACCCCGACGCGAGCCTGAGCGCCATCGACTTCGAAGTCGTGCAGGACCCCGAATTCGAACTCGGCGGCGGCGGCCTGTACTCCACGGCCGGCGACTACCTGCGCTTCGTGCGCATGATCTTGAATGGCGGAACTCTGGACGGCGCGCGCGTGCTGAGCAGAGAAACCGTGCGCCAGATGGCACGCAACCAGATCGGCCCAAATCGTGTCGGTCTCTTGAAGACGGCCATGCCGACGCATTCGAACGACGCCGAGTTCTTCCCCGGCATCGCCAAGACCTGGGGCCTTGGGTTTCAGATCAACGAGGCAGCCGCTCCCACCGGCCGCCCTGCCGGAGGCCTGATGTGGGCGGGGCTGCCCAATACCTTTTACTGGATCGATTGCGCCACAGGCGTGGGCGGCGTCTTTCTAGCCCAGCTATTCCCGTTTGTCGACGCCAGGGCCGTGGCCTCGTATTACGCATTCGAGACGGCTGTGTACGACAGCTTGCCTTGAGGCCCTGACCCCGGCGCAGGCCGGGATGCAATGCCACGCGGGGCTGAACCTGAACCCGCTAGGACAAGGCCTTGTGCGGTAAGCCCCCGGGTCGGCGCTGGCGCTTCGGGGTCGGCGGCTTCGGCATCGCCTGCGACCCTCCTTTGGGCGCGCGTTTCTTGTCGCGCCAGCGCCAGGTGATCGCTGCCGCGGCGAACAGCAGCAAGGCGCTCAGCACACCAGGCGCAGCGCTGCCCAACACAAGCACGGTCGTCAACCCGCCCCCTGCATAGAGCAAGGGCATCTTGCGATAGATCTGGTCAGGAATCCACATCATTGCTCCAGTTCAAAGTGTTCGGGTGGGGTGCAAGGGCTCAACAGGCCAGCCGGTGCGGCTCGTGGCGAATCACGTCGCGCGCCATGGCGGCGGCGAAGCGCCGGGCCGTCGCCGGCGAGGGCCAGGTCTTGCCACCCGCCATGCAGTCTTCGCGGTAAGCGATGGGCGCTTCGCCCTGCCCCGCTTTGAGGCGCTTGACGATCACTGCGGCGCAATAGCCCTCACGTTGCGGTCCCGGGACCGCGAACGCAAAAATTCGGTACTCGCCTTCATTGAACTCGTCGTATTTCATTCGCTGCGTTCGCCTGTGGGAATGTCTCGCACGGGAGAATCATTGCCGCAGGAGCAACTCGCAGGTATCCCCAGCTTGCAGGTCGAGGGGCAGGCGCGGCGCTCGGGGCGCGGTTCAAGTGCGAACTACGCCGCGTTCGGCGGCACATCGGCCGCTGCACAGGGCCAGGCCCCCCGCGATCGAGGTTCAGCCGATGCAGGTTCGGTTCTTGCCGGCGCGCTTGGCTTCGTACAAGGCGCGGTCGGCGCGCTCCAGAACATCTTCGATGCGCTCACCGCGGCCGCACTGCGCGACGCCGGCGGAAAACGTGACGAACACGTCTTTGTCCTCATGCAGGAACAGGCCGCTGCTGAGCGTGCGCTGCAGGCGCGTCAAGACGAATTCGGCCTGCGCCAGGCTGGTCTCGGGCAGCAGCACCACGAACTCCTCGCCGCCATATCGCGCCACCGCGTCGGTGGGGCGCAGGGTCTTGCTCACCAAGGCGGCGAGCGCTTTGAGCGCCTCGTCGCCGGCACTGTGGCCGAGTTCGTCGTTGAGGCGCTTGAAATTGTCGATGTCCAGCAGGCCCACGGCCAAGGGGCTGGCGCTGCGCTCCATGCGTGCGCGCTCGACCTCGAACACCTTGAGCAGGCCGCGCCGGTTCGCCACCTGGGTCAGCTGATCGGTCGTGACTTCATCGGACAGGCGCCGCAACTCGTCTTCGAGCTGATGCACGCGCTCGCTCAAGCCGCTGGCCCTGGCGTGTTCTTCGTTGAGTCGCGCATGCGTTTGCGCCACCTGGGCGTGCACGGTGCGGGTCTCGACCACCATGTCGCGCACCACCGAGGTCAGACTCTCGAGCGTCTGCGCTTGTTCGATCGCCTCGGTGTAGCGTCCCGCGTTCTCACGGAATCGCCCGGTCTGCGAGCCCAACTCCCCCAGCCCGGCGAGCATGCTCGAGACCAGCTCCTTGAGCGCATCGCGCGCCTGTTTGCGCTCGGTGTGCAAGGCGCCCTGATGTTTGCGCGTCGTGCGCAACAGCTCGTTCACCGCCTTCACGGCGCGCGCGGTGATCGTGCCTGCCAGAACGTCCTGCATGGCTTGGCACTGGCCCTTGACCCACGAACCGCTCTCGGCGAGTTCGACCATGCCGGCGCTGAGCTCGCGGCACAGCCGGCCGAGCTGATCGACCAGGTATTGGCGATGCTGAACAGCAGCAGTGTCGGTGGCCGGGAGCGCTGGGGCCGCCATGGGCAACTCGGTGGCCGGGGGCGCGACGCGCCGCGCCGCGCCCGGCTCAGCCACGGCAGCAAGCCCGGGGGCCTCGTCGAGGTCCACCGCGGCGCTGTGGGTCTCGGTTTCCCAACTCGTCAACAGCTGGTTGAGGCGTTGTTTCAGGCGTTGTGCATCGCTGCGGCTGCCCTGGAGCACGCGTTGCAGCGCGTCTTTCTTGCGCGCCGTCGTCCAGGCCCGGCTGCCGCGCTCGACGCCGCGCACGACGCGCTCGATGAGGGTGGCGAGTTGCGGCGCAGCGTCGTCGGCTTCGGGCAAGCTGCCGGGCCGAGACCCTTTGGGTCGGGCCGTGCCGCTTTCCTGCTCGTAGGCATGCGCAAAATTTTCCGGCGTCGGCTCGATCTGCTCGAGCGCGAGCCGGCGCAGCGCGGCCCTGGCCAGATCGGCTGCCGTCGGCGCGTGGGTGGACGCGGGAGTCGACGCGGGGTTCGAAGGGATGCTGCTCATGTCACGCCGTCACAGCCGTATCGGCGACCTGGCTGGCACTGCGGGCCGGCGCAGAAGCGGGTGCGCCGGCGGCGGCGATCCAGGGCGCTTGCTTGGGCAACATCACCTGCTCGAGCCAGACTTCCAACTCGCGCGGGGGCAGGGCACGGCTGAACAGGAAGCCCTGCATGATCGTGCAGCCCAGGCGCGCCAGAATTTCCATCTGGCCCGAAGTCTCTACACCCTCGGCGACAACGCGCAGGTGCAGCGACTGCGCCAGCGCCATGATGGCCGTCACCACGGCCGTGCTTTCGCTTTGCCTGCCCAGGTTCTTGACGAAGGATCGGTCGATCTTGAGCTCGCTGATCGGCAGGGACGTCAGGTAGGCGAGTGAGGAATAGCCGGTGCCGAAGTCGTCGATCGAAATATCGACGCCGATCGCCTTCAGGCGGTGCAGGGTCGGAATGACGCTGTGCAGGTCCTTCATGAGCCCGGTCTCCGTGATCTCGATCCCGATCGCGGTGTGCGGTACGCCGCAGCGCGTGACGGCGGCGTGGATCGTGTCGACCAGATCGGCGTGCTCGAACATGCGATTCGGAAGGTTCACGGCGATCGCGTCGCTGAAACCGAAGCACCGCTGCCACAGGCTGGCCTGACGCGCCGCTTCACCCAGAGCCCACTGGCTCATCGCGACGATCAGGCCCGATTCTTCGGCCACAGGAATGAATTCGCCCGGCGCCACCAGCACCGGGCCGCGTTGCCAGCGCATCAGCGCCTCGACGCCGACCATGCGCGCGCGAAGCACATCGACCTTGGGCTGGTAGTGCAGCACGAGTTCGTCGCGCTCGATGGCTTTGTGCAGCGCGCTCTCCAGCTCCAGCCTTTCGCGCCCCTTGGCCGCGAGTCTGGGGCTGAACTGAAGCGCGGCATTGCTGCCCTGCGCCTTCACGGCCGAGACGGCCACGTTGGCGTTGCGCAGCAGGTCGTTGGCGTCGAGCGCATCGCGCGGGAACAGCGCAACCCCCACACTGGCGCTGACGAAACATTCCTGGCCGCCCACGACCATGGGTGCGCGCAGTGCTTCGACGATGCGTTGCGCAACGCTCTGCGCATGCTGGGCATCGGCAATCTCGGGCAAGAGCGCAGCGAAGACGTCTCCGTCCAGACGACCCGCGCATTCGAGACGGTGCACCGCCCGCGCACCGCCGGCGCCGACCCGCAGCGCCTCGAGTGCGGGAAGCGCGTCGTGGTGACGCACACAGGTTCGAAGACGCCGCGCCACTTCGCGCAGCAATTCGTCGCCCGCCGCATGGCCGAGCGTGTCATTGATCATCTTGAAGCGGTCCAGATCGATCTGCAACACGGCCACGCCGTGCATCGAGCGCTGTGCATATTCGATCGCGCGCTCGGTGCGTTGCACGATCTGCGCGCGGTTCGGCAGATCCGTCAGCGTGTCGAAATTGGCCAGGTGCGCGATTCGCTGGTGCGCCGCGATCTGCTGCGTCACGTCTTGCACGATGCCGCTGTAGCCCATGGCTTTGCCGGCCGCGTCGAAGCGGCAATCGGCCTCGATGTGGATGATTTGCGGCTCTCCCCCGGCGGCGGCCAGGATCGCCACTTCGCAGGCCAGCGCGCCGGCACGCTGCGACGCCTGGCGCCGGGCCAGCGC
>JBAQUQ010000068.1:0-20753 GCA_049297615.1 Burkholderiaceae bacterium
GCCCCAGCCCGAGAGTCCTGCGGCGCGCCGCAGCACGCCGAGATGGCGCGGGTGCTCGGCGAGCAAGGCAGCGCGAAACGCCACCGGGTCCCGGCCGGCTGCGGCCGCGGCCTCGTCGACAAAACTCTCCTTGAAGAATGCCTGGTGCGAATGCCCGACGGAGCGCCAAAAACCGATCGGCACCGGCAACTCGACGCTCACATGGCCGATGCGTGCGTGCGGCCACTCATAGGGTTGATCGAAAGCCCCTTCGCTCGTTGTCTTGTCCGGTCCGATGAAGGGCAGGCCCAGCAGTCGCTTCATGGCGTTGGGGATGATCTCCTGGCTGGCCGACACGTTGCGCCAGGCCACCAGCTTGCCCGCGGCGTCCAATCCCGCCGCAAAGCGCGCCACGCACGCCGGGCGATAAAAGTCGTGCGCCGTATCTTGCTCGCGCGACCAGATCGTCTGCACCGCGGCGCCAGCCGCCGCGCGCGCGATGGCAGCGGCTTGGGCGATGAAGTCGACTTCCAGACGCCGGCCGAAGCCCCCGCCGAGCAATTGCACTTGCACGTCGACATCTTCAGCGGCTATGCCCAGCACCTCGGCCACAGCGTCGCGGGCGATTCCTGGCACTTGGGTCGAGACCCAGACTGTCGCCTTGCCGTCCTTGAATTGCACGCTGCAGTTCATCGGTTCCATCGTTGCGTGGGCGAGATAGGGTGCGCGGTACTCGGCATGGATCGTTTTCGCAGCGGACTTCAGCGCTGCGTCGACATCACCGTGCCTGTAATAGCCAAAGCCCTCGTCGGTGTCGAGCGCCTGCGCCAAGCGGGTGTAGACCGCGTCGCTCGAAAGCCCGGCGGCAGGGCCGTGATCCCACTGGATTTTTACGCTGGGCAGGGCACGCATGGCGTGCATCGTCGTATCGGCAATCACGGCCACACCGCCCGTGCCGCCGTTCAGCGCGTCGAAGGCGACGATGTGCCTCACCCCGGCCATCTTGGCCGCTGCAGTGCCGTCCCAGCTCAGCACCTTGCCGCCGAGCGTCGGGCACATCGTGACACTGGCGTGCAGGACGCCGGCAGGCGCGGCGTCGATGCCGAAACGCGCCGAACCGTCGAGCTTCGACCCGGCCTCGATGCGCAGCATGGGCTTGCCGATGAGCTTGAACTGAGCGGGCTCTTTCAAGCTCACTTTTTCGGGAACCGGTTGCTGCGACGCCAGCACCGCCAGCTCGCCGAAGCTGGCACTCTTGCCCGAGGCGTGCAACACTCGACCGGCCACAGCGCTGCATTCGTGCGCGGGCAGCTGCCACTGCCGGGCCGCCGCGCCGATCAGCATGGCACGCGCGGTTGCGCCGGCCTGGCGCATCGGCAACCACAGGTCCTTCATGCTCGACGAACCGCCGGTCATCATGACGCCGACCTCGCGCATCGCTTTGGCTGTCATCCAGCCGGCAAGCGCCTTGATCGATCCGTCGTTGTCGGGATGAAACGGCAGGGAGTCGACCAGGGCCGCGATGTTGTTGTAGATCTTGTCGATCGGTGCGGCCTCGACGTGCACGCGCGCCCAGTCGGCGTCCAGCTCCTCGGCCAGCACCATCGCCAGTCCGGTGAGAACGCCTTGGCCCATCTCCGACTTGCAGATCACGACGCCCACCGAATCGTCGGCACCGATCTTGACCCAGCCATTGAGCGCCACCTGACCCGGGCGCACCGGCAGCGGCTGGGCGCTTGTGAGTCGCTGGCGCGGCGGCAGCAGCGACCAGCCCACGACCAGAGCACCCGCAGCGCCGGCGCCGCTGAGCAACAAGGTCCTGCGCTTCATCACCTGGTTCCGGTCTGTGGACGTGAGTCGTGACGGCCGCGGGTCGCGCATGCGCCGTCAACGGCGTATTCGGGTCGGTCGCCAGGATTATGGAACCGGCCGGCCGTGCGCAGCGCATCCTCTGCTATGGTTCAGGCCTTGGCACAGGCCCGCGCAGTCGGCGGCGTTCTGCGCCAGCCAGGCTGGATCTGCCCGCAGACGCAGCCCATGCCCTTCGGGGCGGGCGACGAAGGCGCTTCTGTTGAAGTGCGTCGCCACAACCGCTCGAGATGCCTTGCGCGCCTGCTGGCGTCCATTGCCCGGCCTTTCATTCACACCTCGAGGAGATCGAATTGACATTGCGTTCCCATGCATTCGCCGGCGCTGTCCTTTGCGCCTTCATGGCCACGCCCGTGCTGGCGCAAATAAAGACCGATGGGCAGTGGCGCGGCAGCGGCGGCGCTTCGCTGGCGGTTTCTTCCGGCAACACCCGTTCCAACGCCCTGCTACTGAGCGCCGAAGCGTCGCGTGCCAGCACGGCCGACAAGATCAGCCTGAGCGGCACGGCGAACTACGCCAAGAGCACGAACGCCGGTGTCGATCAGACGACGGCGAACAAGTGGGGTGGCGCACTCCAGTACGACTACAACCTGACGACTCGGATCTACACCTTCGGCAAGCTCGGCCTGGAGGGCGACCGCATCGTCGATCTCAGCCTGCGCAGCTCGCTGGCGGGAGGCCTCGGCTATCACCTGATCGACACGCCGCAGACCACCTTGGACGTGTTCGGCGGCGCCGCCTACACCACGGACAAGTACCGCGTCGTGAAGACCATCGGCGACGCTACCGATACGCGCTTCGCACGCGCCAGCCTGTTGTTCGGCGAAGAGTCCACGCATGAGCTCACCTCCACCGTTTCGGCCAAGCAGCGCCTGGACGTCTTTCCCGGGCTGAGCGGCGACAAGGCGGTCCTGATGAAATTCAACGCGGGTCTGTCGGTGGCGATGAGCAGCACGCTCAACCTCACGGTGGGCCTCGTGGACAACTACAACAGCAAGCCCCCGGCCGGGCAGAAGAAGAACGACGTCGGGCTGTTCACGGGAGTGAATATGAAGTTCGGCGCCCTCTGATCCCGCTGATCGGCTCTCAGCCTCTTGCTGCTGCCGGCTCGCCCCCGGGGCCCCAGATGGACTCGAGCACAGCGCGCGGATCGCGCACACCCCAGCGGCCCTGGGCCACTTGATGCAGAAAGGCGTCGAGCATCTGGTTGAAGACCAGCGGCTCCTCCAGGTTCACGGCATGGCCCGTCTTGGGCAAGACCACAAGCCCTGCCTTGGGCACGACTCGCTTGATCAGGATCGAGGCCTCCAGGCAGGCATCGTCCTCGTCGCCGCACACCACCAGGACGGGCACGGCGACGCCGGCCATGCCCTGCGTCAATGCGTACAGGCTGGGCCGGCGCCCTTGATAGCCCTCCATCGTATTCGCCGAGCCGGCGGCCGAGTGTTCGGCGAGTTGCGCGGCGTACTCGGCGAAACCCCGCGGATCCTTGTTGAGGTATTGCACGCGCGCCGCGCCGTGACCATACGTCGCAGCCAGTTCGGCCATGCCGTCGCGCCGGATCGTGCCGGCACGCGCGACCGATTCATCCTTGAACTGCTGGTGCACAGCCGGATGCGCCCCCGACCCGCAGCCGACCAGGGTCAGGGACAGGGCACGCGATGGCGCGGCCGTAGTGCAATACGCCATGCCGAAGTGCAGGGCGGCGAAGGCACCCATCGAGCAGCCCACGACGTGCGCGCAAGCGATGCCCAGTGCGTCGAGCACGGCGACGATGTCGTCGCGCACGCGTTCCTGGCTGTAACGGTCCGGGCTTTGCGGCACATCGGATGGGAGATAGCCGCGCGCGCTGTAGGCGATGCAGCGATAGCGACGCGAGAAATGGCGCAATTGCGGTTCCCAACTGCGGTGGTCGCCGGCGAATTCGTGGACGAAGACGATCGGCGTGCCGCTTCCGGCTTCTTCGTAGTAAAGCCTGACGCCATCGTCGGTGCGTATCGTCGGCATGGCGCTGCTGCGGGTCGATCAGGCTTTGCAACTCTGCATCTGGCGGCTGTAGCTCGAGGCGGTTTGCACCACGGCGGTCTGCGGGCTCTTGTTCTTCGCTCTGGGGCCGAGATCCATGGACAGGCGAAATTCGTATTTCTCGAAGAAAGCCTGGAACATCTCTGCGCCCAGGGTGCCCACCGCGTTCAATTCGTCGCTCGCCGAATTCCATTCCAACACGATCATCGCCAGCGGTTGGGGGGCCGGGCCGCTGATGACTTTGCCGCCTTGCGTGGGGTCGTAGCGCGAGTTATCGCCGCAGCAATGCACCACATGGGCGGGCTCGTTGGCCTGGCCTTTGCGAATGTTGATGAAGCTGATTTCGGGCCTGGGGTACATCAGCTTGTGGGCACAGATGGCCGAGTACGCGACGATGTTGTGCTGCGGGCCGCTGCCGGGCAGGGACTGGTAGTGTTCGTGTCTCTCGCTGCTCAGCTCGACCGGCGTGGCCGCGCGCGGCAATGCCATCAAGAACACCGGGGTGGCCTCGAAGGGGTAGTTGAAGATGTGCGGTTCACCCGCAGCGAGCTGCCCGCTCCTGAAGGGCCGCCCCGTTTTATCGACCAGGAGGGTGCGTCCGTACTCGTGCACCGCCAGCGGCGATTGCCCACGCGCCAGAGTCAGGGGACCGCTGAGGCAGGCAGCGCTCAAGCACGCAACCCAGTGCAGCACATCGCGCCGATCGGGCTGGGCGGGTGCAAGCGCCTTCGCTTGCCCTGGTGGTGGATTCATACTGGCCCCCTGGTTTGCTGTTCAACGACCTGCAAAACTAGCATGAATTGCCCGGTTTGATCAACCGGGAAAGACGCACGCACAGCCCAGTCCGTGCCTGCTCGAGCTGCCTCCAGTGCCGCCGCGATATTACTGAATATCGAGTTCAGGATAACGACGGAAGATACCTTGCTCGTTGAACGGAATGCGCCTTTCACTGCGCAGATACGCCGCCACCCTGGGCAGCGCGGCGATGCGTTCATGCAACTGCACGACCGCGGGAGTCTTGGCCAAGGCCTTGTGCGCGGCTTTCGGGAAGGCGTAGCTCAGGCCTTCGACCAGTTGGAACAGCGAGAGGTCGGCGTAACTCAGCTTGCCTCCCACCATGTGCCGCGCACCGGCCGGGTTGCGCACCACAATGCTTTCGAACCAATCCAGGAATTTGGGCAAACGATCGCTGCAGAATTCCTTGGCGCGACGCAGCGCTTCCGCCTTCTGGTCCTCGTAATACAGGCCGCCACCCAGAGGATGGTGGGTGTCATGCGCTTCGCTCACCATGTCGGCGATGGTGAGCTGGATCTGCTGCGTCCAGATGCGTGCCTGTTCGCTGCGAGCCACCAGCTTCAAGCGCGGGCCGAGGTAGTGCAGGATGGCGCTGGTCTGCCCCACCAGCACTTCTCCGTCCTTCAAGAAAGGGGGGGCGAAGGGCGGATGCTTCACTTGGCCGTCCTGCAAATAACGCAGCATGGCCGGCACACCCTGTCCGTGGTCGGGTGCACCCCGCGCCACGTCGATGTACGGCGCGCCGGCCGCTTCCAGCGCCAGCCGCACGAATTCGCCACGGCCCTGGATGCCCGGCCAATAGTGGAGTTCATACGCCATGCCGCGCACTGTAGCTCGCGCTCATGCGGCACGCGCGCTGGCGGGCCGGCCAGACCCGAGACAATGGCCCATGTCCGACGCCAACCAGAGCGATATCCCGCGCTCATTCATCGACCTGTTCATCAAGCCCGGTAGCGTCAAGCCGAGCGAGCCCCGCCAGGTGATCGCGCAGCGCTACGAGTTGTGCGAAGACATGGCGCAAATGCTCGTCGGCGCGGCCAAGGACACCTTGTTCGAGTTGGGCGTCGCCGAAGAGGACGTGCTGACGCGCATGCATCGCGGCTTGCTCGTCGACGGCTCAGTGGTTGCGCCCGACGAGGCCGGCTGGGTCATCCGGCGGCTGGCCGAATTGCTCGACTGGCCGGCCTTGGAGTGCAGTGAGCGCAGCTGACGCAGTTTGTCGGTAGCGCCGCAGTCGGACCACAAGCTCAGCGGATCGCCTTGTCGAAGTTTTGCGCACTCTCGAGTCCCCGCGCCTTGTCCATGCCCTTGGCACCGCGCAGGATGACGCCCTCCAGGTCGGCTTCGGTGAAGTCGGCCTCGGTCAGGTCGGCGCCGCTCAAATCCGCGCCGGCCAGCTTTACGCGGAAGAAGTTCGCGCCGCGCAGGTTGCTGCCTCGCAAGTTGGCAAACGTCATCAGCGATCGATTGAGGTCGGCGCCTGCGAAATTGGCGCGCTCGAGGTTGGCGCTGGACAAGTCGGTGCGCATCTGCCCCATGCCCTGGTTCTTGATGTCGACGCCGATGCGTGCGTCGCGAAAGTCGGCGCCCGCCAAATTGGCACCGGGCAAGTCGGCGATCATCTTGGCGCCCACCAACTTCGCGCCGGTGAAGACCGGCATCTTCTTCACCGGCCCGCCGAGCACGACAACCGACAGCAGGCTCGCACCGCTCAGGTCGGCGGCGCTGAAGTCCGCGCCCATCAACCACGCGCCGTTCAGATTCGCCCAGCGCAGGTCGCTGCCCTTGAAATTGCAGTTCACGAGCTTGCTGGCGAAGAAGCTCGCGCCGGCCAGCCCGGCGTGTTGAAAATCGAAGCCGCTCAGGTCGAGATCGGAAAGGTCCTTGCCGGCCAGGTCGACCGGCCTTGCGGCCGAGGCGCCCCTGAGCCTGTCCCTGAGCTGTTCGACCGACAGATCGGCAGCGCAGGACGCAGTCCAGGCGATTGCCAGCAAGACGGCGCGGCAGATCGAGAGGGCGCAGATCGATGCGCGCATCGGGTCGTCTCTAGCTGATCGCGTCGGAGTGAAACAAAGCCGGCTCCGCAGCGGCAGCGCGCTCTTTGCCGAACCAGGCGAGATCGTCGTGCAAGCGCACCACTTCGCCGACGATCGTCAGGCAGGGTGATTCGAGGCCTTCGCGCGCCACTGCCTCGGCCAGGGTGGCCAGCGTCGCGCACACGCTGCGCTGCGACTCCAGCGTGGCCTGCGCCACCACAGCGGCGGGCCAATCGGGGCTGAGCCCATGCGCGATGAGCTGGGTGCACACGGTGGGCAGCACCAACAAGCCCATATAGATCACCACGGTCTGGCGCGGCCGCACGAGAGCCGGCCAGTCCAGCGCACAACTGCCGTCCTTGAGGTGGCCGGTGACGAAGATACAGCTCTGCGCGTAGGCGCGGTGCGTGAGCGGAATACCAGCGTAGGCGGCCACGCCGCAAGCGGCCGTGACGCCGGGGACCACATCGAAGGGCACGCCTGCGGCGGCGAGTGCCTGGAGTTCCTCGCCGCCGCGGCCGAAGATGAACGGGTCACCGCCCTTGAGCCGCACGACCTTGCGGCCTTCACGCGCCAGCTTCACGAGCAGGTTATTGATCTCGGCCTGCGCCATGCTGTGCCGGCAGCGCTCCTTGCCGACATAGAAACGCTGCGCGTGCGCGCCGATGAGGGCCAGCACGCCGGCGCCCACAAGATGATCGTAGACCACCACGTCGGCGTGTTCGAGCAGGCGCGCTGCGCGCAGCGTCAACAAGTCGGGGTCGCCCGGGCCGGCACCGACGAGGCTGACCTGGCCGCAAGGAGCGCGGCCGGCAGCGAGCATGGCCCCGAAGTCGACGAATGCATTCATGCTTTGGCCTTGCTCACTTTCTGCTGCCGCAGCCGCCCGTGGCACAAGCGCCGTTGCCGCAGCCCCCGCTCGCCTTCGGTGCCGCCGTGGCGCAGCCGGCGCTCACCGGCTCGGGCGGGGGAATGAAGATGAAGTCATGGCGGCCCGGTTCGATCTCGACGTAATCGAGCACGGTGTCTTCCAGCAGCGGCAGGCTCGGCGAGGCGACGAGCACCTTCAAGCCGCCGAACTCGGCGCCTTCATCGTCGTCGCGTTGCTCGTCGAAGCCCATGCCGTACTCGATGGAACCGTCGGCGATCTGGCGCGCGGCGATGCGCAGCGCCATTCCGGCAGCGTCGCTGCGCGCCGCGGCAGCGAGGATTTCCTGCGCGGCGGCGGGGGTCAGGCTCAGCATCGTTGTCTCCTTTGCACGGGCGTGAAAGTCAGGCGCTCAGCGTCGCGCCGGCCGGCGTCGCGGCGTGGCTGCGGCCCTGCGCCTGAGTGCGTACGCGAGCGACGAAGGCGACGAAGCGCGGCGCCCACAACGAACCGGCTGCGCTTCGCAAGTGCGCATACGAGGCAAGCAAGTTGTGGACCAGTACGCCGTCATGGGTTCCGTCGACACCGTGGCCACGCTGCACGCGGTAGGCGAAGGCCACGCCGGGATCGAGGTTCTCGAGGCTCGAATGGTGGAATTCGTGGCCGCGATGCACGTCCGCGTCGGCGCCGGCCCAGGGCATGGCGAGCGTCTCCTGCAATTGCACGTAGCCGCGGCCGACCGGCCGTTCGTGCATGAGCGCGTCGCCGGGGATCGCGCCGACCATCTGCGCGCTGCGCCCGCGCCAGGTGATGCTGCGCGACAGATACATCAGCCCGCCGCATTCGGCATAGGTCGGCAAGCCGGCTTCGATGGCGCTGCGCAGAGATTCGCGCAGCGCTGCGTTCGCTTCGAGCTCGCCCATGCAAGCTTCAGGGAAGCCCCCGCCGATGAACAGCCCGTCGACTGCCGGCAGGTGCGTATCGCGCAGCGTGTCGATGCTCACCAGTTCGGCACCGGCGACTTGCAGGGCGGCGAGGTCGTCGGGATAGTAAAAACCGAAAGCGCGGTCGCGCGCGATTGCGATGCGCACGCGTGGGGCGCGTGAACCGGCGCCCGAACTCGCACGCGCGGGCGTGCCGCGCATCGCAGCGGCGAACGGAATCGGCCCGGCGGATGCCGCGAGGGCGAGCACTCTTTCAAGATCCACCTGGGCGCCGATGATTCGGCCGATCGTGCCGATCCGCTCGTGCGCGTCGCCGAGCTCGGCGCAGGGCACCAGACCGAGGTGCCGCTCGAGCACGGCCAGGCGCGCGTCTTCGGCGACCGCGCCGAGCACGGGCAGGTCGGTGTAATGCTCGATCACGGCGCGCAACTTGGCTTCGTGGCGCGCGCCGCCGACGCGATTCAGGATCACGCCGCCGATGCGCAGCGCGCGATCGAAGGCCTGATAACCCAGGATCAGGGGTGCGATGCCGCGCGTCATGCCCCGCGCGTCGATCACCAAAAGTACGGGCAGGCCGAGCTGGTGCGCGAGCGCGGCATTGCTATTGCTGCCGTCCAGCGCCAGGCCGTCGTACAAGCCCTTGTTGCCTTCCACCAGGGCCAGGTCGGCGCCTTTCATGCCCGCGCTGAAGCAATGCTCGAGCGCTGCGGCGTCCATCAGGTGCGCGTCGAGATTGAAGCAGGGCCGGCCCGCGGCTCGCGCGAGCCACATCGGATCGATGTAGTCCGGGCCCTTCTTGAACGGCTGCACGCTTCGGCCCTGTGCCGTGAACGCGGCGCACAGGCCGGTCGTGAGCGTGGTCTTGCCCGAGGACTTGTGCGCGGCGGAGATCAGCAGGCGCTTCATGTCTTGGTCGGCACGTCGCTGGGCATGAAGTCGAGCACACGCACCGCGCTGAGGGTGATCAAGAAGGCCGCGGCCAGGCCGCCCAGCCCGAGCAGGAATTCCGGCAGGGACGGCGCATACGTCGCCACTGCGCCGTCGCCAAAACTGCTGCTCTCCACGTAGCCGGGGAAGATCTCCATCGGGAACGCCTGCCCGCCGATGATGAAGACGAACAACCAGGCGAACGCGCCGCCCACGACGAGCACGCTCGCCGCGAGCGTGCAACGCGCGCCGCCGAGCTGGGGATGGAGCAGCAGCAGCAGCGGCACCAAGGACCCGGCAAGCACGAAGCCGCCCCAGAAAAGCCAGGCGTAAACAGCGCCGCCGTTCGCGCCGAGCAAGATGAACGCCTCGAACGCCTCCTGGCGCGCGAAATACAGGCCGTTCAAGTGCTGCATGGCCACCATGTAGAGCGACGCCAGCACGAAAATCCCGAGCAAGCGCGCGATGCGGCGCCCGATCTCGGGGGGCAGCGTCTTCGCGTTCCATGCGTAAAGCGCAGCCTGCGCGACGACAAAGACCGCCAGGCCCCAAGCGAGCGACAGCACGATGAACAGCGGCGCGAGCAAGGCCGACTGGTAAGCCGGGCGCGCGACGAGGAAGCCGAAGATCGAGCCCGTGCCCGTGGTCAGCGCAAAGCGCCAGAACATGGCCAACAGACCCACCGGCCTGGACCAGCTGTTGCGCCGGTGCTCGAACAGCGTCCATAAATAAAGCACGACGATGGCCGCCATGCCCGAGTAGAGGAACACGTTCAAGGCGAACACGGAAACGAAGTTGTAGTGCGTCGCGGCAATGATCACGCGATCCGGGCGGCCCAGGTCGAGCATCAGCACCAGCAAGCCGCCGACGAGCAGGGCCAGGCACAACAGGCCGGACAGCGCAGCGCGCGCTTTGTAGGCAGCCTGGCCGAACACCGAGCCGATCGACGCCACATTGAGCACCCCCGACGCGGCGACGATCATGAAAATCGCAAACACATGCGGCAGGCCCCACACGACCTGGTTGTTCATTCCCGTCACGACATGGCCGTGGACCTCCATGAAGTGCGCGGCGCCCGCGCCGATCGCCAGCAGCACTGCACCCAGGGCGAGCAGGGCCCAGAAGGCGTGCGTCTGCGTTGCAGGGTGAAGGGCGGGCATCTTCACGTCACAGGCCCTGGTAGCGAACGCCGGGGTCGAGCTTCAGGTCGGCACGCAACTGCCGCGAGGGCAGCTCGCGAATCAGGCGCGACACCTCGCTGTGGGCATCGTTCAGATCGCCGAACACGATGGCGCCGTGGCCGGCTTGCGCACACGCTTCGGCGCAGGCAGTGGTGGTCTTGCCCTGGTCGAGGCGGTGCACGCACAGCGTGCAGCCTTCGACACAACCCTTGCCGCGCGGCACGTCGGGCTTCTGGTCGCTCACGTCTTCATGGACGAAAGAGCGCGCCTTGTACGGACAGGCGAGTACGCAGTAGCGGCAGCCGATGCAGCTGTGACGGTCAACCAGCACGATGCCGTCGGCGCGCTTGAACGACGCGCCCGTCGGGCAGACGTCGACGCAAGGCGGATCGGCGCAGTGCTGGCACATGACCGGCGCCGAGGCGCTGCGCCCGGTCTTGATCTCTTTCAGCTCGACCTTGCGAATCCATTGCGGATCGGTCGGCAGCGTGCCGCCCGACAGGCCGTTCTCGGTGTTGCACGCGCTCACGCAATCGGTGCAGCCGCTCGCGCATTTGGTGGTGTCGATCAGCATGCCCCAGCGCACGGCCGGGTTCGCCCCGGCCGTGCGCTCAACCGGACCCACGGCCGGGTTCGCCCCGGAACCCGGCGGCGCGGCGCTCGCCATCTCCAGCAGCCCAATGCCTGGCACGAGGGCGACCCCGCCCAAGCCGGCAGCGGCGATGCCGAGAAAACCGCGCCGGGCGGCCGAAACCTCGACGTCGCTCCGCTCGGGCCGGCTCACTTCAGACCTCGCTGCGCCAGCGCCGCCGGCTTGGCGCTATGGCACTCGAAACAATCGATCTTCACTGCGGTATAGCTGTGGCACGAGACGCAGAAGTTGGTCTCGGTCTTGGCCACACTGCCGGTCTTGACGCTGGCGTGGCAGGCGATGCAGTCTTTCAGGCTATTCTTCGCACCCCGGATGCCGCCCAATACCGTGGCGTCGCGCTGGTGCTTCAACAGGTCCATGTGATTGCGGCGCATGAAGGCCGGCTCGGCGACGCATGACTCGCCCTTCGCGGCCGGCTCGATGGCCGGCAGGGGCGTGCGGCCGGTCGCGTCGCCCGCAAAGGCCGCGCTCGCGAAACCGGCGCCCGCCAATGCCGCGCCGGTCACGAGCAGCAGAGCTTGCATGAGGCGCAGCCGCACCGACTTACTCCCCCAGCCCCATCTGGATATAACCGGTGGGGCAAACGTCGGCGCAGATGTGGCAGCCGATGCACTTGCTGTAGTCGGTGTCGACGTAACGCCCCATCGTCGATTTGCTCTTGGGCACCTTGAACACGGCGGTCTGCGGGCAATAGACGACGCAGTTGTCGCACTCGAAACATTGGCCGCAGCTCATGCAACGTTTCGCTTCCGCCTGCGCCTGCGCTTCCAGCAGTGGCAGCAATCGCTCCTCGAAGTTGTTCAGCGCCTGCTCGGCGCTCAGCGAGATCATTTTTCGCTTGACACGCGGCGTGTAGTTGAAGTGGCCGAGGAAGAGCTCGTTGTGCGCGATGACGTAGCGGTCGGAGCGGTTGTCGTAGTTGTGGATCGCGCCGCTGCTCGAATCGGTGCCCCAGATTGGTTCCTTGATCGCCGTGATCTTCAGACCTTTCTCGACCATCTTGCGCATCAGGTCGAAGCCGTGCACGTCGATCTTGGGCCGCTTTTCCAGCGCCTCGCTGCGCAGAAACCGGTCGATTCCCTCGGCGGCGATCGCGCCATGGCCGATCGCCGTGGTCAGCAGGTGCGGACGCACGACGTCGCCGCCGACGAACATGCTGCTGGATTTGCCGTCCTTGCCCTGCACCTGGTAGTTCTTGTCGGCATTGATTCCGCCCTTGCCGTTGTTCAGCTCTTCAAGGCCGCTGAAGTCCACCGCCTGGCCGATCGCCGAGACGATCAGGTCGGCTGCTATGTCTTCTTCAGTGCCGGGGATCTGCTTGACCTCCAGGCGAGCGCCGACGAACCTGGCCTCGCATTGCATCAGGCGCAAGCCGGTGGCACGCCCATCGGCGCCGCGCAGCACCGCCACCGGCGCCAGGCCACCACGGATCGTGATGCCCTCGGACAGCGCGTGTTCGACTTCGGTTCTGCTGGCCTGCATCTTCTCGATCGCGAAGATCGAGGTCAGCGTGACTTCGGCACCCTGACGCGCCGACAGCGCAGCCACGTCATGCGCGGCGAAACCGGTGGTGCCTGTGATGGCGCGTTCTGGCCGGTCAGCCTCGTGCACCTGCTCGATGTGGCCCAGACGCCGCGCCACGGTGGCGACGTCGATCGATGTGTCGCCGCCGCCGACGACGACGACGCGCTTGCCCACGTGCAGCATGCGGCCGTCGTTGAACGCCTTGAGGAAGGCGGTGGCGGTCACGCAGTTCGGCGCTTCGGCGCCTTCCACCGGCAAGGCGCGCCCGCTCTGCGCGCCCAAGCCGAGGAAGACGGCGTCGAACTCGGCCCTGATCTGCTCGAGCGTGATGTCCCGGCCGATGCGGCAACTCATGCGCATCCCGATGCCGAGGTCCAGGATGCGCTGGATCTCGGCGTCGAGCACGGCGCGTGGTGTGCGAAAGCCCGGGATACCGTAGCGCATCATGCCGCCGGGCAGTTCGCGTTCGTCGAAGATTGTCACGGCGTGGCCCTTGCGGGCGAGCTGGTAGGCCACCGACAGGCCGGCCGGGCCGGCGCCGATCACCGCGACCTTTCTGCCGGTCTGGACTTCGGGCCTGGGGAAACCGATTCCGTGCTCGATCGCCCATTCGCCGAGGAAATGTTCGACCGAGTTGATGCCGACGTAATCCTCGACCTGATTGCGGTTGCAGCCCGACTCGCAAGGCGCCGGGCAGACGCGCCCCATCACCGACGGAAACGGATTCGCTTCGGTGAGCCGGCGCCACGCGTATTCCTGCCACGGCACGCCGGCGGGCGGCTTCTCGATGCCGCGCACGATGTTCAGATAGCCGCGAATGTCTTCACCCGAAGGGCACGAGCCCTGGCAAGGCGGCGTGCTCTGGATATAGGTCGGGCACTTGTGTGTGTGATCGGCGTCGAAGATCTCTTCCTGCCAGGGCAGGGGCTTCGGATCGTCGTCTTTGTAGCGGCGGAAGGTCAGCGGCTTGGTGTCGCTCGTCGGGGAGGCGGAAGACATCGCAGGGTTCCTCGAGTTTGTTCTGAATGCAGTCAGTTCGACGGGCCGAGCCGGATCGCCTTCGAGACGAGCTGGTGCACGCCGCCGACCATGCTCATGTCGAAGCCGTAATAGGGCAGCACCTTGCTGAACTGCGCCTTGCAGATGGCGCAGATCGCGGCCATGAAGTTGACGCCGTGCTCCTCGACGACGCGGGCAAGCGCCTCCATGCGCGGCAGCGCGCCCTTGACGCGCAGCTCCATCAAGTCGTCGGTGAGCAAGCCGCCGCCGCCGCCGCAGCAGAACGTGGCCTCGTGGGTCGTCTGCGGCGCCATGTCGTGGAACCGATTCACCACCGCCTTGATGATTTCGCGCGGGATCACGAACTGGCCGCCGGGCATGCTGCCCATGCGCGAGGCACGTGCGACATTGCATGAGTCGTGGAAGGTGACGATGCGGTCGTCGTTCTTTTCCTTGTCGAACTTCAGCGCGCCCTGCTGGATCAGGTCGTAGGTGAATTCGCAGATGTGCTGCGGCACCGGGTAGCGTGAATCGAGCCAGTCGAACGGCCCGATCAGCGTGTTCCAGAAGCTGTACGCGACGCGCCAGGCGTGGCCGCATTCGCCGATGACGATGCGGCGTACTCCAAGTGCAATGGCAGCGTCCTTGACGCGCAGCGAGATGCTGCGCATCTGCTCGTAGTTGCCGATGAACAGGCCGAAGTTGCCGGCCTCGCTCGCCGAGGTGCTGAGCGTCCAGGAAATTCCCGCGGCGTGGAACACCTTGGCGTAGCCGATCAGGCTTTCGACATGCGGCTCGGAGAAGAAGTCGGCCGACGGCGTGACGAGCAGCACCTGCGCGCCGGGCTCGTCGAGCGGGAAGCGCACATTGATGCCGGTCTCTTCGAGCGTGTCTTCTTCCAGCCCGAGAAGCGTGTCTTTCAGCGCCGGCCCGGGAATTCCCAGGTTGTTGCCGATGCGGTGCACCTTGCCGATGATCTCGTTGGCGTACTTCTGGCCCAGGCCCACCGAGTCCATGATTTCGCGCGCCGCCATCGTGACTTCGGCGGTGTCGATGCCATACGGGCAGAACACCGAGCAGCGCCGGCATTCCGAGCACTGGTTGTAATAGGTCCACCAGTCGTCGAGCACCTTCTTGCTCATGTCGACCGCGCCCACCAGTTTGGGGAAATGTTTGCCGGCAAAGGTGAAGTAGCGCCGGTACACGCCGCGCATCAGGTCCTGGCGCGCCACCGGCATGTTCTTCGGGTCGCCGGTGCCGAGGAAGTAATGGCATTTGTCGGAGCACGCGCCGCAATGCACGCAGGCGTCCATATAGACCTGGAGCGAGCGGTATTTGCCCAGCAGCTCGCCCATCTTGCCCACAGCGCGCCGCTCCCAGCCGTCTTCCAGTTCGCCGGGGAAACCGATTCTTGCCTGGATGATGGGCGAAGCGACGAAGGGCTTGCTGTGCGCCATCGCGCCTTCGGCCACCAGCGGGATCACCGGGTAGCGATTCAGTTTCGGCGTTGCAAAGGCAGGGCTGGCCACGGGGCTTGTCCTTTGTGCTTCACTTCTTGCCCTGCGCAGCGGCCCAGGCGGCGACATGGCGCTGCTCGCGCGATGTGTCGGCCTGATTCCGCCCGGGGCTGAAGAACAGGCCGGGGGCATGCATCAATTTGCTGATCGGGAATACGATCATCAGCAGGGCGACCAGGGCGAGGTGCAGCAGCAGCAGCGGGTCGGAGGGCAGGCTCTGGATATCCAGGCGCATCCAGCCGAGCATGAAGGCCTTGACGGCGACGATGTCGGTGCGCGCGACGAAGCGCATGCCCAGGCCCGTCAAGCCTATGGCCAGCAGCAGGGCCAGGTGGAGATGGTCCGACGGCGTCGAGATGTAGCGCACCCGGTCGACGAGGAAGCGTCGCGCCCACAGTCCCGCCAGGCCGATCGCCAGGGCAAAGCCGGCATAGGTGCCCCAAGCCTGCACCCAGACGATGGGCGTCCACACCGGCTGCTGGAAATAGCGCAGGTGGCGCAGCAGGACGAGCAGCAAGGCGGCGTGGAACAGCCAGCCGAAAGCCCAAGTCCACTTGCTGGCCTTGAACAGGCTCTCGAAGAACACCACTTCACGCGTCATGCGCAACACGACGCCGCCCGTGGTGGTAGGAGCCGGGGTGGTGGGAATCTTCAGCGGCGCCGGCACGGCGGCGTAGCGGCGGATCTTCGCGCCGACGCCGATCACGAGAATCGCCGTGGCGGCGTAGAACAGCGCCGCATAGATGGCCGACAGCGCAGACATGACCGATCCGTTCTCAGCGCTTGGTGAGGTCGTCGAGATTCCGTCGCGAGCGGCCCGAGGTTGCGTCGAGAAGCGCAGCCGTACGTCCGTACGGCGAGCATCGCAGGCGCAAGATCGGCCCGCGCAGCAGGAAGATCGATGACCTCACACGCAGCCGGTGGGTTTGGGCAAACCGGCGATCTTGCACGCCTGCTTGGCCGGGCCGTAGGGAAACAGCTCGTAGAGGTATTTGCTGTTGCCCTTGTCGGCACCGAGTTGTTTGCCGATCGCCTTGGTCAGCACGCGCACCGCCGGAGCGATCTGGTACTCGTTGTAGTAGTCGCGCAGGAAGTTCACGACTTCCCAATGGCTGGGGCTCATCTCGACGTTCTCGGTTTTGGCGATCACGTTGGCGATGTCCTCGCTCCAATCGGAGAGGTTGACGAGGTAGCCCTCTTCGTCGGTCTCATAAGTGGTGCCGTTGACTTCGATGCCCATGGGGAGTCTCCTTGTGTCAGAGCCAGGATTGGTTGTTGGGGTGCTCGGCGACAAGGTCGACGAAACCTGCGTAATCGACCGGCGTCACGCCGTCGAGCAACTTGCCGGCCATACCGCGTGCCTCGAGGTCGGGTTGCAGGGCGTAAATCTTCAGCCGCCGCACAGCATCGGCCACTCCCGACGATGCCGCGCCGCCCGTCGTTGCAGCGTAGACCGCGTCTTCGATCAGGAGCAACGCCTGCCCCGGCTTGGCCAGTCGCAGGCAGCTTTGCAGGGACGAAGTCTGCGCGTGAGATTTGTTGACGATGTGCAGCAAGGGCGCTCCTAGAAGGACAGGATCACGTCTTGTTCGGCCATCAGGTCGGCCATTTGCGAGCTCGACAGAACCTCCACCGGTACCAGCAAGTCAGCCTCGGACAAGGCGCGCGCCTGCATCGACTCGCGTTCGACGTAGAGCTTCTCGACGTCATAGCCCTCGAGCGCGCGGTAGGTCGGCGAGAAGTTCTTGATGCCGATGCCCTTGCTGTTCTGGCCCTTGACCAGCTCGAAGACGCCGTCGTCGAGGAAGACCAGGCTCACGTCCTGGTCGAAGGTGGCGGCGATCAACACGACCTCGAGGCTTTCCAGGGCGTGGATCGTTCCGTAGGGCGCCTTGCGATTGACGAACATGAACTTCTTCATCGCCTCTGCCCTCAATCACCGAAGGTGAGCATGCGGTCGGCCTTGATGCCGCTGTCCACGAGTTGGCCCAGCCCCGAAATGCGAAACCCCGGCGCCAGCACTTCGTCCTTGATGCCTCGGCGCAGCGCTGCGGCCACGCACACGACCAGATCGACCTTGTGCTGGGCCGCGAGCGCCGACCAGCGGTTCACGACATGGCGGTCGTCCTGCGGTGGCTCGGTGAACCGGCTCGCGTTGTAGACGCCGTCGTGATAGAAAAACACACGCTGGATCTCATGGCCCTTGGCCAATGCGGCCGCGGCGAACTGGTAGGCGGTGTCAGCGGCCTGGTGCGTGTACGGCCCTTCGCTGACGAGCAAGCCGAATTTCATGAAGCGCGCCCTGCGAATGAGCTCAGAAGCGGATGTGGGTGGAGGCGTTCAGGCTGGCGCGCGAACCACGCCAGTCGTCGATCAGGTACTTGGTGAAGGGCAGGTCGCACTTCTCGAAGAAACGCGGCCAGCCGATGCGCTCGACCCAGTCGGCGACGCGCTCCCAGGAGCGCGCGTCTTCCTTGTAGGTGTAGAGGATCTTCTTCACGACGGCCGAGACCTCGGGCCAGCGCGGCGGATTGTTCGGCAGGCCCGACATCACCATCTTCATGAAGGTCGGTTTGCCGCGCGCGTTCGAGTTCTTGCCGCCGACCCAGATCGCGAGCTTCGAATGCTCCGGGTCATTGATCTGCATCGGCGGGCACGGTGGATAACACGCGCCGCAGCAGATGCACTTCTTTTCGTCGACTTCGAGCGAAGGCTTGCCGTTAACGAGTGCCGGCCGGATCGCCGCGACCGGGCAGCGCGCCACCACGGCGGGGCGCTCGCAGACGTTGGCAACCAGGTCATGGTTGATCTTCGGCGGCTTGGTGTGCTGCACGATGATGGCGATGTCGGCCTGGCCGCCGCAATTGATCTCGCAGCACGAGGTCGACAGGTGGACGCGATTGGGCATGTCCTCCTTGATGAACTCGGCGTACAAGTCGTCCATCAGCGCCTTCACCGCGCCCGACGCATCGGTGCCAGGGATGTCGCAGTGCAGCCAGCCCTGGGTATGCGCGATCATCGACACCGAGTTGCCGGTGCCGCCCACCGGAAAGCCGCTGCTCGTGAGCGACTCGATCAGCGGCGCCACCTTGCGCTCGTCGGCCACCATGAACTCGATGTTCGAGCGGATCGTGAAGCGCACATGCCCATCGGCAAAGGTGTCGGCGATGTCGCACAGCTTGCGGATCGTGTAGACGTCCATTTGGCGTTGGGTGCCGGCGCGCACCGTCCAGACTTCGTCGCCGCTGTGCGACACATGGTGCAGCACGCCCGGGCGCGGACGGTCGTGCCACTTCCAGTTGCCGTAGTTCTTCAGCAAGGTCGGGTGCATGTACGGCTTCGGGTCGGGGCAGCCGCTTTCAATCGGGGCGCGTTGGGCCATGTCGATTCTCCGGTTCGGGTCAGGCTGCGGCCTTTCTGGCATTGATCTTGGCGACTTCCTCGTCCCAGCCGTCGGCTCGCACATAAGGGTTGGTGCGGGGCGTGGACACCATGTTCGCGTCGATCTCGACGCAGATGCCTTCGAGGAAGTTGACCAGGCCGATGCGTTCGATCATCTCGCCGGTGCGCTCGTGCTCGAGCGCGTTTTCGGCGAAGAAGTCGATCACTTTCTGGCCGAGTTCGACCAGGGCTTGGTAGTCCTCGTCGGTCTTGAGCGGCATGAAGGGCATCACGACCGTGCCCATCAGGTCGCCGATCTTGAGCGTGCGCTTTCCGCCGATCAGGATCGTCGCACCCGTATCCTTGCCGTGCGCCAGCGCCCCGGTCATCACGTTGATGCAGTGCATGCAGCGCACGCAGTTGCTGTTGTCGATCTCCAGGCAATGGGTGTCGCTGACCTTCACGCTCGAGATCTTGTCGCCCTGGGCGACGTCCTTCACTTCCTTGAGCATGATCGTCTTGGTCGGACAACGCGAGATCACGTCGTTGACGAGTTCGTTCATGCCGTGTTTGGCGAACCACTTGCGCGCCAGCGGTTCGTCGACGCGGATGTTGTCGCGCCAGGTGCCGATGACGGCCATGTCGGAGCGCTGGATCGAGTTCATGCAGTCGTTCGGGCAGCCCGAGAACTTGAACTTGAACTTGTAGGGCAGGGCAGGGCGGTGGATGTCGTCGAGGAAGGTATTGATGACCTGGCGGTGCGCGCGCGATTCGTCGTAGCAGCTCTGCTCGCAACGCGCCGCTCCGACGCAGCTCATCGAAGTGCGCACCGCCGGTCCGGCACCGCCGAGGTCCAGGCCGATCTCGTTCAGCGCATCGAAGGCGGGTTGCACATTGGTGGTGGTGACGCCCTGGAACATGATGTCACCCGACTGGCCGTGCAGGGCGATCAGTCCGGATCCGTGTTCTTCCCAGATGTCGCACATCTTGCGCAGCAACTTGGTGTCGTAGTGCATTCCCGCGGGCGGCTGGACACGCAGGGTATGGAACTCGGACGCGTCGGGGAAGACGGGTTTGTTGTTGTCGTCCTTGAGCTCTGTGAAGCGCGGAATCACGCCGCCGCCGTAGCCGAAAACGCCGACCGTGCCGCCCTTCCAGTAGCCCTTGCGCGTGCGGTACGAGGTCTCCAGTTGACCCATCAGGTCGACCATGTAGTCCTTGTCGTTGGCCAGGCGCTTCAGGCCCGTCACGAAGCTGGGCCAGGGGCCGCTCTCGAGCTGGTCGAGCATCGGCGTGTCGTGCTGTTTCTTGGCCATGCGTCTACTCCTGGTTCGGGACTGGCGGGTCCCAAGCGTGCAAGCCCCGGGGCGGCGGGGCCTGTGAGGGCGAATGGTGTCGGCCCGCGGTGCGGCCCGCTATCACTCTCGTTGGGTAGCCGAAGATAGACCGGAACGGGAGTGGCGCCACTACCCGTTTGGGTTATCCGGCGCTCACCCGTACCGGGTATGGACGCGGCAGCGGCGCGGCGCGCTCAATGCCGGCTTGGCCATTGCCACGATGACGCGCATGATTTCCCTGCTCAAGCTGCGCGTTCCCCTGGGCGGGCAGGAGATCGAATTGCAGCACGTCGAATTCGGTGCGGATGCGCCTGCGGGCGCTGACGCGGCGGCGCACAGCGCCGCCGCGCGCAGCAGCGTCCCGATGAACCTGTTGCGAACTCGGGTGCGCGAGAAGAGCCGCTTCACGGTGTTCGACATTGACCCGCTCACCGCCGAGCAATGGGGGCAGGCGCTGCTGGACTGGGCGCGCGCCCAGCCGCGCGCCTAGGGGTGGGCCCCATGGCGAGCCCGGATCGTGCTGCATCGATGGTCGACGTCGGCTTCGCGCTCGACGGCGGGTCGTTGCCGCGCGACTATCGTTGCGCACTCGCCGACGCGCTCGAGCGTTCCCTGCCCTGGCTCGCGGGCCTGCCCGGCGCGGGCATGCACAGACTCAATGTCGCGGCGGGCGACGGACCCGAACTGCTGCTGTCGCGCCGCACGCGGTTGCGCTTGCG
>JBAQUQ010000069.1:0-12748 GCA_049297615.1 Burkholderiaceae bacterium
CCGCCGACTGTGAGCGCGCCACGTGGTCGGCGGCGGCGCGCGTCGAACCGGCGCGCGCGGTGGCCACGAAGACCTCGAGCTGGCGCAGGCCCAGGCGCAGCCGGGGGGGCGCGTGCGGGGCTGTTTCGTGAGCGACTTTTCCGGTCATGATGACCGGAATTGTCCGCTTTTTCTTTTGAAGAGCAATGCCTAGTATGAGCCCATCGCGGTCGTGGCAATCGTCGCAACCAATACGTGGCAATAGCGTCGCGCGCCGCTCCTGGCAGCCTCTCAGCACTGGTGCGCCCATCGGTCCATGCTTCACGCCAACCTGGTCCCCCCCCACGGCGGCGCGCAGCTCAGGCCCCTTCTGCTCGAAGGCGCCGAGCTGGCGCGCGAACGCCAGCGTGCCTTGACCCTGCCGCGCCTGCGCGTGAGTTCACGCGAACGCGGCGACATCATCATGATGGGAATCGGCGGCTTCACGCCGCTCGAAGGCTTCATGTCGCAAGCCGACTGGCGCGGGGTGTGCGACGAAATGCGCACGGCCAGCGGCCTGTTCTGGCCGATCCCGATCACGCTGTCGGCGGATCCGGGCAGCGCCGCTGCGATCGGCATCGGCCAAGACGTCGCCCTGCTCGACCCGGACAACGGCGAATGCCTGGCGACCCTGCGGGTGGCCGAGAAGTACGCCATCGACAAGCAGCACGAATGCGTGCGCGTGTTCAGGACCCTCGACCCGGCCCACCCCGGCGTCAAGATGGTGCTCGACCAGCCGGGCGTGAATCTGGCAGGGCCGGTCAAGGTGCTGTCCCAGGGGGGCTTCCCCGAGAAATACGGCGATCTGTTCATGACGCCGGCGCAGACGCGCAAGTTGTTCAGCTCGCTCGGCTGGTCGCGCGTTGCGGCCTTCCAGACGCGCAACCCCATGCACCGCTCGCACGAATACCTGGCCAAGGTCGCCATCGAGGTGTGCGACGGCGTGCTCGTGCATTCGCTGCTGGGTGCGCTCAAGCCGGGCGACATCCCGGCCGAGGTGCGCACGCGCGCCATCGCCGCCCTGGCCAAGGGCTATTTCGTTGCCTCGACGATCGTCCAGGCCGGCTATCCGCTGGACATGCGCTACGCCGGCCCGCGCGAGGCCTTGCTGCACGCGCTGTTCCGCCAGAACTACGGTTGCTCGCACCTGATCGTCGGGCGCGACCATGCCGGCGTGGGCAGCTACTACGGTCCGTTCGAGGCGCACCAGATCTTCGACGAGATTGCGCAAGACGCATTGGAGACCCAGGCGCTGAAGATCGACGTGGCGTTCTGGTGCTACCGCTGCGGCGGCATGGCCTCGGGGCGCACCTGCCCGCATGAGGATGCCGACCGGCTCCAGGTCAGCGGGACGCAGTTTCGCAAGTCGCTGTCCGAGGGCGCCGATGTGCCGCCCGAATTCAGCCGGCCGGAAGTGGTGGAGATCCTGCGCGCCTACTACGCCGAGTTGGACGCAAGGCCGGTCGCCGTGACCTGACCGACAAGTCGCGCTTGGCGGTAATTCACCTTGAGGAACAAGAGATCAGGCCCGACGCCACTGCTGACGAAGGCGGTGCCACGTCGATTCGTGAAATTCCATCGTCCACCATGGAATGGTTCCGGTCACCGGCGCATTCACCCTGGGGTGTGCCGGTTCGACCCGGGTGTCAGATCAGATCGAAGATTGGAGAATTCAGCATGAATCGCAGACTCTGGACCCTGTACGCAAGTTTGACGGCCCTGCTCATGGCGCCCCTGGCCCCGGTCAAGGCGCAAGCCGGCGGCGCCGGCAAGCCGCACAAGGTCGTCTTTCAGGTGAGTGACGCCGACCCAGCGAAATGGAACCTGGCCTTGAACAATGCCAGCAATGTCCAGCAAGACCTCGGCAAGGACAATGTGGCCATCGAGATCGTCGCCTACGGGCCGGGCATAGGCATGCTGAAGCTGGATTCCGTCGTCGGCACCCGCGTCGCCGAGGCCATGCGCTCGGGCACGTCGATCGTCGCCTGCGTCAACACCATGACCAAGCAGAAACTCTCTCGCGACGACATGCTGTCGAAGATCGGCTATGTCGAGGCCGGCGTGGTCCAGTTGATGAAGCGGCAGGAGGAGGGTTACGCCTACATCCGGCCCTGAGTCGGCGGGGCTGGCCGGCCGAGGGCGCGACAGTGCTGCGTGCGCGGATTCGCCCTGCGCCTCAGACCTGCCGCCACGGCAGGCCGTGCTTGCGCCAGCCGCCCACGGTGCCGCGGTGGTGTTCGGTGTCGAGCTCCCCCTCGAAGCCTTCGAGCACATTGGCCACGTGGGTGAAGCCGTGCTTTTCGAGCTCAGCGCCGGCGTCGACAGAGCGTTTGCCGCTGCGGCAAATCAGGATGATCGGCCTGTCCTTGCGGCCGGCCATGCGCAGCACTTCATCGGCGAAGTGCGGGTTGACGTCGAACTCGGGCGCCGTGTTCCACTCGATATTGATCGCATCGATGGGGTGGCCGACGTAGAAGAATTCGATTTCGGTTCGGCAGTCGATCAACAACGTATTGGGGCTGCTGTTGAGTACGTCGTGGGCTTGCTTGGGTTCGAGGTGGTCCATGGTTTGCTCCTGGCGCGCATTGTCCGAGCGAATCGTACCCGCACAAGGAAACGATATTCATATCGGCATGACGAACTGCGATATGGCCGCGGCACGGGCCGGCAACAGCGCCGCCTCGTGCTGCCCCCGGCGTCCTTCTCATCGCCATCCGCTTAGGAGCTTCGCTTGAAAATCTGCATCGTCTCCGACAGCCACGACCGCGCCGACGCACTCGCCGAATCGGTGCGCGAGGCGCAGGCGCAGGGCGCGCAGGCGGTGCTTCATTGCGGCGACCTGATCGGTGCGCAGTCGCTCAAGCCCGCCCTGGCGCCGGGTTTGCCGGTGCACCTGATCCACGGCAACAACGTCGGCGACCCGACCGCGCTGAACAAACTGGTGCGCACGAGCAACGGACTGCTGCACTACCACGGCGCCGACGCCCGCATCGAACTCGCCGGGAGGCGGATCTTTCTCGTTCACTATGACGACTACGGCTACGCCATGGCCTGCACCGGCGACTGGGAGCTGGTGTGCTGCGGGCACTCGCACCGGGCCGAAGTGCGCAAGGTGGCAAGCGTGAAAGGCACGGCGACCTGGCTCGTCAATCCCGGCACGGTGGCCGGACTCGCCGCAGCTTCGACATGGGTGCTGGGCGACCTCGCGGCAATGCGCTTCGAGCTGCGCGAACTGGGCAAGTAGGCCTGGCAGCACCTGCAGCAAGGCCCGGCATTCATCGCCTCTATGGGCACATAGCAAAGTTTGCTGGGCCGAACCCGGCATGCCACTCCTAGAATTCACCACAGGTCCAGTGACAAGACGATCGAGGAGACTGCCACGATGTTCGCCAACAATCCATTCGCGGCCTTGACCGATGTATTGCCCGCGAACGCGATGCAGGTTTATCTGATTCTCATGGTGCTTGCGGTGCTCGCCGGAACCCTGTACGACATCGTTCACAAGGGCAGCGCCAAGTATTTTTTCCACAACTGGCAGAAGGCGAAGAACAAGGGAGCGAGCCAGGTCAGCGGCACCGAGATGGTGTCGCTCGCCGTGAAGACCGGCCTGGTGGATGTGCTGGCATCCGGGGAATTCTGCAGCGCGCGCCGCCGGCTCGCGCATCTGCTGACCATGTACGGTTTCGTGATCTACGTCGCCACCACTGCCATCATGGTGTTCGGCTATCCGACGCCCGCGACACCCACGCCCGCTGTCGTGCCATGGCTGTGGTGGATCGGCGGCTCGATGATTTGCCTGGGCGGATACTGGTTCTGGTTCTTCATCAGGGTCGATGTCGCCGCCGAGGGCCAATCGCCGCTGCGCCTGATGCGCGCGGATCTGTTCGTGCTCTCGCTGCTGGGCAGTGTCACGCTGGGCCTGATCTGGGCCTTTCTGCAAGCGACCGCAGGTTCCGCGGCCACCGTGCTGTTCGGCTTGTACATCATTGCCACGACGGTGCTGTTCGGGTCGGTCGCGTGGTCCAAGTTCGCGCATATGTTCTTCAAGCCCGCGGCGGCGTTCGAGAAGAGAGTTTCCTATGCGAACGGCACGAGGAGCAACCTGCCCGGCCCCGCCGCCAAGCCCGAGCAGTTCGGCAGCGCGCGCGGGCAGCCCCGGCACTACTGATCAGCCCACCCTTTCACCCAGAGACCAAGAGCGCCATGCCCACCTTCGTTTACATGACCCGCTGCGACGGCTGCGGGCACTGCGTCGACATCTGCCCGTCCGACATCATGCACATCGACAAGGTCACGCGCCGGGCCTACAACATCGAGCCCAACATGTGCTGGGAGTGTTACTCCTGCGTCAAGGCCTGCCCGCAGAACGCCATCGATGCGCGCGGTTATGCCGACTTCGCCCCGCTCGGACACAGCGTGCGGGTGCTGCGCGAAGAGGCCAAGGCGACCATTTCATGGAAGCTCAAGTTCCGCGACGGCCGCGAGAAGAACTTCGAGTCGCCGATCCGCACGACACCCTGGGGGTCGATCAAGGGGCCGGCCGAATACGCTGCGCCCCGGCCTGCGGATTTCGCCAATCAGGAACTTGCGCATGAACCGCAAGGGCTCAATATCCCCGGGGGCTTGCCCGCCTTGCGCCCCGACCAACTCAAGCAGGGAGTCGTGTGATGGGACTGTTCGGAGGCAGGAAGACTGTATTCGTCGATGCGGACATCCTCGTCATCGGCGGCGGAATGGCCGGTTGCGGGGCGACCTACGAGTCGCGCTACTGGGGGCGCGACCTGAAGATCGTCTGCGTCGAGAAAGCCAACATCGAGCGCAGCGGCGCGGTCGCCCAGGGCCTGTACGCGATCAACTGCTACATGGGCATGCAATGGGGCGAGAACCAGCCCGAGGACCATGTGCGCTACGCCCGCAACGACCTGATGGGCCTGGTGCGCGAGGACCTGGGCTACGACATCGCGCGGCACGTGGACTCCTCGGTGCACAAGTTCGAGGAATGGGGCCTGCCGATCATGAAGGACCCCAAGACCGGCCGCTACCAGCGCGAGGGCAAGTGGCAGATCATGATCCACGGCGAAAGCTACAAGCCCATCGTCGCCGAGGCGGCGCGCAAGGCCGCCACCGAGGTCTACAACCGGATCATGGTGACCCACCTGCTGATGGACAAGAGCAAGGCGAACCGGGTCGCCGGCGCCGTCGGCTTCAACGTGCGAACCGGGGACTTCCATGTGTTTCGCGCCAAAGCCGTCATCATCGGCGCCGGCGGTGCGTCGCACATCTTCAAGCCGCGTTCCGTGGGCGAGGGGATGGGGCGGACCTGGTATGCGCCCTGGAGCAGCGGATCGGCCTACGCCTTGCCGATCCAGGTTGGCGCGAAGATGACACAGATGGAAAACCGCATCGTCCTGACGCGTTTCAAGGACGGCTATGGCCCCGTGGGCGCCTACTTCCTGCACCTCAAGACCTACACGCAGAACGGCAAGGGCGAGGAGTACGAGAAGAGGTGGTACGAGCACACCAAGGCCCTGGTGGGAGACTACATCGACCACCATCCGGTGCCGACCTGCCTGCGCAACCACGCCTTCATCGAGGAGATGAAGGCCGGCGGCGGCCCCATCCGCATGGTGACCAAGGAGGCCTTCCAGGACCCCCACAAAGAGACCGTCGGCTGGGAAAACTTCCTGGGCATGACGATCGGGCAGGCCGTGGTCTGGGCGTCGCAGAACATCGACCCCAAGGAAACCAACCCCGAGCTGACCATGTCCGAGCCTTATGTGATGGGCTCGCACGCCACCTGCTCGGGCGCGTGGGCGAGCGGGCCGGAAGACTACGCCCCGGCGGACTACCAGTGGGGCTACAACCGCATGATGACGGTCGACGGCCTGTTCGGCGCGGGCGACACCATCGGCGGCACGGCGCACAAGTTTTCCTCTGGGTCGTTCACCGAAGGCCGGATCGCCGCCAAGGCGGCGGTGAGGTACGTGAGCGACATGGGGCGCGACCAGCCTCAGGTCAGCGAACAGGAATATCAGGAGCTCGAAAAAACGATCTTCCAGCCCATGGAGAACTACCGCGTGGGCCGCAACGAGATCACGGCGGGAACCGTGTCGCCGAGCTATCTGCTGCCGATCCACGGCTTGCAGCGCCTCGAGAAGATCATGGACGAATACGTCGGCGGGACCAGCACCAACTACATGACGAATGCCCACATGCTGAACCGCGGCCTCGAGTTGCTGTCCATGCTGAAGGAAGACATGGACCACATCGGCGCCGAAGACCTGCACCAGCTTCAGCGCACGTGGGAGTTGCAGCACCGCCTGCTGGCCTCGGAGTCGGTCACCCATCACACGCTGTTCCGCGAGGAAACGCGCTGGCCGGGGTACTACTACCGCGGCGACCACATGAAGCTCGACGACAAGGATTGGCATTGCTTCACCCTGTCGCGCTTCGACCGCGATTCCGGCAAGTGGGCCATGGAGAAGGCGCCCGTCTACCACATCATCGACTGAGGCGGCTGAAGGCCGAGCCTGTCAATGTCACGGGCTTGAAGTGCGATCCGGAGGCAGCATCGCACTGCACGCACTACAATAAATTGCCAGCACGGGAGGGGAATAGGCGGTAGTGTCGCTTCGCTCGTCGGCAAAGCAGCGCACTCAGGGGAGCCGACCTAATCTGGCTGTGGCGCAGACGCGAATGGCAAATTGCAGAGTTGCTTGCACGCCAGATAGGCACGCGCTGACCTGCCGGCGCGCACTCACCCGTTCAGCGAATACCCAAGCGGCGACGGCTTCCTCCATACAACAGGCGGACCGCGGGCCGTGAGCATACGGCGCAATATTCTGGTGCTGGGGGCGGGCTGGCCGCTGGCGCCGATGGCCCGCGAGGCGGGCAGCGCGCGCCGTGTCGCGTACCTGGGGACCAGCCTCAACAGCATGCATCTGCAGGACGCGTTTGTCGCAGCCTTGCGCGAACGTGGCCGAGTCGTTGGCAAGAACCTGATCCTGGATGTCCGCTATACCGAAGGCCTCCCGGAGCGAGTGCCGGCGCTGACCCAGGAACTGTTGGCACTCCATCCGGACATCTTTGTCGCGGCTACGGACGTGTCAGCTCGTGCCGCAGTGGCCGCGGGCGCGGCACTGCCCATCATCTTCATCCTGGGCTTTGACCCAGTGGGCATCGGACTCGTCAGATCGCTCGGCAGGCCCGGCGTTCAAGTCACCGGGTTTTCGGTGCTCAACTGGGAACTGAATCCGAAGCGCCTGTCATTGTTGAAGGAGGCGATCCCGCACCTGAATCGCGTCGCGCTGTTCTATGTGGAAGGCGATCCCGCGGCCGGGGCCGCGCTGCAGTCGACCGAGCTTGCCGGTCGTCACCTGAAAATCGAGGTGATCCGTGCACCCATCCGTAGTCCCGATGACTTCGAGCCGACATTTCTGCGCGTGGTTAGGGCCGGTGCGAAAGGCGTGATGAATGTGCCCGACTCGCTGTTCTTCAAATGGCGGCAGCGGCTTGCCGATTTGGCGATTCAGTACCGCCTGGCTGCGATGTTCGGTGCGACGGAATTTGCCGAGGCCGGCATGCTGCTGGCCTACGGCACCGACTTCAAGGATCTCTACGTGCGCGCGGCAACGCTGGTCGAGCGTGTCCTCAACGGCACCGATCCTGCAAGCATCCCGGTCGAGCAGGCCAATACCTATGAGCTGGTGATCAACCGGCGTACCGCCCGCACGCTGGGTATTGAACTGCCGCGCACCTTGCTGCTGCAGACGACGCGCATCATCGAGTAAGCGCGGTGCATATCGGCCGCATCCACCCCAGGTGTGGCCCGTTGTAACTTCCGAACCCGCAGCAGGGGTTGACCCGCGCCGTCATGCTGGCGGAGTGCCGATGTGCTTGAATAGGCCATGTCCGACAGGCGCCTTCAAGTCTTTCACGCGGTCGCCAAGCACCTCTCGTTCACCAAGGCGGCCGAGACGCTGTTCATGACCCAGCCTGCGGTCACCTTCCAGATCAAGCAACTCGAAGAGCAATTCGACACGCGCTTGTTCGAGCGCGGTCACAGCCAGATTGCGCTCACCGAGTCCGGGCGCGTGGTGTTCGAGTATGCCGAGCGCATCCTCGGCCTGTCGGCCGAAATGGAAGCCCGGTTGAAGGACATGACCGGGCAGATGATCGGGCCGCTGCTGATCGGGGCGAGCATGACGATCGCCGAATACCTGCTGCCCCAGGTGCTGGGAGAGTTCAACGCTCGCTATCCGAGCGTGACGCCGCGGCTGATGGTGGCGAATTCGGAAGCCGTGCAGAACCAGGTCGCCGAGCACAGCCTCGATGTCGGTTTCATCGAAGGCGATTCGCTCCTGCCCTCGCTCGTCACCGAGTTCGTCTGTGAAGACGAGTTGCTGGTGGTGTGCGCGCCGTCGCACCCGCTGGCGACGCTCGATTGCATTGCGCCGGGGCTGCTCGCGCAGCATGCCTACATCAGCCGCGAACCGGGGTCGGGCACGCGCGAGGTCTGCGACAACTACCTGCACAAAGTCGGCATCCCCGCCGATTCGCTGCAGCCGGTGATGGAACTGGGCAGCCCCGAGGCCCTGAAGGGCTTGGTCGCCACTGGGCGCGGCTTCGCCATCATGTCGCGCTCCACCGTCGTCAAGGAAGCACGCCTGGGTCTGCTGGTGGGTATTGCGCTGGAGCCGCGCCTGGTGAGGAAGCTCGCCGTGGTTTACCCGAAGCAGAAGTTCCATTCCAAGACCCTCAGCAATTTTGTCGGCTTCGCCAAGGAAAGACTGGCCGCCATGCAGCCCTGGAACGATGCTCCCGGGGGCTTGATCGCCCGATAAGAATTTCTTGGGCGCGTTCGGTACCCCAGATGCCAAGCTCATCGACGCACGACCCCGTTGCCGACCCGACGGCATCCTTCGAGGACCATCTCGCTCGGGAGATCATCCACAGCGAGCGCATGCGCATGGCGGTCCTTGCCGGCCTGCTGGGCGTGCTGATCGTGTTTTACGGCGTGGGTTACGCGCTGTTCCGCATAGACCACCTGCTTCGTTTCCTCACGCCTTCCGTATTCTTCTACATCATCGCGGTCATCGCCCTGCTGCTTTGCTACGAGCTTGCCATACGGACCCTGTTCGGACCCTGTTCGGCCGCTGGCAGCGCCGGGGAAGAGGCGTGCCGGTCGCACTGCGGTACCTGAACGCATTCGTCGAAACGAGCGTTCCCAGCATCCTCATCCTCCTCGTGTCGCGCGAAATCAATCCGCTGTACGTGCTGCAGAGCCCGCTGGGTCATCTGTACGCGGTCTTCATCGTGCTCACCACGCTGCGGCTGGACTTCAGGCTGTCCGTGTTTACCGGGCTGGTCGCGGCGGCGGAGTACGTGGCCTTGTCATTCGCCTACATTGGCGCGGGCAGCGCCGTCGTGGAGGTCGGCACGCGCGCCGCGGCGGGCACGCCGTTCGAGGCGCCGATGTTCTACCTGGCCAAGGGGGCCATGCTGCTGCTCGCTGGGCTCGCCGCGGGCTTCGTCGCGGAGCAGCTGAAGCGCCGCGTCGGTAACGCCTACCGGACGCTACAGGAACGCCAGCGGGTACTGAGCGCCTTCGGCCAGCAGGTTTCGCCCGCCATCGTGGAGGCGCTGCTCAGGGCCGGCCCGGAGATCGCGAGCACGAGCTCGTTCGTGTGCGTCATGTTCATGGACATCCGGGACTTCACACCGCTGGTGGAGAGGAAGTCGCCGGCGGAAATCGTCGCGTTCCAGAACGTCGTCTTCGCGGAGGCGGTTGAGGTCGTGAACCGCAATCACGGCATCATCAACCAGTTTCTCGGCGACGGCTTCATGGCCACCTTCGGCGCGCCTCTGGCGAGCGACCGCGACTGCGCCAACGCGCTTGCTGCGGCGCACGGGCTGGTTGCCGGTATCCGGCGGCTGGGGGAATCCGGCCGGATCCCGCCGATCGCGATCGGCATCGGCCTGCACGCCGGGGAGGCGGTCTCCGGCAACATCGGCTCTGCCTTGCGCAAGCAGTACTCGATCACCGGCAACGTCGTGATCCTCGCGTCGCGCATCGAGCAGCTGAACAAGACCTATGGATCGCAGATCCTGGCGTCCGGAGAAGTGCTCGCGGCCGCCGGGGAGGATCCCGCAGCGGCGGCTTCGCTCGGCCCCGTCAAAGTCAAAGGCCGGGAGCAGCCTATCGAGCTGTTCCGCCTTGCCTGAGGAGACGTCGACGGGAGCCGTCATTCGAGTTCATGGCTTCCCCGGGCACACACTTCGACATGCGCGTTTTCGAGCGCGACCCTGGAAGCAAGCCCGCAAGGGCATGGTAGAAGTGCCCAACGCGAAGGGCAAGTCCTTCGGCGCGCGACTGAATCACAGTCCCGATCCAAGGCGGAATCACCCTTGTGGGTAGCTCGCGCTACCCCTTCGCGGTAGTGGACGCCACGCGCAGCGCCTGCGCCTAATCGCCGGACACGCGGGGACGCTGCGAGGCCGCAGCTTGCCCTTGTCCCGGCTGAAGTTCGAACCTCGAGATGGCGCAGGAACCCTTGCACGACCCGATCGCCGATCCTCATGCGAATGCGGCGCGCGAGACGCTCAACACCACGTGTTATATGTGCGCGTGCCGCTGCGGCATCCGCGTCCACCTGCGCGACGGCAAGATTCGCTACATCGACGGCAATCCGCAGCATCCGATCAATCGAGGCGTGATCTGCGCCAAAGGCGCGTCGGGGGCGATGAAGCAGTACTCTCCGGCGCGCCTGCTGAAACCCCTGAGACGCAAGGCCGGCGCGCAGCGCGGCGCTGGCGACTTCGAGGAAATCGAGTGGGAGGAGGCCATCAGCCTGCTCACCGAGCGCCTGGGGAAGATTCGCGCCACCGACCCCAAGAAGTTTGCCCTGTTCACCGGGCGCGACCAGATGCAGGCGCTGACGGGCCTGTTCGCGCGCCAGTTCGGCACGCCCAACTACGCCGCGCACGGCGGCTTCTGTTCGGTGAACATGGCCGCCGGAATGATCTACACGATCGGCGGCTCGTTCTGGGAGTTCGGCGGGCCCGACCTGGACCGCGCCAAATTGTTCGTCATGATGGGCACGGCCGAGGACCATCACTCGAACCCGATGAAGATCGCGATTGCCAAGTTCAAGCGCGACGGCGGGCGCTTCGTCTCGATCAACCCGGTGCGCACCGGCTACTCGGCGATCGCCGACGAATGGGTGCCGATCCGCCCCGGCACTGACGGCGCCTTCCTGCTCGCGGTGATCCACGAGATCCTCGGCAAGGGCCTGTACGACCGCGACTTCGTCGTGCGCTACACGAACGGCGGCGAGTTGGTCAACACCGACGCATCGAGCGACGAACTCGGCATGTTCGTGCGCACCGAAGTGCCCGCCGAAGAGGCCTGCTACGACCCGCAGAACAAGTTGTGGTGGGACCGGCATACGAACAAGGCCGTGATCACCCACACGGCGGGTGCCGACCCCTACCTGCTGGGCGAATTCAAACTCGCCGGCGGCACCGCGGTGAAGCCGGCATTCCAGTTGCTGCAGGAGCGCGTCAAGGACTACACCCCCGAATGGGCGCAGGCCATCACCGGCATCCCGGCCGAGACGATCCGCCGCCTCGCGCACGAGATGGGCGTGACGGCGCGCGACCAGCGCATCGAGTTGCCGATCGCCTGGACCGACTCGTGGGGCAATGAACATGACACCGTCACCGGCAACCCGGTCGCGTTCCACGCGATGCGCGGCCTGGCGGCGCATTCGAACGGCTTCCAGACGGTGCGTTCGCTGGCGATTCTGATGACCTTGCTGGGCACGATCGACAGGCCCGGCGGCTTTCGCCACAAGGCGCCGTTCCCGCGGCCGATTCCGCCGTGCGCGCGCACGCCCAACGACTCGCGCGCGGTGCAGCCGAACCGCCCGCTGGACGGCATGGCCCTGGGTTGGCCGGCCGACCCCGACGACCTGTTCGTCAACGACGACGGCAGCCCGGTGCGCATCGACAAAGCCTTCTCGTGGGAATACCCGCTGTCGGTGCACGGCCTGATGCACAACGTCATCACGAATGCCTGGCGCGGCGACCCGTACCGTATCGACACCCTGCTCATCTTCATGGCCAATATGGCGTGGAACTCGACGATGAATACGGCGGCGGTGCGCCACATGCTCAACGACAAGGACGAGCAGGGGCAGTACAAGATTCCCTTCCTCGTCGTCGCCGACGCATTTCACAGCGAGACGACGGCGTTCGCCGACCTTGTGCTGCCCGACACCACCTACCTCGAGCGGCATGACGTGATGTCGATGCTGGACCGGCCGATCTCGGAGTTCGAAGGCCCGACCGATTCGGTGCGCATTCCGGTGTTGCCGGTGACGGGCGACTGCAAACCCTTCCAGGAGGTGCTGATCGAACTCGGCACGCGCCTGAAGTTGCCGACCTTCGTGACCCAGGACGGGCGGCGCAAGTACCGCGACTACCCCGATTTCATCGTCAACTGGGAAACCGAGCCCGGTTCGGGAATCGGTTTCCTCTCCGGCTGGCGCGGCAAGGGCGGGAGCAAGTTCCTCATCGGCGAGCCCAATCCGCGCCAATGGGAGATGTACGAGCAGAACAACTGCGTCTACCACCACGAGTTGCCGCGCAGCTTTCACTACATGCGCAACTGGAACCAGGGTTACCTCGAGTGGTCGCGCGCGAACCGCATCACGCGATACGCCGAGCC
>JBAQUQ010000070.1:0-3101 GCA_049297615.1 Burkholderiaceae bacterium
GCGTCGGTCGACGCGGTGCTCGAGCCGCTGGCGGCGCTGCTGCCCGAGTCGACCTGGATCGTCGACCACACCACGACCGCCGTCACCCCCACCGCCGCGCGCATCGCGCGCTGGGATGCGCGCGGCCGCACCTTGGTGCACGCGCCGGTCTTCATGGGACCGGCGAATGCCCTCGATGGCACCGGGCTGATGCTCGTCAGCGGCGCGCGCTCGCGCCACGACGCTCTCCTGCCGGCGCTGCAGCAGATGACCGGCAAGGTGATCTACCTGGGCGAGGCGCCCGAGCGCGCCGCGGCGTTCAAGCTGTTCGGCAACCTCACCCTGATCGGCATCATGGGCGTGCTCGGCGACGTGAATCGCCTGGCGCATTCGGTGGGCATTCCCACCGGCGAAGCGTTCTCGCTGTTCCAGCATTTCAATCCGGGCCAGTTCCTGCCGGCGCGCGCGGCGCGCATCGAAGCGGGTGAGTTCACCTCGCCGTCGTTCGAAGTCTCGATGGCGCGCAAGGACGTGCGGCTCATGATCGAGCAGGCGCAGCGCGCCGGCGTCGACCTTTACGTCATGCCCGGCGTGGCGGCGATGTTCGACGCGGCGATCGCGCGCGGCGAAGGCGCGCTCGATGCCACCGCGGCGGCGCGCATGCCCGTCTGAATCATCGCCGGACCGAGGCCACCGCCATGATCGAACACGAGCTCGATATCGCCACCGCCGACGGCGCGATGAACAGCTTCGTCGTGCACCCGGAAGAGGGCGCACCGTTTCCCGTCGTGCTGTTCTTCATGGACGCGCCGGGCAAGCGCGAGGAGTTGCACGACATGGCGCGGCGCCTGGCGAGCGTGGGCTACTTCGTGGTGCTGCCCAATCTGTATTACCGGCGTTCACGCGACTTTCGCCTGACTGAGCGCACCGAGCCGGCGATGGCGCGCATGTTCTCGCTGATGGCCACGCTCAACGCCGCCACCACCGAATGCGATGCCCGCGCCCTGCTCGGCTTTGTGGACAGCCACGCCCAAGCCGACGCCACGCGCCTGGGCGCGGTGGGCTACTGCATGAGCGGGCCGATCGTGATGTGGGCGGCAGCGGCCTTGCCCGAGCGTTTCGCCTGCATCGCGTCGATCCACGGCGCCAACATGGCCACCGACCGACCCGATTCGCCGCACCGCGTCGCCGCGCGGATCCGCTGCGAAAGTTATTTCGCCTGCGCCGAGACCGACAAATGGGCGCCGCCGGCCGACATCGAGAAGCTGCAGGCGGCGCTCGCAGCGGCCCCGGCACCGCACCGCGTCGAGTGGTACCCGGGAGTCGAACACGGCTTCGTCTTCCCTCAGCGCACGGGCATCTACAACCAGGCGGCGGCCGAGCGGCATTGGGAGCGGCTGTTCAGCCTGTTCGGCCGCAAGCTGGGCCGCGCCGCGCGCAGCACTTCGGCGCTGCGCTCTTCGGACTCGGCCTAGGGCATTGCCGTCTCAACGAACCGCGGTCAAGGACCGCGCCGTTGCGAGCTCCGCAGGGCTGCGCTCGGCGGTGTCCGTGGCCTCGAAACTCCAGCGCCGCCGCAGAAGCGCCGCAATGTTGTCTGCCGCCACCGGACGACTGAAGTAGAACCCCTGCAGGCCGTCGCAGCCCATGGCCTTCAAGGCCTGGGCCTGCTCGAGCGTCTCGACACCTTCTGCGGTCACCCGCATGCCCAGACTGCTCGCCATCGCCAGCACGGCGCGGACGATGGCCTGGCTCTCGCCGCCGGCAAGCAAGCCGGTGACGAAGCACTTGTCGATCTTGATGTTGCCGATCGGCATGCGCGTCAGGTAGGCCAGCGACGAATAGCCGGTGCCGAAGTCGTCCAGGGCAATGCTCACGCCGCGATCGCGCATGGCCTGGAGAGCCGCGCGCGTGGCTGCGGTGTTCTCCATCAGGGCCCCTTCCGTGACCTCCAGCTCCAGGAGTTCAGGTGCCAGGCCGGCTTGCGCCAGCGCGTTCACGACCACCTGGGGCAGCTCCGGGTTCTTGAACTGAAGAGGCGACAGGTTGACCGCGATCTTCAACGGCGCTCCGCCCCGATTCCAGCGCGCCGCCTCAGTACATGCCGTGCGCAGCACCCAGTGGCCGATACGCTCGATCAGGCCGTTTTCTTCGGCCAGCGCAATGAATTCCAGCGGCGCCACCAGGCCCCGTGTCGGATGGTTCCAGCGGATCAGCGCTTCAACCGCGCAGATGCGGCCCGAGGCGGCATCGACCTGCGGCTGATAGACCAGGTGGAATTCCTCCCGCTCCAGTGCCAGGCGCAGGCTGGCGTCGAGATCCATGCGCTGCAGCACCTCGCTCGTCAGCGATGCACAGTAGACCTGCGCATTGTCCCGACCAGACCTCTTCGCGTGGTACATCGCCGTGTCGGCGTGCTTGAGCAGGGTTGCGGCGTCGCCGCCGTCCTGCGGGTAGACGGCAATGCCGATGCTGGTGGTCAGGGTCACCTCACGGCCCTCCAGAACGAAGGGCCTCCGCATCAAGGCGCCGATCCGGCTGGCGACGGCCATGGCGTCCTCTGGCCCATCGATGTCCGACACCAGTGCCGTGAACTCGTCCCCGCCCAGGCGGGCGAGGTCACCCTCGTCGCTTCGGCCGTCCTCGTCGAGTGACATCGGCCGCGACAGGATGTCCGAAGGGCGCAGGCCGCCGCGCAGGCGCTCGGCGGCCCATTGCAGGATCAGGTCGCCGGCGGCATGGCCCATCGAGTCATTGATGTTCTTGAAGCCGTCCAGATCCATGAACAGGACGGCCAACTTCTCGTCGCGCCGCCGGGCGCGGGCGACGGCGCCGTCGACACGCTCCTGGAACGACTGCCGATTGGGCAGACCGGTGAGGCCGTCGAAAAACGCCAGGCGGGTGATCCGGGCCTCGGCCGCCTTGCGTTCGGTGATGTCGCGCGACAGGACGATGAAACGCGGCTCGCGCCCGGCATCCACGGTCTTGCGCGACACCGACAGTTCGAACCAGCTGCGGCCGGTCGCGCGCAGCAGTTCGTACTGCTGGCCGCTCGTCGAGCCCAGCTCGAGCGCGCTGCGCAGGGCCGCCATGCACCCCGCGGCGGCCGCGGGCGGCAGGAC
>JBAQUQ010000071.1:0-1751 GCA_049297615.1 Burkholderiaceae bacterium
GTCGGGCGCCGATCGGGGCGCGGCAGCGAGTGCGCCTTTGGGGACGCAATCGCCGATCTCGTTCGCGGGCATGTCGGCCAGGCCGAACGACACCACGTCGCCCTCGGGCTGGGGGCGTGCCAGCACGACGCGCACCGTACAAAAGCCGAGGTCGCGATAAGCCTGCTGGATGACGCCGCGCGCGCGTTCGATGTCGGCGGGCGATCTGCGCGGACCGATGTAGGGCGAAACGAGCCGCGTGAAATCGTTCAGTTCGAGCTGGATGCTGCCCTCGATCGAATAGCCGAAAACATCGACACCGGCGCGGCGCGAGGTGTCCTGCGGCGCCTGCGACAAAGCGCCGCAGGAAAAAGTCGCCGCGAACAAGGCCGCGAATGTCCGCAAGCCCGCGGTGCGGGCAGTTCTTCGGGAAGGCTTGATGGTGTTGGACATGCGCGGCGCGACGCTATCACATCCCCTCGCGTGGGCGAGATCGCAGTGCGATGCAAGGGGACGCAAAAAAACGGCCCCTTGACGGGGGCCGTTTTCGCTTCACGCAGAGCCGTGGGAGATTACGGCGTGCAGCTCTGGCACGGCGTAAAAACACCGAGTTTCACGAAGCGCGCGTTGATCGCCGTAGCGTTGGTGGTGTAGTAGGCGGCCAGCTTCAAGGCGGCGGCCTGCAACTTCGGGTATGCGCCCAGAGTTGCCGCCTTGGCATACAGCGCCGCGGCGATATCGTAGGCGTTCAACTCGCCGGAAATGGCCTGCATCTCCTGCACCGACAAGGCCTGCACATCGACACCTCGCAGGGCCGAGAAATCGTTGTTGCTTTGCGCGATGGCCGGTGTGGACAGTAGCGCAAAGCCCAGTACCGTGGCGGTGGCTACAGAGGCCACCCATTTCTTCAAGATCATGACAAACTCCTATGGGTTGAATGAGGTTGATCGACAGACCCCGCTTCGAGGCTTATCGGCCCAATTGTCTCCGAGGCATCCTGCGGCGCCTGCGACAAAACGCCGCAGGAAAGAGTCGCCGCGAACAAGGCGCTTGGCGCTTAGCGGTCCAGCCACCGCAGGTGCATCACTTCGGGGGCGTGTAGACGCGCAGCTTCATGAACAGCGCATTGATCGCAGCCGCATTGTTGTAGTAGTAGTCGGCCAGCTTCACGGCGGCGGCCTGCAACTTCGGGTATGCGCCCAGAGTCGCCGCCTTGGCATACAGCGCTGCCGCGATGTCGTAGGCGTTCAATTCGCCGGAAATGGCCTGCATCTCTGGCACCGACAGGGCCTGCGCATCGACGCCTTGCAGGGCCGAAAAACTGCTTTGCGCGATGGCGGGCGTCGAAAGTAGCGCAAAGCCCAGCATCGTGGCCGTGGCTACAGAAGCCACCCGTTTCTTCAAGGTCATGACAGACTCCTATAGATTGAATTAGGTTGGTCGACAAACCCCTGCTTCGAGATTTATCGCCACCATCATTTCCAGCGGCACCTGACGGGTCAAGCCGCTTTACATTTTGGTTTGACCCGGAGCAAAGCAAAGCGTAACGAGGTCAATCGCATTCGCGGCAGCCGCGCCGACTGATCCATGTCAGTGGTCCATTGCGCTGCGCGCCACCCGCGACGGATGAAACGCTTTGCGAAGGACTGCCTTCGCGCCGTTGCTGACCTTCACCTTGCGCTGTGTGCGGGTGTGGAGCAGGGGCAGGTGGCCTGGGGCACGTTCTCCGGCCCACACTCGCGGGGCAACAGCTGTAGTGCACGGGCGTGTCT
>JBAQUQ010000072.1:0-4169 GCA_049297615.1 Burkholderiaceae bacterium
CGCCAGCGGCGATCGCGTCGCGCAGCGCGGCGATCCGTTCGACCGAGGCGTTGCCGAAGCGGTGCCACATTTCGAGCGACAGCGCCGTGCCGTCGGCAGGCCTGAGCTCGTCGAAGGTGCGTCGCTCGAGCACTTCGCCCAGGCCGGCGCGCTGCGTATCGAGTGCGCTGCGCTGCGAGTCGCGCGCTGCTTCAGCCTGCACCAGGCTCAGCGCCGTGTCGTCAGCGGCGTTGAAGCTCGCCCACTTGCACAACATCGCCTCGAGTCGGTCTTGCGTGAAGGGTTTGCTGACGTAGTCGTCGAATCCCGATGCGAGGCATTGCTCCTCGTCTCCGACCAGGGCATTGGCCGTCAATGCAACGACGGGCAGCCAGCTCGGGTTCTTGAAGGGGAACTTGCCCCCTGGGCCATGGCGAAATCGCGCCACCGCCTCAAAGCCGTCCATCTCGGGCATCTGACAATCCATGAAGACCAGATCGAATGTGCGTCGACAGAGCAGGTTCAACGCGACGAGCCCCGAGTCGGCGAGCGTCACTTCACAATCCAGGCGCTCGAGCATGGCCCGCACGACCTCCTGATTGACGGCGTTGTCTTCGACGACCAGGACGCGCGCGTGCACGCCCCGCTGCCGCACCTGGTGTTCCTGCACACGGCCAGCGGCCTCCGAAGCGTTCACGCTCGACCCGATTCGCAGCGGCAGGCTGACCCGAAATACCGAGCCGACACCGGGTTCGCTGTGCACTTCGATCTCACCGCCCATCAATTCCACCAGTTGCTTGGTGATCACCAGGCCGAGACCGGTACCGCCGTAGCGGCGCGCCATCGATCCATTGGCTTGTGAGAATGGCTGGAATAGCCGCGCTTTCGTCGGTGCGTCCATGCCGATGCCGCTGTCGCGAATCTCGAGGCTGAGCCACTTGCCCACCGCCGGGGCCGAAGGGTCGCCGGGCGAACCCAGGCCGCGCTCGACGCGCAACACCACCTCGCCGTGCTCGGTGAATTTGAGCGCATTGCCCAGCAGGTTGGTGACGATCTGGCGCAAGCGCCCGGGGTCGCCGACCACGGCCTGCGGAACGTCCGCTTCGACGTGGCAGCGAAGGCCGATTCTCTTCTGCCGCGCGCGCGGCGCGAGCAGTTCGACGGCATCGTCCAAGGCGCCGCGCAGATTGAAGTCGACACTCTCGATCTCGAGCTTGCCGGCCTCGATCTTGGAAAAGTCCAGGATGTCGTTGATGATTTGCAGCAGCGCCTCGCCCGAGCGGTACACGGTTTCGGTGTAGCGGCGCTGGCGCGGCGCCAGCTCGGTGCCGAGCAGCAGTTCGGTCATGCCCAGGATGCCATTCATCGGCGTCCTGATCTCATGGCTCATGTTGGCCAGAAACTGCGACTTGGCGCGACTCGCCGCTTGGGCCTGGTCGGCGAGCAACTGCGATTGCGCCATCAGGTCGCACAACTCGCGGTTGTGCAGATCAGCCTGCTCCCGGTATTGACGGATATCTTTTTCCATCGCCGACAAGGACAGCAGCAGGCCGTCGAGGTCGCCGCGTGTGTCGGCTTCGCTTTGCGGCAACAAGTCGCCGCGGGCAATGCGCTGCGCCGTCCTGACGGCGCGCCCCAGGGGCTCGGTCAGACTCTTGATCATGCGAAACAGCTGGTAGGCGACAGCGGTGAGCGTCAGCGCGATGGCACCGATCACGCTGTCGCGTTCCGCTCGGGCCGCGCCGATCGAGTCGCCCACGGCCGCAACTGCGGCCTGGCGATAGTGCTCGACGAGATGGCCCAGCTGCCGGTCGATCGAATTGATCCTGCCGCGCAAGGGCAAGGAATTGTCAATCGACGCATTCGCGGCCAAAGCCGTTTCCACCTTGCCCAGCGCGATGCCGAGGGTGTCAATGTCGAGCTCGGGGTCGTCGACGGCGAGCTCGCGCAGGGCGCTGCGCGCCTGTTGGAACTCAGTGAGTATCGGGTGGCCGACGCGCGCCGAGCCCACCGCGTCGCTCACGCCTTGCATGAAGCGCCGCCAATGTTCGTAGGTCTGCTTGGCCTTGGTGTCGAACTGGCTCGCCTGCTCGACACGCTCGGCACGGCGCAGCACCGACCATGTTTGATAGACCAGGAGCACGGTGACGGGCAACAACAAGCCCAGCACCTGAAGCGTCAAGCGCCATTTGAGAGAGTGCACGCGCAAGGATTTCATTTCGCGGTGAAGCCTTGCCTGCTCGATTGGATGCGACCAGCGAAGACTGACGACATTGCGGGTCGGCGTTCGGACGAATCGGCGGGCATTCGCCACCCTGTGGCGCAGGGCAGCGCGCATCGTCGTGGACAATCGCGCCGAGCCGGCTTGCGCCGGGGTTCGCAACTTGCGAGGCCGTGAAATATCAGCGCTTTCAGCGCGCGCCGTGACCCGGCATGCGGCGCGCACGCCACACCAGGCCGACAACGATCGTCAGGTTGAGCAGGTTCCAGGCGATGCCGTTCAGAAACGCCGCGCGGTACGAACCGGTGAGATCGAAGATCGCGCCCGACATCCAGCCGCCCAGGGCCATGCCGAACAGGGTGGCCATCAATACCGTGCCGACGCGCGCCCCGGCTTGCGCCAGCGTGAAGTATTCGCGAACGATCAGCGCATAACTCGGAACGATGCCGCCCTGGAACAGGCCGAACATCGCCGAGACGATGAACAGCGACGCGAGCCCGTCGCCCTGCAGATACATCAGCAATGCCACGCCCTGCAGCACTGAGCCGAGCAGCAAGGTGTGCAGACCGCCGATGTGGTCCGAGATCCAGCCCGAGGCGAGCCGGCTCACGACACCCATGCCGAGCATCAAGGACAGCATCTGCGCGCCTTGCGCGGCACCGTAGCCGAGATCGCCGCAATAGGCGACGATGTGCACTTGAGGCATGGACATTGCGACGCAACACGCCACCCCGGCCAGGCACAAAAGAGCCTGCAGCGCACCCGGCGCCATGCCCAAAGGACGCTCGCCCTGCGGCACTCGGCGTGAGGCCTGATTCGCCGCGGCTGGCGCGCCAGCCACCAGCAGCGCCGGCGGCCGGCGCCTGAGCATCAAGGCCAGCGGCAGCATCGTCAACAGGCAAAACACGCCGATGCCGACGTAGGCGGCGCGCCAACCGGCGCTGTCGATGAAGTGCTGGACGATCGGCGGCCAGACCGCGCCGGCGACATAGTTGCCGCTCATGCAGATGCCCAGAGCGATGCCGCGCCGGCGCGTGAACCACAGGGCCGTGTCGGCCACCAGGGGGGCAAAGGTCGCCGAGGTGCCCAGTGCACCGACGAATAGCCCCTGCGCCAATGCGAACGAGACCAGGCTGCCGGCCATTCCGGCGGCGATGAAGCCGCCGCTCAGGCCGATGGTGCCGAGCAAGACCGGCGCAATCACACCGAAGCGATCGGCCAGCTTGCCCATCAGCACGCCCCCCACACCGAAGCCGATCAGGGTCAAGGTATAGGGCAGGGACGCATCACCGCGCGCGACGCCGAACTCCTGCTGAATGCGCGGCAGCACGACGGTCACGGCGTACATGCCCGAGCCGCCGATCGTCATCAGCAGCAGCGATGCGAGCAGGCGCGCCCAGGCGTAGAGCGACTCGCGCTGCACGGGCGATTGCGCCGGCGCGGCCGGCGCAGCAGCGGGAAGCGACATGCGCGCCGCGCGACTTCGCTAGACGACCATCGGCGTCACGGCGCCGTCCAGCGCCAGGATCGCCCCGCTGATATAGCTGGCGCGCGGCGAGGCGAGAAAGACCACGGCAGCGGCAATTTCTTCGGGCCGGGCGATGCGGCCCAGCGGCAGGCGCGCCTGCGCGCGTTGCAGCGCCTCTTCGACGCTGATCCCTTGGGCGCGCGCGTCGGCGGACATTCCCTCTTGCATACGCTCGGTGAGTGTGAGGCCCGGATTGACCGCGTTCACGCGCACACCCTTGGCCGCATAGGTCGCCGCCAGGCCGGCCGTCACCAGCATCAGGGCCGCGTTGGCCGCACCGCCGGGCAGGTGAATGCTGCTCGCCACCTTGCCGCCGGCGCCGATGACGTTGACGATGGCGCCGTTGCCGCGTTGCGCCATGAGTTTGACCACGGCGTGCATCATGTACACGCAAGCGAAATACTTGGCCTGCATCGCGTCGGCCCAAGCCCGGGGTTGCAG
>JBAQUQ010000073.1:0-11759 GCA_049297615.1 Burkholderiaceae bacterium
GGCTCTGGCAGATGACGAGCATGACCGCGCAGTCGCTCGGGCTCACCGTGAACGCCAGCGTGGATGAGCGCCTTGACCCCGACAAGCAAACCAAGGCCGCCGCCGCGTACCTGGCGAACCTGCTCTCGGAATTCGGCGAGGATTCGTTCATGCTGGTGTTGGCGAGTTACAACCGGGGCGAGAATGGTGTGCGGCGGGTGCTGCGCCAGGTGGCCCGGGGTCCGGGCGGCTTCCGCAAGGACAAACGCGACTTCTGGCACCTCTACCGGCTCAAGCTTCTGCCCGAGGAGACCCGCGAGTACGTTCCGCGAGTGCTGGCGGCGGCGATCATCTGCAACAACCCGCACAAGTACGGGCTGGGCAACTAGCTAGCGGTCTCGGGTCCAGGCGGATCAGCAGTCTATGAGCCGGGAGCTTCTTCAGCCAGCGTCGCAGCGCGCCGCGTGATTGCAATCACTGCGAGATCGAGGACTTAGCCCCAAGGGCCACGAAGGGGGCGCTCAGGAGGTGCCGAACTTAGTGTCGAACCGAATTCCTGCCTGTTGCAGCAGCGGTGTCGGCAACAGGCCACCGGCGCAGACGATTATCGCGTCGTTGCGATAACGGTGTACGGCGCCGTCGTGTTCGAGCTCAACCTCGGAGACATGAATCTGCTTGACAGTGGACTTCAACAGCACGCGCAAGCGGCCCGCCGCCTGCTGTTGTTCGAGCAGCAAACGATTCTTCTGCTTGACGCGCGAGAACGCCTCGCTGCGGTACGAGATCGTCACGTCGGTCCCTTCCTCCTGCGACACGGCGATCGCCGCTTCGAGTGCACTGTCACCCCCGCCTACAACGAGCACCGCCTGCGAGCGGTACTGCGCCGGGTCGATGAGGCGGTAAGCGACCTTGGCGCATTCTTCGCCGGGCACATCGAGCTTGCGCGGCGTGCCGCGCCGACCCATCGTGAGCAGGACCTTGGCCGCGCGGTACTCGCCGCGATCGGTGCGAACGACAAAGGCACCATCGGCTTGCGTGATGCCTTCCATGCGTTCGCGAAAGGCAATTTTCAGGCCGGTCTTGCGCATCGCGTCATTCCAGAATTTGAGCAAGGTTTCCTTTTGCACTTCGCCGAACTTGACTTTTCCGATGATCGCCAGCTGCACCGGTGCCGTCATCGCGATCTTCTGGCGTGGATAGTGGTAGACGGTGCCGCCCAAAGAATCTTCCTGCTCGATCAGTTTATAGCGCAGCTTGTGCTGCATCGCAGCCAGACCCGCCGAGAACCCTGCGGGGCCGCAGCCGACGATCATCACGTCGAAGTCGACCTTGGCGCTTTTGTCGCCTGTACGCTTGCGGATCGTCTCGATGGCTTGCCGGCCTTGTTCGCAAGCTTTGCGAATCAGACCCATGCCACCGAGTTCGCCGGCGATAAAGATGCCGGGCACATTGGTTTCGAACTCGGGGCTAACTTCGGGAATGTCGATGCCGCGCTTTTCGGTGCCGAACACGAGCTTGATGGCATCGACTGGGCAAGCCGCGAGGCATGCACCGTGACCGATGCACGACGCAGCATTGATCAGTACCGCCTTGCCTTTGACGATGCCCAGCGCTTCTTCGGGGCAGACCTTGACGCAGGCGCCCGAACCGATGCAGCGTATGTTGTCGACGACCGGATGCAGCGACGGCGGCTCGCCCATCCCGCCCTGGATAGACGCCTCGAGTTCAGCGGCATGGGTGGTGTGGATCCGGCGCTGCCGGCGCACGTACAGCAGCGTCAAGACCACAATGGGAACAGCGTAGAGGTAGAGATAGTCCATGGTCCGGGTGGGTAGGGTGGAAACTGCGAGGCGTGGCTAAAGCTTCATGGTCTCGCCGATCGCGACAACAAGAGCGCGCACACGACCGCGCAGCACGACTCAAGGGCGGGCGCGAGCCCCCGGCGGCGCAGGCCCGTGTAAGTGCCGGCTCAAGCAGTGCCGAACTTGGTCTCGAAGTGGATCCCTATCTCTTGCAGCAGCGGCGTCGGCAACTGGCCTCCGGCGCAAACGATCACGGCGTGGTTACGATAGCGTTTCACGGCGCCGGCGTGTTCGAGTTCGACCTCCTGGGCGCGGATCCGCAACACCCTCGAGTTGAACAAGACGCGCACGCGCCCAGCGTCTTGCTGCTGCTCGAGCAGCATGCGATTCTTCTGATTGGCGCGGGAGAACGCTTCGCGGCGGTAGGAGATCGTTACGTCGCTGCCACTGTGTTGCGAAATGGCGATCGCCGCTTCGAGCGCGCTGTCGCCGCCACCGACAACAAGCACCGCCAGGCAGCGGAACTGCGCCGGGTCAATCAGGCGATACACCACCTTGGCCGATTCTTCGCCGGGAACGTCGAGCTTGCGCGGCGTGCCGCGCCGGCCCATCGAGAGCAGCACGCTGTGTGCACGGTACTGGCCACGGGTCGTGCGCACGACAAAGCCGTCGCCTGCCGGCACGATGCCCTCCATCCGTTCGCGAAAGTCGATTTTCAGGCCGGTCTTGCGCATCGCACGGACCCAGAATTCGAGCAACTTCTCTTTCCCGAACTCACCGAACTTGACCTTACCGATCAGCGCCAGGTCGACGGGCGCCGACATCGTGATTTTTTGGCGCGGGTAGTGATAGACCGCGCCGCCCAGGGAGTCCTCCTGTTCGATCAGTTTGTAGCGCAGCTTGTGCTGCATCGCCGCCAAGCCTGCTGAAAAACCAGCGGGGCCACAGCCGACGATTACGACGTCGAAGTCGCCCTTGCCGCGACTGCCGGCCTGGCCACCCTTGCGCTTGCGGATCGAGTCGATTGCCTGGCGACCCTGCTCGCAAGCCTTGCGGATCAAGCCCATGCCGCCCAACTCCCCGGCAATGAAGATGCCGGGCACATTGGTTTCGAACTCCGGGCTGACTTCGGGTATGTCGATACCGCGCTTTGCGGTACCGAATACCAACTGAATCGCGTCGACCGGGCAAGACTTGCGGCAAGCACCGTGACCGATGCACGCCGCTGCGTTGACCAAGACGGCTTTGCCGCCGACAATGCCCAGCGCCTGTTCGGGGCAGGCCTTGACGCAGGCTCCCGAGCCGATGCAGCGCACGTTGTCGATTGTCGGGTGCAATGACGGCGGCTCGACCATGCCGCCCTGGATCGACGCTTCGAGCTTGGCGGAATGCGTCCTTTGGATGCGCTGCTGGCGGAGCACGTATAGCACAGTCGCACCCGCGACGACGAACAGATAGATGTAGAGGTAGTCCATGGCCGCGCTTCGGTGCATTCGCAGGAACATTGGGATTCGCCGAGCCAGCGAAGACGATCCGCTACTAATTTTCGGGCACGTGTCTCTCAGGGTTTGCGTAGCTCGCCGATCTCGATGCCAAGACCGCTGCTGCCTAGTGGCACCGGACCGACCTGCCCGACCAGGTCGCCGGGCGCGGGTATGGCGCCGCCACTCTTGCTGATTCGCGCACCGACGATCAGATTCGGCGCGCCCGACAGTTTGGCGGCCGGCGACATCGCCAGGCTGTCGTCGAGGGTAAAGCGCACCGGCAGGTCGCGCACACGCTTGCGCAGCACGGCCAGCGGCATGCGCGAGCCTTCGGCCGCGCGCGCGAAGATGAACAGCGTGTCATCCGGGCCGGCCTTGGCGGCGAGCGCTGGGTTCAGCGTGACGGTGCCGCTGACACTGGCGCCAGCCGCAACGCTCGCGCCTCGGTTCGGTGCCACCGGCTTGGCGACTGCGGGTGCCTGCGCGATGACCGGGCTAAGCCCAGCACGCTCGCGCGCTTCGGCGACGCTACTCTTGACCTGCTGTGCGAAGTTCGCGTCGGTCGGGCCGTATTCGAGCAGTCGCTCCCAGAGTTTGACGGCGCCGGCAAAGTCTTTGCGGTCGAATGCGTCGGTGCCGGCCAACGCCAGCGCTTTGATGTTCTTCGGGTCGAGATCGAGCGCGCGGTCCACCCATTTCATCGGCTCTCCGGCGAGCACTCGGTTGTTCTTCACGGCGAGGGCATCGGCGTAATCGGCGAACAGCGCGGCGTCGTCGCCCTGTTGCGCGATCGCCGTTTGATAGGCCTTCACAGCTTCGTCATTGCGCCCAAGCACGGCGTAGGAACGGCCCAGCATGGCCCAACCCTGGGCGTCTTGCGGTTGCTCTTTGAGTCGCGCGGCAAGGCGCTGCGTCATCTCAGCGATCTGTTCGGCGCTGACCGAGTGCGGGGCTGCGCCAGCTTCGTGCGCCGCCATGCCAGCAACGGAAGGCGTGCCACCGGCGACGAACAGCGACGGTGAGCCGGTTAGCGCATAGCCGCCGATCGCCACAGCGAGTACTGCGCCACCAAGCAAGGCCAACAGGCGACGCGACGGAGCAGCGGCGCTGCCGCTGCTGGACACCCGCGTGCTCGGGGCGCTCGGCGCGACGGCGCTGACCGCACCGTCGGGCGTCGCCGGCGTCGCGGCTACTGGCGTGGACGGTATGGCAGCGGGATCTGCTAAGACAAGGTCGAGCAGCCGACGCTCGAGCGCCGTCTTGCTGCTTTGATATTCGGCCTGCGGCAAGGCTCCCGCCTCGTGCAACTGTTTGAGTTGCTGCAATTGCAACTTCAAGGTGTCGATCGATGGTTCCATGGGTTTAGCGGGCGAGCTTTGGAAATAGCGGCGGCTGCGCTGCGATTCGTCTCGCGCACGCCTAAGGTTGGCGAGACGCAACCTCGTTGTCGATCTCGTCGGGTTCGAATCGATCCGCGCCGAGGCGGCTGCGCCGCCGCAAAACGATGACGAAGACGGTCAGACCACCCAGCAACAGCGCGAAAGGACCGAACCAGAGCGCCGCTGTCGAACCCTTTAGCGGAGGACGGTACAACACGAAGTCGCCGTAACGTTGCGTCATGAACTCGATGATTCTTGCGTCGGACTCGCCGCGTGCAATCATTTCGCGGACCTGTCGCCGCAGGTCTACTGCGAGCGGCGCATTCGAGTCGGCAATGGTCTGGTTCTGGCACACCAGGCAGCGTAATTCGGCAGCCAGGCTCAGCATGCGTCCTTCCACTGCCGGGTCGGCCGCGGCCAGCGGCGCTTCTTTAGCCAGCGCTGCGGTCAGCGTGAGCGACGCGCCTAGGGCGAGCAAAACGCGCGCGTTGCGACTAGCCATTGAGCTGCCTCAGCAAGGGCTCGATGCGCTCGCGCAGAACAGTGGGTGTGAGTGCACCGATGTGCTTGAAGCGGATCAGGCCTTCGCGATCCACGACAAAGGTTTCCGGCACACCGTATACGCCCCAGTCGATACCGACGCGCCCGTCCTGATCGAACAGCGAGGCGTCATAGGGATTGCCGAGGCGCGCCAACCATTGTTGGCCATTGACGCGTGTGTCTTTGTAGTTCAGGCCGTAGATCGGCACGCGTTTGCTGCGCGCATACTCCACCAGCAAGGGATGTTCGTCGCGGCACGCCACGCACCATGAAGCCCAAACGTTGAGAATCCACACCTTGCCGAGCAAGTCTTCGCCGCGAATCGTTTGGTTCGCATCGTCCAGGCGAGTCAATGCAAACTTCGGCGCGGGCTTGCCGATCAGGGGTGAGGGCACTTCGCGAGGATCAAGCTTCAAGCCGAGCGCGAGAAACGCGGCGAGCACGGTGAACAGCCCCAGCGGGATGAGGAAGCGCAGCGTCTTCAAGTCGCCGCTCCAAGATTGCCAGCAATTGTCTGCTCGCTGGGCTTCTTCGCCCGGTAGCGGCGGTCGGTGGCGGCAAGCAGGCCGCCCAGTGCCATCATGAACGCGCCGCCCCAAATCCAGTCGATAAAGGGCTTGACATAGATGCGCACGATCCAGGACTTGCCGTCGTCGACGCTTTCACCCAGTGCCACATATAGGTCGCGCGTAAATCCGGTATCGATCGCCGCTTCCGTCATCATGCTCTGCTGAACGCGGTAGATGCGTTTTTCCGGGTAGAGCTCGTTGATCTTGCGGCCGTCGCGCGTGACTTCGATCAGGCCTTGCATCGCCACATAGTTCGGCCCCTGCACTTCACGCGCACCGCGGAAGGTGAAGGTGTAGCCGCGCACCGTGGTGCTGTCGTCCTGGGCCATCTTCACATCGCGCTCGATCTCGTAGGACTTGACCATCGCAACACCGAAGCAGAACGCCGCCACGCCAAGGTGCGCAACCATCATGCCGTAAGTGGCGCGTGGAATCAGACCGAGGCGGTTCGGCACGTCGGCCAGGCGCGCGCCCTTGGGCCAAACGCTTTCCTGCAGGTGCGTGGCCAGTGATGCGACTATCCAGAACGCCATCGCCAGGCCGATCGTTCCGACCACGTTGATTTCGCCGGCGAGCCAAGCGCTCGCGACGGCAGCCACGAAGGTCACGCCCAGCGCCCAGCGCAATCGACGTACGATGTCGGGCAGCTCAGCGCTCTTCCAGCGCGCCATCGGCCCGATGCCCATCAGAAAAATCGCCGGCGCCATGAGCGGCATGAAGACGCTGTCGAAATACGGCGGGCCCACCGAAATCTTGCCCAGTCCCAGCGCGTCGAGTGCCAACGGGTACAGCGTGCCGAGCAGCACCGCTGCGGCAGCGACGACGAGCAACACGTTGTTGGTGAGGAGGGCCGTTTCGCGCGAGATCATCTCGAAGCGTGACCCGAGGCCTACCTTGGGCGCGCGCCAGGCGTAAAGGGCAAGCGACGCGCCGATCACGATCACGAGGAACGCCAGGATGAACAGGCCGCGCTTGGGATCGGTGGCAAAGGCGTGAACCGAGGACAACACGCCGGATCGCACCAAGAAGGTGCCCATCAGCGACAGCGAAAACGCCATGATCGCGAGCAGCACGGTCCACGACTTGAAGCTGCCGCGTTTTTCAGTCACGGCCAGCGAATGGATCAACGCCGTGCCCACCAGCCACGGCATGAAGGAGGCGTTTTCAACCGGGTCCCAGAACCACCAGCCGCCCCAGCCGAGTTCGTAGTAAGCCCACCAGCTGCCCAGGGCAATGCCGATCGTCAGGAACGCCCACGCAATCGTGGTCCAGGGGCGCGTCCAGCGCGCCCAGGTGGCGTCGAGGTTGCCGCCGATCAGCGCAGCGATGGCGAAAGCGAAGGCGACCGAGAAGCCGACGTAACCCATATAGAGCAGCGGAGGGTGAATCACCATGCCCGGGTCTTGCAGTAGCGGGTTCAGGTCGCGCCCGTCTGGCGCTGCGGGCCAAAGTCTGTCGAAGGGATTCGAAGTGAGCAGCATGAACAGCAAGAAGCCCAGCGTCACCAGGCCCATCACAGCGAGGATGCGCGCCAGCACGGCGGTAGGCAGATGTGCACTGAAACGCGCCACTGCCAGCATCCACACGCACAGCATCAGCACCCACAACAACAGCGAACCTTCGTGACCACCCCAAACACCTGCGATGCGGTACGGCAGGGGCAACAACGAGTTCGAATTCGACGCAACATACAGGACCGAGAAATCGTGCCGCACAAAACTCGCCACCAAACACAGGAACGACAGCATGACCAGCACGAAAAGCAGCGTCGTCGTGGGTCGCGCCAGCGCCATCCAGTCGCCCCGCCCACGTGCTGACCCCATCATGGGCACGACGCCCAGCACTAGCGACACGCCCAGCGCGAGCCATAGCGCAAAGTGGCCGAGCTCCGGAATCATGGTTTGGCCTCCTGGACCAGGGTGGAACCGATCGTTTGGTTCACTTTGGCTGCGCGCTCGAGCGCCGCGGCAGCCTCGGGCGGCATGTAGTTCTCGTCGTGTTTGGCGAGCACTTCGCGCGCTTCGAAGACGCCGTTGCGCAACTGACCCTGGGCGACAACGCCCTTGCCTTCTTTGAACAGGTCGGGCAGGATGCCTTGGTAACGCACGGGCGTCGATTGCACCGTGTCGGTGACGACGAAGTTGACGTGCAAGCCTTCGCGTCTTACGCTACCTGCCTCGACCAAACCGCCCAGGCGAAAGGTCTTCTCCAGGGGTGCTTCTTGTGCAGCCACCTGGGTCGGCGAATAGAAAAACACCAGGTTGCTCTGGAAGGCACTGAGCACCAGACCGACGGCCCCGCCCACCAGGGCCAGGACTCCGGCGGCGATCGCCATTCGCTTGTGACGTGGTTTCATCTTGATCCCTCCTGCTCCGACTGCCCGATGACGTCCTGACGCGCACGGTGATGGCGCTGCACCGCAAGCCAGGGCTCGATCGACATCACGGCGAGTGTGACGAGGTAGGAACCCCACACGTACAGGCCATAGCCGCCCATCGCGAAAAACTCCGACGCGCTGTTCCAGTTCATGCTGCACCTCGACCCAGCAAGGGGTCTTGATCGAGATTACGTGCCCACTCGGTGTGCTTCTCGCGTTCCAGCAGAACCGCCCGCGTGCGTATGAACACGACGGCGAATGCATAGGCCCAGAAAGCGAAAGTCATCAGCAACATTGCCCAGAGCATGGTACTCGCCATTTTAGGCGCCGCGCTCGCACTGATCGTCGCGCCCTGGTGCAAGGTGTTCCACCAGCGCACCGAGAAATAGATGATCGGCACATTGACGGCGCCGATGATCGCAAGAAGCGCGCCGGCGTGGTCGGCACGGCGCACATCGTCGATCGCCTCGACCAGGGCGATGAAGCCGAGGTAGAGGAACAGCAAGATCAACTCCGAGGTCAGGCGCGCGTCCCACACCCACCATGTTCCCCATGTCGGCTTGCCCCAGAACGAGCCGGTCCACAACGCGACAAAGGTGAACATCGCGCCGGTGGGCGCGAGCGCGCGTGCGACCATTGACGCCAAACGCGCGTTGAACGCCCAGCCCACTGCCGCCCAGCCCGCCATGACGAGGTAGAGCAACATCGACATCCACGCCGCCGGAACGTGAATGAAGATGATCCGGTAAGCATCACCCTGCGTCGCGTCGGTCGGCGCGACGAAGAAGCCGATGTACAGGCCCGCCGCGGCCAGCACGATCGTCAGGCCCCAGAGCCAGGGAATCAGCGCCCCGGCCAGCGCGTAGAAACGCGACGGTGCAGCGAATGTGAAGAATCGGAAATCAGCTGACATAGTGGATACTGTACGGCGCGGCCTATTGGATCATGCCGTTGAGATGCGCAGCGCCGCAGCAGCGGCAAGCGGAGCGCCCAACAGCGTGAGCAGGAGCAAGGCGCCGAGCAACGACAGGTGGCCGCGTGCTGACAAACCCGCGTCGACCGCCGCCACGGCGCCGGCGCCGAAGATCAGCGCCGGTATGCACAGCGGCAGCACCAGGAGCAACAGCAGCACGCCCGCGCTGCGCAGACCCAGGGTCAATGCAGCGCCAACGCTGCCCAGCAGGCTGAGGATGGGCGTGCCCAGCAGCAGCGTGAACAGCAGGGTCGCGATCGCCGCGCTGCTCATGTCGAACAGCAGACCCAGCAGTGGAGCTGCGAGGATCAACGGCACCCCCGTCAACACCCAATGGGCGAAAGCCTTGGCCGCAGCAATCAGCACGCCCGAGTGGCTGGACAACAGCATTTGTTCGAGCGAGCCGTCGGCATGGTCACTGGCAAAGAGGCTGTTCAGCGACAGCATCGTCGCCAATAGCGCGCAGACCCAGACGATTCCCGGGCCGATTTGGCGCAGCACCTGCGGCTCGGGCCCGACGCCCAGGGGGAACAGGCTGGCGGCGACGATGAAGAACACGACCGGCAGCAGGGCGTCGATGCGGCGCCGCGCCGCCAAGCGCAAGTCGCGCCGCACGATGACGGAAAAGCCGTTGGCGCTCACCGGGACTGCCCCAACTCGAGGACACGCGGCACGAGACCCGTCATGCTCAAGGGCTGGTGACTCGTCAACACCACGCTGCCGCCGCGCTCCAGGTGTTGCTCGAGAAGTTGATTGACGACGCCGATGCCGTCGACGTCGAGCGCGTCGAAGGGCTCATCCAGCACCCACAGGCCGGGTGCGCGTTCCAACGCGAGACGCGCCAGCGCGACCCGGCGCCTCTGCCCTTGCGACAGGGTACGAACCGGCGAGCGCTGCCGTCGGTTCATTCCCAGTCGCTCCAGAGCGTTCAATACCGAGCCCGGCGTCGCGCCGCGCCCGTGCAGGGCAGCGAGGAATTGCAGCGATTCGAATGCTGTCAAGTCGTCTTTCAGTCCATTTGCATGGGCGATGTAGGTGCGCTGCGCGGCGAATTCCAGGGCGTCGGGAAGGGCCACTTCACCCCAGGTCACTCGCCCGGCATCGGGCTGTGCCAATCCCGCCAGCAACCTCAGCAGGCTCGTCTTGCCGCGCCCATTGTGACCACGCAGCCATATCAATTGGCCTGCGGCAAGTACCAGGTTGAGATCGGCGAACAGTTCTTGCTCGCCGCGCCGGTAGGCGAGTCCCTCGGCACGCAGGGTAGGCAGGCTCATCGCGTCAAAATTCGTAGCGCAGGCCGAGGAAATAGAACACTCGGTCGGAATTCTGGGTGGTCGAGTTCCCAACAACCGTGGTTTGCGTCTTCGATCGCTCATACGCAACATCGGACTCGATCGACACCGTTGGAACCGGTCGCAAGGTGATTCGCATCCCCGGCGCCCAGCGCTGGCTGCGCGTACCGCTGGCATCGTTTTGGCTGTAATAACGGATCGTCGGCTCGACCTGCCAGATCGCGGCTACGGCCGATAGGTTGTTGTACGACACCAGTCTTGCATTCATGTTGGGGCCAGTCAGGTAGGTAAAACTCAGCACGTGCGAATCGCGCGTGGAATACAGATTGCTGCCGATCAATTGTGTACTTATGCTCCACTGTCTGCCTGTGCTAGGGCTGCCTGGAAAGTCAATACTGGCGACGGCCGGTACCGCACCGATGCTGGACAAGCGTACGTCCGCGCCCCATTGCCACTGTTTTCCGATCGGCGTTGTCAAGCCAACCGAGGCTTGCTGCTGGATGGGCGTTACAGCCTTCACCTGTTGCCGCAACTCGGCCAAGGTGAAATACGCCAGCAAGTCCGACACCCGCGTAGGTACGGGTGCAGTGATCGGCAGCGTGGTGTTCTGAAAGAACAGCAAGTTGCCCAAGGTCAGCACCGAAACCGCTCGCCGATCGTAAAGCGTGTTGATCACGGTGTTGTCCGAGAACTGCCACGTCCCCTGAACCGCGGCGATGTTCAGTGCCTTGATCAGCACGTCGTAGTCGAGTTGACCAGACGCCGAAACGCCGCCGTTGAAGAAACGCACTTCGGCGCCGACTGCGCGACGGTCGATTTGGCCGTCGCTGAACTGCTCAATGGCGTAGACGCTGCCGCTGATTTGATCGGTCAGGGCTTCGGCGTCGAGCGACAAGCCGAAAAAGTTTCGCTGCGTGTCGAGCAGCGGTTCGGCAGGCGCGCCGAACACGCCGTTGACTTTCCACTTGGGAGCGAAGCTGTAGCCGCCCTGCACGCCGTCGTAGCGGTAAAGCGCGCCGCCACCGCTGGGCGACTGCCGGCCAGCGCGCACGCTGGTGCCCAGGGCATAGGAGCGATGATCGACGTAGAGCGAGCTCAGGCGATTCTTGCTCCTGTCCTGGTTCAGCAAGTCGTAGGAGTAACTGTCGCGAAAGACGAAGCGCAAGTCCTGCTCGGCGTCGCGATGGCGCCATGAGACATCGACATTGCTCTGCAACTGGCTCTGGTCCGTGTCCGACACCGTGTTGTCGGAAATCGCGACCGGCAGGCCACCGATCAGCGAATCTTGAAATTCCTGGGTGCGGGTTCTCGATTTTCCGCCGAAGTAGTACTGCGCCAATGAGGCATTGAACGTCGTCGTCGGC
>JBAQUQ010000074.1:0-2738 GCA_049297615.1 Burkholderiaceae bacterium
ACCCGCAAGAGGAGATAGCCGGGAGGGAGCGATGGCAGGACGTTGGTTCGAAGAGTTCACGGTCGGCCAGGCCTTCGAGCACGAGATTCGCCGCACCGTCACCGAAGCCGACAACGTCTGGTTTTGCAGCGCCACCTACAACCCGGCCGCCGTGCACATCGACGCCGAATATTGCAAGGGCACCGAGTTCGGTCGGCCCTTGGTGAACAGCATCTTCACGCTCGGTTTGGTGATCGGCCTGTCGGTGCAAGACACGACGCTGGGAACGACGGTGGCCAATCTGGGCATGAGCGATACGCGTTTTCCAAAACCCGTGTTCTACGGCGACACGATTCGCGCTCGCACCACGGTCAAGGACGTGCGCGAGAGCAAGTCGCGACCCAATGCCGGCATCGTGACCCTGCTCCACCAAGGCTTGAACCAACGCGACGAAGAAGTCTGCGTGTGCACGCGCCAGGCCTTGATGCTGCGCAAACCCCAATGAAACTCAGGTCCCTGCTCTTCGTTCCCGCCGACAGCGAACGCAAGCTGGCGAAAGCGCTGACCAGCCCGGCCGATGTCTTGATCCTCGATCTCGAAGACTCTGTCGCCCAGGCGCGCAAAGCCGGGGCGCGCCGCACGGCGGCCGAGTTCATCGCCGCGCACGCGGCGCAGCTCGAAGCACGCCTCTTCGTGCGCATCAATCCGCTGGACAGCGGATTCGCCCTGGCCGACCTCGCCGCCGTGGTCGTTCCCGGCCTGGCCGGCATCATGCTGCCCAAGACGAACAGTGCCGCCGACGTGTTGCGCCTGGGCCACGGCCTGGACACACTCGAGGCGCGTGCCGGCATCGGCGCAGGCAGGGTGGCCATCCTGCCGGTGGCCACCGAGACAGCGCAGGCCATGCTCAACATGCAAACTTTCAATGCACCCCTGCCGCGTTTGGCGGCAGTGACGTGGGGAGCCGAGGACTTGTCGGCGGCGATCGGCGCGGTTTCCAACCGAGACGAAGACGGCCAATATTCGCCCCTGTACAGCTGGGCGGCGTCGCTGTGTCTGTGCGCGGCGGGCGCGGCGGGCGTGCCGCCCATCGATACGGTCTATACCGATTTTCGCGACAGCGCCGGCCTGGCTGCTGCTTGCCGTGCGTCGCGCCGGCGCGGTTTTCGCGGCCGCATGGCGATCCACCCCGACCAGGTGGCGATCATCAACGACGCCTATTCTCCCAGTGCAGCCGAGCTGGCGCAGGCGCAGCGCATCGTCGACGCCTTCGCGGCCCAGCCCGACGCCGGCACGCTGAGCATCGACGGCGCCATGGTCGACAAGCCCCACCTCACGCAAGCGCTGCGCACGCTCGGCCGCAGTCTCTGAGGCGCCTCGAGCCGCTGCCAGGACTCCCAGGAACTTGCCGGTGGACTTTTCCCTCAGCGAGGACCAAGGCGCGATTCGCACCGGGCTGGCCGCAGTCATGCGCAAGTTCGGCGACGACTATTGGCTGGCGCGCGACGATGACGGAGCTTTCCCGCACGAGTTCCACCGAGCGATGGCGCAGGCCGGTTGGCTGGGCATCACGATGCCCACCGAGTTCGGCGGCGCGGGCCTGGGGGTGACCGAGGCGGTGATCATGATGCACGAAGTGGCAAGCCACGGCGGGGGCATGGCCGCGGCGTCGAGCGTGCACATCAACCTGTTCGGCCCGCACCCGATCCTCGTCTACGGCACGCAGGAGCAACGCGAACGCTGGCTGCCGCGCCTGGTGCAGGGCCTGGACCAATGCTGTTTCGGCTTCACCGAACCCGACGCGGGCCTGAATACGACGGCGATCAAGACCTTCGCGCGCAAGGTTCCCGGCGGCTACGTGGTGAACGGCCAGAAGGTGTGGACCTCGACCGCGCAAGTGGCGAACAAGATGATGCTGCTGACGCGCACGACGAAGCTGGAAGACTGCGCGCGCCGCACCGATGGCATCACGATTTTCTACACCGACCTGGACCGCGCCAAGGTCGACGTGCACCGCATTGCGAAGATGGGCCGCAAAGCGGTGGACTCGAACGCCGTCTTCATCGATGGCCTGTTCGTCCCCGCGAACGACCGCATCGGCGAAGAAGGCAAGGGCTTTGCCTGCATCCTGCACACCCTGAACCCCGAGCGGCTGCTGGTGGCGGCCGAGGCGATCGCGATCGGCCAGGACGCGCTGCGCCGCGCCACCCGGTACGCGCGCGAACGCATCGTCTTCGATCGGCCGATCGGCCAGAACCAGGGCATTCAGCATCCCCTGGCCGAACGCTGGATGGCGCTCGAAGCGGCGTGGGCGATGACGCTCAAGGGCGCCTGGCTCTACGACCAGAAACAACCCTGCGGCGCCGAAGCGAACACCGCCAAGTTTCTCGGTGCGCGTGCCGGCTACGAGTCTTGCTTGCAGGCGGTGCTGACGCACGGCGGCTTCGGCTACGCCAAGGAATACCACGTCGAGCGGCTGTTGCGCGAAGTGATGATTGCGCGCATTGCGCCGGTGACCGAGCAGCTGATCCTGTCCTTCATCGCCGAGAAAGTGCTGGACCTGCCCAAGTCCTATTGATCCGAATTTGCATTCACGCATTGGAGTTGCGGTCCGCCATCGGCCCGAAGCGGTCTGTCGGCGTCCGGTCAGCGTGCCGGCTTCGCGACGCCAGGGCGATGGCGGCGCCCCCGTTCTCCGGCCCACGGTCGCGGACGTGCACCGCGGCCGGCGAGGTGTATCTGCGTCAACACTGTCGTGG
>JBAQUQ010000075.1:0-7222 GCA_049297615.1 Burkholderiaceae bacterium
CTGCGGGTCTTGCCGGGGCCGCGTCGGGCGCACTGCGAGCCGGCATATCGCGCTTCATTCCAGAGCTGCCGCCACCGCCCAGGCGTCTCGCCTGAACGTCAACAGGCGCGAGCGCTGTCGCGGCAACGGCCAGGCCCAAGGCCAGGATCAACGACTTCATTTCATTCCCTCGTTCAAGGCAGCCCGGCAAAGCACCGGGCCGGGCGATGATACGCAATCTGGACGAAGCCGTGTTCGCGTATCGACCTCCCGCATCAAGCGGTGCGGCAGCCGCCCGCCAGCGAAAAGGCGATCCCAGCGGCCTCGAGGCCGGCCAGGCGCGAACAAGCTCAGTGCGGCACGACCGTGACCTTGCCGGCCGAGCCGTCGGCGCAGGCCGATGCGGCGTCGACATAGGTCACGCGGCCGCGAACGACGCAACGCAGCACCTTCACGCCTTTTTCCGCATCAGCGGGGTCGCCCGTGTCGGCCCGCAGCGCGGCCGTGAGCGGCGCTTGCGTCGGCAATTCCGCCTCGACTGCAGGGACCATCGGTTCTGCGCCCTGCTCAGGCGGTTCGACGAGAGGAGGTGCGGCGCGTGGCGCAGCTTCGCCGGGCTCGGTAATCGTGACGATGTCGGCCGTCGGAAAGGCCTGGCGCGTGTCACCTCGATGCTCGAGACTCCAGGCCAGCACCGAACTGCCGAAGCTGATGACGCACAGCACCAACCAGAACGAAGAGGGGAGTCGCACGTTCAGATCGCCTCGGGAATCCAGCGCAGAGTGCCAGGACAGGTCGGGGTACCGGTACAAGCCCATTTGCCCTGCACGCCGCTGCGCAGGCTCATCTTGGCATTGCACGCCGGGCACGTGGGGCGCCAATATTCGCCCTGCGTGGCAACCGACAACAGTTCCAGTTGCTGCGACTCGGAGCGGCGCAGAATCACCGTCAAGAGGTTCACGCTGTCCACCGGCGCAATGTGATTGGCTCGCGCCAACTTCTTGGCCTCATCGCTGAAGCGTCCTGCCGTGACGATCGCACCCGAGCTGACGCCTGCGTTTTTCAGCTCCTGCTGGAACTCGCTGACCGTGGCCGTACCGATGGGTGCGTCGCTCGCGTGTTTGCACAGCACGATGCGCACGGGCTTTTTCGTGTCGGCCAAGGAGTGCAGGCGAAGCAAGGTCCCTTGCGCCGTGCCGCTCGAGTGCGGCCTGGCGATGTAGCCGTCCTGCCTGAACAATGCAGCGCAAACCGCTTCGAAGCGCTGCCACTCGATGGCCCGCAACACGCCGGCCCCCCAGCGCGAAGGCTTTTTAAGAATCTTCGGCCCGGCATTTGCCGCGGCGGCCGCTGGCGCATGAGTGGGGGCATCGACTCCTGCATCGGCGTCGACAAAAGCGCTCGTCGGCGGCCCGACGGGGTGGGTGTCCGGACCGAGGTCATCGGCCATCGTGCTGTGCTTGAACGCCGAAAGCTCGAAGCCTCGCGGTGGCCGGCGCTGCACCACGCGGGGCGTCTGGAGCCACATCAGCAATGCGCCCGCTCCCAACAGAAACAAGGCCACCGGGCGCGATACGGTCCAGGCGTTGCCCGGCGTTACAGCAGGCCACCAAGAGGCGAGCAACCACAGCAGCGCTGCCACCATGAGCATGTACGCCGTGGGTCGAAGGCCGATGTGAACGAGGCTGCGCAACGGATTTCTTCGAATTGAGGGACAAGAACACGCAAACCCGATCGGCGCAAGGCCACGTGACGCACCCTGCGCAATCGAAATTCACGTTTGGTCACTCTATCCGCGCGAACCGCTCGCAGGAAGGAGTGGCTGCATCAGTTTTGCGCAAATGTGTGCGATCGCGCACATGCGCAGTTCACTTGAATCGGTGGAGTGCAGGCATGGCCATGCAGCGCCGCTTCGGGACGGCCGGCCATGCGCCTGTCGGACTTCCTGGCGCGCGCTTCAGGCCTTTGCCGTGACGCGCTGGCGCGCGTTGCCCGAGTGGCCCGCTGGCGCCCGGCCAGGGGAACGGACCGGCGCTGCGCCGGAGCTTGGTTTTGCAGCTCCATGGCGCGGTGCGGCGCGCGAATCGCGGCGATCGACAGCGCCACCACTGTCACGACCACCGCCATGGCCACCTCGCCCGGCACCCGGTGAGTGGGGCGTACGGCGCTGCCCGCCCACGCCGATCGTCATCCGGCCGAGCACGATGGGTTCGGCCCTTTCGCTCGCCGGGGGCGTGAATCCGGGAATCTTCTCGCGCGGAATTTCGTGCTTGATGAGGCGCTCGATATCGCGCAGAAAACCTTCTTCGTCCAGGCACACCAGGGAGATCGCTTCACCCTGCGCGCCCGCCCGGCCGGTGCGGCCGATGCGATGCACATAGTCTTCGGGGACGTTGGGAACTTCGAAGTTCACGACATGGGGCAACTGGTCGATGTCGATGCCGCGCGCGGCGATGTCGGTGGCCACCAGCACTTGCAGCGAACCTCTCTTGAAGTCGGCCAGCGCCTTTGTGCGTGCCGTCTGGCTCTTGTTGCCGTGAATTGCCATCGCCGTGATGCCTTGTTTCAGCAGATGTTCGGTGAGCCGGTTCGCGCCGTGTTTCATGCGCGTGAACACCAGCACCTGGTGCCAGTCGTTGCTCTTGATCAGGTGCGTCAGCAATTCTTTCTTCATCTCACGCCCGACAGGGTGTACTTTCTGCGCAATGTTGTCGGCAGTCTGGTTGCGCCGCGCCACTTCGATCAGCACCGGCTTGTTCAGCAGGCGGTCTGCGAGCGCCTTGATGTCGTCGCTGAACGTGGCCGAGAACAGCAGGCTTTGTTTGCGCGCCGGGACGATCGCCAGTACCTTCTTGATGTCGTGGATGAAGCCCATGTCGAGCATGCGATCGGCTTCGTCGAGAACGAAGATTTCGACATGGCTCAAGTCCAGCGTGCGTTGCTGGTGATGGTCGAGCAAGCGCCCGGGCGTGGCCACCAGGATGTCGACGCCGCGCCGCAGCTTGTCGACCTGCGGCTGCATGCCCACGCCGCCGAACATGACCATGCTCGTCAGGCGCGAGTGTTTGCCGTAGACGCGAACGCTTTCCTCCACCTGCGCGGCGAGTTCGCGCGTCGGCGTCAGGATCAGAGCGCGGATCGGTAAGCGGCCCCGTGGATCGCGAAGCGGGCCACCCTGTGGCCCTGCATCGCGAACGGCCGGTTTGGCCATCAAGCGGTGCAGCATGGGCAAGACGAAGCCGGCGGTCTTGCCGGTGCCGGTCTGGGCGCCGCCCATCACGTCGCCGCCGGACAGTACGGCGGGAATGGCCTGGAGTTGGATGGGTGTGGGTGTCGTATAGCCATGCTCGCGAACGGCGCGCAGCAATGGCTCGGCCAGGCCGAGGGGATCGAAGCTCATGTGGAATCTGAGACAGAGGTCGGCCTGTCGCCGCAATGCTGGGCGCCAGTCGCAGGCAGAAGGAGGGAGGATCGAGCGCCAGGGCTCAAGTCAGGGATGACATCAGCGGGCGGACTGGTGAGCCGGCTGGTGCACGGGATTCTAGCCGGTGCTCATTTGATTGCCACGGCGGCGCCCTCCAAGCCACGCATATTGCGTGTGTTGATCCACAGTGTGAACAGGCCTGCGCAGGCGAATGGCACACCCGCCCAAGCCAGATTCGCGACACCCACGCTGGCCGACACGGCGCCGCCGATCGCCGCGCCCAAGGCCGTGCCGAAATAAAGCATCGAGGTGTTCAACGACATCAGCAGAGGCGCCGCTTGCGGCGCAAGCAAAGCCAGGCGCGACTGCTGCGGCATCATCATGCCGAATCCGGCAACGCCCCAGACAACGAACGCGGCGACCGTCAGCGCCGGGTGCCCGCGCGTCAATGGCACGAGGGCCATCATGACTGCGAGCGCGGTGAGCTGCAGTGTCAGCGTCGCCTGCGCGCCGAAGCGGTCGTTCGCCCACCCGCCGAGCAATGTTCCTGCCACGCCTGCCAGACCGAAGCCCATCAGGGCTGCACTCAACTGCGCATTCGTCATCTCGTTCAGCGCCAGCAACACCGGCCCGATGTAGGCGAACACGATGAAGATGGCGATGAAATAAAACATCGTCAGCGCCAGCGTCCACCACACGGCGGGGCGACGCAGATGGAGCATCGCGCCGGCCAGGTTCGCGCCGGGCGCAGCGATGTCGCGCGGCACGAGGCGGGCCAGGGCGATGCAGCACAGCGCCGCCGCGCCGGCCACCCCAAGCACTGGCACACGCCAGCCGTATTCCAGGCCGAGCCACGTGCCGATGGGCATGCCGATCACATAACTCAGGCTCATGCCGAGAAAAACGAGCGAGAGCGCGCGGCCACGACGCTCAGGCGGAACAATCGTCACCACCATTCCCGCAGCCATGGCCGTGAAGCTCGCGCCCACGCCCATCAGGGCACGCCCGGCGAGCAAGGTCGGCAGGGTCGATCCCGCTGCGCAGAGCAAGTTTCCGGCGCCGAATGTGGCCATCGCCAGCACCAGGGCATGGCGCCGCGGCCAGCTCCCAGCGGCCAGCAGCGCCATCGGACCGAGCAAGGCCGTGGCCAGCGCGTACACCGTCATGGCCTGGCCGGCTGCGGCGATGCTGACGTCCAGCGAAGCGCTCACCGCGCCGAGGATGCCATTGATGACAAAGGCGCCCGTGCCGATCGTCAGGTTGCACAAGGTCAGGAGGTACAGAAGGCGGGGCATCGGCGCATTGTCACGGCTCGGGCAGGGGTCACAATACGCGATTCACCTCGAGGTCCAGCATGGCGCAGTACGTCTTCACGATGAATCGCGTGGGAAAAATCGTCCCGCCGAAACGTCACATTCTCAAAGACATTTCGCTGTCGTTCTTCCCCGGCGCCAAGATCGGCGTGCTCGGCACGAACGGTTCGGGAAAGTCGACGCTGCTCAAGATCATGGCCGGCCTGGACCATGAAATCGAAGGCGAAGCCACGCCGATGCCGAACTTGAAGATCGGCTATCTGCCACAAGAGCCGCAGCTCGACGCATCGCAAACGGTGCGTCAGGCGGTGGAACAAGGCATCGGCGGCGTGCTGGCGGCGAAGAAACGGCTCGACGAGGTGTACGCTGAATACGCCGAAGCCGACGCGGATTTCGACAAGCTCGCCGCCGAGCAGGCCGAACTCGAAGCGCAGATCGCCAGCGCCGGCAGCGAAAACACGGATCTGCAGCTCGAACTCGCCGCCGACGCGCTGCGCCTGCCGCCCTGGGACGCGCAGATCAGCGTGCTCTCCGGAGGTGAGAAGCGCCGCGTCGCCTTGTGCCGCTTGCTCCTGTCCAAGCCCGACATGCTGCTGCTGGATGAACCGACGAACCACCTCGACGCCGAAAGCGTCGACTGGCTGGAACAGTTTTTGAGCCGCTTTCCCGGCACCGTGGTGGCGATCACCCACGACCGCTACTTCCTCGACAACGCGGCGCAGTGGATTCTCGAACTCGACCGCGGACGCGGCATTCCCTACAAGGGCAACTACAGCACCTGGCTCGACCAGAAAGAGCAGCGCCTGGAGCAAGAGCAAAAGACCGAAGACGCGCGAACCCGCGCGATGAAGAAAGAGCTCGAGTGGGTGCGCCAAAACCCCAAGGGCCGGCAGGCCAAGAGCAAGGCGCGCTTGGCACGTTTCGAAGAACTCTCCGACGTCGAGTATCAGAAGCGCAACGAGACCAATGAGATCTTCATTCCCGTGGCAGAGCGCCTCGGCCACGAAGTGCTCGAGTTCGCCGGCGTGAGCAAAGGCTATGGCGACCGCGTTCTGATCGATGACCTCAGCTTCAAGCTGCCGGCCGGCGCGATCGTGGGCATCATCGGCCCCAATGGCGCGGGCAAGTCGACCCTGTTCCGCATGATCTCGGGCAAGGAAAAACCCGACAGCGGCACGGTGAAGGTCGGCCCGACGGTGAAGATGGCTTTCGTCGAGCAAAGCCGCGAGGAGTTGCAGTCCGACAAGACGGTCTGGCAGGATGTTTCAGGAGGGCTGGACAACATCACCGTGGGCAAGTTCGTGATGCCATCGCGCGCCTACCTCGGCCGCTTCAACTTCAAGGGCAATGACCAGCAAAAGCTCGTCGGGTCGCTGTCGGGCGGCGAGCGCGGCCGCCTGCACCTGGCCAAGACCCTGGCCAAGGGCGGCAATGTATTGATGCTCGACGAGCCGAGCAACGACCTGGATGTGGAAACCCTGCGCGCCCTCGAAGACGCCTTGCTCGAATTCGCCGGCAGCGTGATGGTCATCAGCCACGACCGCTGGTTTCTGGATCGCATCGCGAGCCACATGCTGGCCTGCGAAGGCGATTCGAAATGGGTCTTCTTCGACGGCAACTACCAGGAATACGAAGCCGATAAGAAACGCCGCCTGGGCGAGGAGGGCGCGCGGCCGAAGCGGGTGCGATTCAAGGCACTGAAGTAGTGGCGTGCCTAGGGCAGGCTCCTAGAGCCCACTCACTAGAGTTTCAAGGGGCCGAGTGCGGGCTCGCCTCCTATAGTTCACCGCATCGACGTGCGGGCCGTGGCCGCGTTTTGCCGGTATCGACAGGCACGAGCCACGTCTTCCCAGTCACGCAGCAGTCAGGAGTTTGATCATGGTCAAGAAGCTCGATCCGTCAGCGCACGAGCCGGCGCCCGGCGCCGGCGGGATGTTCGACAGCGAAAGCGCTGCAAGATTGGCCGATTCGGTCAAAGGTTCGGCGCATCAGATTTGGCTCGCCGGAATGGGCGCCTTCGCCAAGGCCCAGGCCGAAGGTGGCAAGGTCTTCGAGGCACTCGTCAAAGAAGGTCAGAACTTGCAACGCAAGACCCAGACGGTGGCTGAGGAAAAACTCGGCGAAGTCTCGAGCAGGATGACTGGAATGGCCAGCGACCTTCAGGCGCGCGCCGGCCAGCAATGGGACAAGCTGGAGGGCATCTTCGAAGAACGCACGGCCAAGGCGCTGCGCAAGCTCGGCGTTCCTTCGGCGCAGGACGTTGCGGCGCTGTCGGCGCGAATCGACGCGCTCGCCGCTGCAGTGGCAAAGGGCACGGCAAAGGGCTCGGCAAAGAGTGTGCGCAAGGCCGGCGCGCCGCTGCGCGGCGCGGCGATGAAGGCGCCACCGAAGCGCCCGGCTCGACGCGCAGTCTGAGGCGGCACGCTCGCAATCCCCGTAAGCCCCGCGCCCACGGCTGGCGCCTGGCACTTTGCCGCGCAGTCCAGGCCATTGCGCGACAAGTGGC
>JBAQUQ010000076.1:0-8236 GCA_049297615.1 Burkholderiaceae bacterium
CTGCGGCACCATCTCGATCGCACCGCAGGGGCATTCCGCGACGCACATGCCGCAGCCCTTGCAATAGTCGTAGTTGAATTCGAAGCCGCGGCCCGGGCCGAGCTTGATGACGGCGTTGTCGGGGCACACGCCGAAGCAATTGTCGCATTCGAAGCAGTTGCCGCACGACAGGCAGCGGCGCGCCTCGAACAGCGCGTTGCCTTCGTCCAGGCCGCCCTGCACTTCGTCGAAGTTGGATTGGCGGCGCATGCTGTCGAGCACCGGCCGCACCGTCTTGGGCGCGTCGGCGTAGTACCAGGTGTTGAGCGTGTCGAAGCCGGCCGCTGCGGGTTTGGGCGGCGCCTGGTAGCACGCGCCGCGCAGCCAGGCGTCGATATTGCGTGCCGCCTTCTTGCCGTGGCCGATGGCCACCGTGACATTGCGCTGCGCCGGCACCATGTCGCCGCCGGCGAAGATTCCGGCGTGGCCGGTCATCATGTGCGCATCGACCTGGACGACGCCGCCGTCCATCGCCAGACCCGGCACCTTGTCGAGCAGGGACAGGTCGACGTCCTGGCCGAGCGCGAGCACCAGCGAATCGGCCTCGAGGATTTCGAATTCCCCGGTCGGCTGCGGGAAGCCCGATTCGTCCAGCGCCATCTTCTCGACCGTGATCGCGCCGTCCTCGCCCGCTTGTTTGATCGAGGACAGCCACTTGATCGTCACGCCTTCTTCGAGCGCCTCTTCGACCTCGAAGGGGTGGGCCGGCATCTTTTCACGCGTTCTGCGATAGACGATCAGCGCCTGCGTGGCGCCGAGCCGGCGCGCGGTGCGCGCCACGTCGACCGCGGTATTGCCCCCGCCGTAGACAACGACGCGCCGGCCGAGCAGGGGCGGCTGCGCACCCTCCATCGAGCGCAGCACCGAGATCGCATCGAGCACCCTGGCCGAATCACCGGCGGGGATGAAGGCACGCTTGGAGATGTGCGCGCCCACGGCGAGGAAGGCGGCGTCGAAGCCGCCTTGGCGCATCGTCTCGAGCAGATGATCGACCTTGACGCCGAGCTCGATGCGCACGCCCAGGGCGACGATGCGCTGCACCTCGGCGTCCAGCACGTCGCGCGGCAGGCGGTACTTGGGGATGCCGAAGCGCATCATGCCGCCGGGCAGGGGGCCGGCTTCGTGCACCGTGACGCGATGCCCCAGGCGCGCCAGGTGGTAGGCCGCGGACAGGCCCGAAGGTCCGGCGCCGACCACCAGCACATGCTTGCCCGACTGCGCAGCAGGCGCATCGAATCGCCAGCCCTGGCGGATCGCTTCGTCGCCGAGAAAGCGCTCGACCGAGTTGATTCCCACGGCAGCGTCGAGCTTGCCGCGATTGCACTGGCTCTCGCAGCTGTGATAACAGACCCGCCCCATGATCGCCGGAAAGGGGTTGTCGCGCACCAGATGGCGCCAGGCGCTTTCATAGTCGCCCGATTCGGCGTGGAACAACCAGCCCTGGACGTCTTCGCCGGCCGGGCATTCCTGATTGCACGGCGGCAGCCGATGCACGTACACCGGGCGTTCGGTGCGCCACGAGCCGGTGTGGTTGGCGAGCGACGAACCGGCGTCGAGCGTGATCGCGAAAGGCTTTTGCATCGTCAAGCCGGTGCCTCGTCGAGCAGCCCGTAGCGCCGGATGTTGCGATCGGCCATCGCCTGCAATCGCGTCAGGGTCGCGACATCGGGCTCCTTGCCGAACAGATGCGCAAAGCGGCGCTGCGGTTTCAGGTATTGCTCGACGCCGACGCGGCGCCGGATCTTCGAGACCTGGGTCACCTCGCCGTAAATCGCCTCGAACACCGGGAAGACACCGCTTTCCTGCGCCAGCCGCGCGAGACGAATCGTGTCGCGCGGCGCTGCACCCCAACCCAGCGGGCAGGGCACGAGGATGTGGATGTAGCGCGCGCCGCGGATCGCCATCGCCGAGCGCACCTTGCGCTCCAGGTCGTGCAGGTCGGCGACGGTCGCCGTCGCGACATAGGGGATCTCGTGCGCCATCGCGATCTGCGGCAGGTTCTTGCCCTGGCCGAAGGGATTGCCCGGCTGCGCACCCAGGGCCGGCGTCGTCGCGGTGCGCGCCGCCGCGGGGGTGGCCGAGGAGCGCTGCACGCCGGTGTTCATGTACGCCTCGTTGTCGTAGCAGATGTAGAGCACGTCGTCGTTGCGCTCGAACATTCCCGACAGGCAGCCGAAACCGATGTCGGTGGTGCCGCCGTCGCCACCCTGCGCGACCACGCGCACCTCACTGCGGCCCTTCACGCGCAGCGCGGCGGCGATGCCCGTGCCCACGGCGGCGGCATTGCCGAACAGGGAGTGGATCCACGGGATCTGCCACGAGGTCTCGGGGTAGGGTGTCGAGAACACTTCGAGGCAGCCGGTGGCATTGGCGGCGATCAGGCGGCCGCGGGTGGCGTGCATCGCCGCGTCGATGGCGTAGCGCGCGCCGAGTGCCTCGCCGCAGCCCTGGCAGGCGCGGTGCCCCGAGTTCAGCGAGTTGCTGCGCCGGGTGTCGGCCTGCACACTGCGCTGCTCGGGGGCCAGCAAGCGGTTCCCGACCGTGAAGGTGCCGGTCTGGTAGAACTTGACGACGCTGGGCTCCATCGCGGCGCTCTATCCGATGCGCGAGGCCACGCTGCCGATGTCGCGCAAGATGCCTTCGGCCACCGGCCCCGAGCGGCGCACGCTCTTCTCGCGGTTCAGCACGCGCTCGACGAGGCTCGAGTCGAGGTCGAGGAAGTGCAGCGGCTCGAGCTTGTCGGCCATCGCGTCCAGGAGAAGGCGCTGCAGCGAGGCCTTCGTGATCGCGCGGCCGCCCAAGCCCGCCACCACGGTGCAGACGGATCGCGGCAGGTCGCGCAATGCGGTGCCCACGTCGCGCGAGACGATCCCGCCGATCCCCACGGCGAAGCACTTCTCGACGACGACGATGCGCTTGGCCGGACTCAACGCCGCGCGCAGCGCGGCGATCGGGAAGGGCCGAAACGACGTGATGCCGACCACGCCGATGCGCTGGCCCGCCTCGCGCAGCGCGTCGACGGCGTCCTTGATCGTGCCGAGCACGGACCCGAGGGCGACGACGAGGGTGTCCGCGTCATCGTGGCGGTAGGTGCTGATCAGGCCACCCGCATCGCGACCGAAGATGCGCCTGAATTCACCCGCCACCACAGGCATGAGTTGGAGCGCCTGGAGCTGCTTGGCGTGCGCCAGGTAGCGCACCTCGGTGAAGGCCTCGGGGCCGACCATCGCACCGATGCTCACCGGCTCGTCCGGGTCGAGCACCTGGCGCGGCTCATAGGCGGGCAGGAAGCGGTCGACCTGTTCCTGCTCGGGCAGGTCGACACGCTCGTAGGCGTGCGTCAGGATGAAGCCGTCCATGCACACCATCACCGGCAGCGACAACTCCTCGGCGATGCGAAACGCCTGGACGTGCAGGTCCAGCGCGTCCTGGTTCGTCTCTGCGAACAGCTGAATCCAGCCCGCGTCGCGCAGCGCCATGCTGTCGCTGTGGTCGTTCCAGATATTGATCGGCGCGCCGATCGCCCGGTTCGCCACCGTCATGACGATCGGCAGGCCCAGTCCCGATGCGTTGTACACCGCTTCGGCCATGAACAGCAGGCCCTGGCTGGCGGTGGCGGTGTAGGCGCGCGCGCCGGTGGCCGACGCGCCGATCGCCACGCTCATCGCGGCGAACTCCGACTCGACATTGATGAATTCGCAACGCTCGAGCCGACCCGACTTCACCATCGCGCCCAAGCCCTCGACGATGTGCGTCTGCGGCGAGATCGGATAGGCGCAGACCACTTCGGGACGGCACAGCGCCACGCCCCGGGCGACCGCGTAGGAGCCTTCGCATTGCTCAAGCATGACAGGCCTGCGCGATCCGCTCTTGTTCGAGCACGAAACGGTGCGCCGCGCTGGCCGCGGCGATATTGCCCTGCGCCACGGCGCCGCTGAACCTGCTGCGGATCGCCGCGTGCACCGCGTCCAGGGCGACGTGGCCGCCCAGTGCCGCAAACGCGCCGAGCAGGGCCGAGTTCGGCACGGGCCGCCCCACGTGTTGGAGGGCCAGCTCGGTGGCGGGAACAGTCAGCAGCCGCTCGGCGCGAAAGCCCTTCACGAAATCAGCGATGCCCAGCGCGGCCAGGCTCTTCGCGGTATTGATCAGGATGTAGCCCTCGGGATGGACGCCGCTGAACAGGTCGACCTGGTGCAGCAGCGTCGGGTCCAGGATGATCAGCACGTCGGGCGCCATGATCGGCTCGCGCAGGCGAATCGGCTGGTCGTCGACGCGGCAGAACGCCACCACGGGCGCGCCCGTGCGCTCCGAGCCGAAGCTCGGGAAGGCCTGAGCATGCTTGCCGCCCAGGAAGGCGGCGACCGACAGCATTTCGGCGCCGGTGACCACGCCTTGACCGCCGCGGCCGTGGATGCGAACCTGAAACATGCGAATGCGTCTTCCCGGGTTGGGCGGGCCGCGAAGCGACCCCGCCCGAAGCCATGTTGGGCCCACAGCGGCGCGCGAGCCTTGACCGTCGTCAAAGCAGTCCGCGGTCGAGCATGACGCGGCGAAGAAAGGCCCGCCAGCCTTGCGGCATGACGGGCCCCGGTGAAGGCCCCTGAACGGGCGCTTGGGCGGCCGGTCAGTCTGAGGATGCCTTCATCCTGCACGGCGTCGGCGACACCGCAAACTTCCCCACGCACGGGGGAACCTCAGCTTCGCTGCCGGGCTTCAAGCACAGGCCATCTTTCCAACAGCAATTCAATGTAGGCGCTGCGGCGCCGCATGCATTGAGATTTCGCAAACGGCGTCGCAGCGTCACGCTTGCACCTTGATCTCGTTGACCACGCTGAGCACACCGGGCGCCGACCAGGCCGCGCCGAATGCGGCGTTGCGCTCGGCCCATGAATCGACCGCGCCGCGCAGCGTCACGGCCGAGCCGCTGACCATCACTTCGATGTGTTTGGCCTCGCGCTCCGCGTGGCGCGCCATCGCATCGCGGATTCGATCCGCCACCTTGGCCGGTGTCACCGTGGGCTTCAAGGTGATGATATTGCTGACACCGACGACGCCGGTGAGGTTGCGCACGGCTTTCTCGGCGCTTCGGCGCTGGTACTCCCAGTCGAGTTCGCCCTTGAGCGTGACCCAGCCTTTTTCGACCTTGACCTGAATGCGCTCGGCCGGTATCAGGGCGTGCCAGAGCAGGCTCGATTCCACGGCCGTGGCGATCTCCGAATCGCTGCGCTTGTGGCCGGATTCGAGTTTCACGTCGAGCTCGATCGCGATCGCCTTGACGCCCTGCACGCGCTGCACCGCGCGCTCGATCGCGTATTTCTCGGCATAGGTGCCCAAGTGGCCGGTCAGGGTGACGACACCGTTGTCGGCCGCGACGCCGACATGGCTCGCATTGATCGACGGATCCCACTCGAGTTCCGCCGTCACATCCTTCTTCAGTTGTGCATCGGTCTTCATGATTGATCCTCGTAAGGCGGCCCCCGGTTACCGCGAAGTCCAGTGGACGAAAGCGCCCGGGGCAACGAGCTTCCGTATCGGCTCATGACATGCTAGGCATGTCGCCATCGCGCCCTTTGAGAAACCGCAAGCGCATACGCCCGGGCGCAGCGCGCGCCCTCACTTCACCAGCAGGACCGGAATCGTCGCCAGGTGCGCCACGCGCTGGGCCACCGATCCGATGAAGAAGCTGCCGAGCGCGCCGCGGCCATGCGTGCCCATCGCGATCTCGTCGGCCCCGCACTCCTGGGCCGCGCGCACGATTTCAGCGGCGGGCTCGCCCGTCACGGCCAACTTCGCGCTGACCGCCAGGCCCGCGCCCAGCGCCTGGGCTTCGGCTTCGGCGAGCAGTTGGTCCTGGTACTTCTTCTCGGCCTGTTCGATTTGCTCCAGGCTCGAAATGCTGGCCTCGCCGTACAGGACCGGCCAGGCACGCGCATTCACGAGAACCACCTCGGGCGTGACGCCCCAGCGCGCCAAGCGGGCCACGGCCTCGATGGCATTCTTGGCATGGTCCGAGCCGTCGACTGCGATCAAAACTTTTTTCATCATTCGCTCCTGGCTTGAGTTGAATCACCGTGGTTGGCGCTGTGCTACTTCTCCTGGATGCGCGACAGGTACTGGAGCAAGTCCACCATGTACTGGCGCGCCTGGCGATCGGGATCGCGGCCAGCGGCCGTGCCCGCCGGTCCCGGCTTGCGGAACTCGGTCCCCCACACCGGCATTTCGCGCGCGCCGTGCGCTCCGACCGTGTGCGCACTTCGGCCGTCGATGCTGTCCGCGACGCGCAAGGACGGGAAGACGCCGCCGTGGCGCTTGGCGAGCTGGGTCAAGTCGGCGGGCGGCTGCACCAAGTGCTTGACCATCGGGCCGTCGCCGCGTCCCGACTCGCCATGACAGCTCGCGCAAAACTTCAGATACGTCCGAGCACCGGCGTCTTGCCTGTCCTGCGCCCAGGCAAGCCCTGTGGCAAGCATCGCCGCTGTGGGCAACAGGCTTCGGTAGAGCATGCGTCGCACGCTAGAACTCCGGCGCTTCCATGCCGGCCATCGCGCCCTCGGCGGCGCCCGGCTTGGGCTTGGGCAGATTCGCGATCAAACAGTCGACGCTCAAGATCAGGCTGGCGATCGATCCGGCGTTTTGCAAGGCCAGGCGCGTCACCTTGGCCGGGTCGATGACGCCCATCTGCAGCAGGTCGCCGTAGGCACGCGTCGCAGCGTTGTAGCCCAAGGCGGGGTCGGTCGACTCGTCGACCCTGGCCAATATCACTGAGGGCTCGAGACCCGCATTGCCGACGATGCGGCGCAGCGGCTCCTCCAACGCACGCGCGACGAGGCGAATTCCCGAGTCTTCGTCGAGGTTTGCGCCTTTCAAGCCGGCGAGCACGCGGCGCGCGCGCAACAGGGCCACGCCGCCGCCCGGCACGATGCCCTCCTCGACTGCGGCGCGGGTCGCGTGCAGCGCGTCTTCGACGCGGATCTTGCGTTCCTTCAACTCGGTCTCGGTCGCCGCGCCGACCTTGATGAGGGCCACGCCGCCCGACAGCTTGGCGATGCGTTCGTCGAGCTTTTCGCGGTCGTAGTCGCTGGTGGCGGCGTCGCGCTCCTTGCGAATCGCGGCGACGCGCTTGTGGATCGCCGCGGCGGTACCGGCGCCGCCGATCAGGGTCGTCTCCTCCTTGCCGACCTCGACGCGCTTGGCGCGGCCGAGATCGCCGAGCTTGGCCTTCTCCAGCGTCAGCCCGACTTCGTCGCTCACCACATTGGCGCCCAGCACGATGGCGATGTCCTGCAGCATCGCCTTGCGCCGGTCGCCAAAGCCCGGCGCCTTGACCGCACAGGTCTTGAAGGTGCCGCGGATCGTGTTGATGACGAGGGTGGCGAGGGCCTCGCTTTCGAGGTCTTCGGCGATCACGAGCAGGGCGCGGCCCGCCTTGACCACCTCTTCGAGCAGGGGCAGGAGTTCCTTGATCGACGACAGCTTCTTGTCGCACACCAGAACGCTCACGTCCTCCAGCACGACGATCTGGCGCTCGGCGTTGTTGATGAAATACGGCGACAGGTAGCCGCGGTCGAACTGCAGGCCCTCGACGACTTCGAGTTCGCTGATCAGGCCCGAGCCGTCTTCGATCGAGATCGCGCCCTCGCGCCCGACCTTGTCGATCGCGCCGGCGAGCAAGGCGCCGATCGAGGCGTCATTGTTCGCCGAGATCGCCGCGACATGGGCGATCTCCTGCGAACTCGCGCAGGGCCGGGCGAGTTGCTTGATCTCGGCCACGACGGCCTCGATGGCACGCTCCATGCCGCGTTTCAGGTCCATCGGGTTCATGCCACCGGCCAGGTAACGCAGGCCTTCGTGGATCATGCTGTGCGCGATCACGGTCGCCGTGGTCGTTCCGTCGCCGGCCTTTTCGCTGGTGCGCGACGCCACCTCGCGCAGCAGTTGTGCGCCCATGTTCTCGAAACGGTCCTCGAGCTCGACCGACTTGGCCACCAGGACGCCGGAATTGACGACCTGGGGTGCGCCGAAATCGCGCTCCAGGATCACGGTGCGCCCGCGCGGCCCGAGCGTGACCTTCACGGCATCGGCCAGGATGTCAACGCCGCGCCGGATCTTGTCGCGCGCCGCTTCGTGGAAGATGAGTTGCTTGGCAGGCATGGTGTGGCTTTCTTTGTGTCCCTGCCGTTATCGTCGGCGCGTGGGC
>JBAQUQ010000077.1:0-2246 GCA_049297615.1 Burkholderiaceae bacterium
TCGTGCTGCGCGCGGCGCTCGCCTTGTTGGCCTTGGCGACGTTATTCCATCCTGCCACCAATATGGCCTCGGCAGCGGCCGCGTTGACGCTGGTGGCGACGATTCTGGGTGTCATGCGCCACCGGCGCATCGCCGGTCCGAATAGTGCGCTGCAGCCGCAGGCCGTGTCGTAGCGCCGCCGCGCAGTGCGGCTCATACGAGTTTTTATTCGATCGAGTAAGAATGGGGGCCTGATTCCGGCCTGCAGGTGACGTTCGCTGGTGCGCGCAAGCCAGCCTCGAGCGCGGGCAGGTGGCCCGGGGTACGTTCTCCGGCCCACGCTCGCGGGGCAGCATTTTTAGTTCGCAACTCGCTTCTCGATCAAAGACGTCGGGTTCGCACGTACGTCCTGGCGACCGCGAATCGGGCCTGCGCCCGCACCCCGAGCCACCTGCCCCAAGACCCTGGTGGCATCCCAACTCGTGGCGCGCCACCGGTGGTTGCAGCAGGGCGGTGGTGATGCCCCCGGGCGCAGGCCCCATTCGCGGTCGCCTCTACGCAGGTGGGCGACGACGGTGTTGACGCAGATGCACCTCGCCGGCCGCGGTGCTCGTCCGCGAGCGCGGGCCGGAGAACGGGGGCGCCGCCGCCGCCCTGCCGCCACGGTGCCAGGGCGCTGTCCCAACGCGAACTTCGGCTTCGGGCCGATCCCAGACCACCGTTCTGATGCGATCGAACGCATTGGTATCAGGCGCCGCGCCGCGAAGCGGCCAGCGCCGGCGCGCTGAACCGGGTTCTAGCGGTAGAAGAAATTCACCAACGCCAGGCCCGTGATCGGAAAATAGGTGACGAGCATCAGCACGGCGAAGAGCACGCCGATGAAATAGACGTTCACCTTGCTCACCTCCCAGACACTGGCCTTGGCGATCGAGCAGGCGACCATCAGGACAGAGGCCACCGGCGGCGTCTGCTGGCCGATTCCCAGGTTGATCGTGACGACCAAGCCGAAGTGAACCGGATCGATACCCACCGCATTGACCAGGGGCATGACCACGGGCACGACGAGGATGATTGCCGCTGCCGAGTGCAGGAACATGCCGAGCATCAGGAACAGCACGTTCAACAGCGCCAGGACGAACCACTTGTTGGTCGTGACCTCGGTGATCGCGCGCGCGAGCTGCTGCGGCGCCTGGATTTCGGTGAGGTAGGTGCCCAGCAGGGCCGAGGCCGCCACCAGCATCATCACCACCGCGGTCTGAACGCCGCCTTCGACCATCGCGGCTCGCAGGTGTTGCAAGTCGAGTTCACGGTACACCACCAGGCCGATGAACAGGGCCGCAACCACGGCCAGCGCCGCGCCCTCGGTGGCGGTGACAAAGCCGCCGAAGATCGCACCCAGGATGATGAGGGGCAGGGTGAAGGCCCAGAAGGCTTCGCGGAACGTGCTGCGCACGCGCGCCCACTGGAACGCTTCTTCCCGGGGCAGGTTGTAGCGCCGCGCGAAGTAGTAGGCCATCGCCATCAGGCCGACGCCGCCGAGCACGCCGGGAACGATTCCGGCGACGAACATCTGCACCACCGAGGTCTCGGCCATCACGGCGTACAGGATCATCGGGATCGACGGCGGGATGATCACGGCCAGGGTGGCGGCCGAGGACATGATCGCTGCGGCCACCGGCGAGGGGTAGCCCTTGCTCTTCATCGCCGGGATCAGGATCGAGCCCAGTGCGGAAACGTCGGCCACCGCCGAGCCCGAGATCTCGGCGAAGAACATCGACGCGCCGATCGACACCATCGCCAGCCCGCCGCGAACGAAGCCCAGCAAGGAGGAGGCGAAGGCGATCAGCCGCCTCGAGATGCCCGACGCGTTCATGATCGCCCCGGCCAGGATGAACAGCGGGATCGCGATAAGGGGGAAACTCGTCGCGCCGTTGTACAGCACGATGGGCAGGTTGGGCAGCGATCCCAGGCCGTGCGTGACGACCATCGCCACCAGCGCCACCAGGCCCAGCGACACCGCGATCGGCACGTCGATGATCACCAGGGCGAGAACGCAGGCGAAGAGCAGCAATATCGTCATATCAGTGGCTCCACCGCGCTTCGCGCGACCCACGAGCCACGAAATGCCGCAGACTTGTGAAGGACTGCCTTCGGCCCGAAGCTGACGTTCGCCGCTGCGCGCACTCCAAGCTCCGCGCGTGGGCAGGTGGCCCGGCCAGCGCGTGGCACCCCTGCGCAGCGCCCGCCACCATGGGTTGCAGCAGGGC
>JBAQUQ010000078.1:0-3795 GCA_049297615.1 Burkholderiaceae bacterium
TTCGGGCCCGGCAAGGTAGAAGTCACAGGCGATGTCGAACAGGTCGGCGCGCATCGCCGCGGCAATCTGGCGTGCCCCCGCTGCGGCGTCGCTGTCGGTGAACAGTGCGTATTCGAAGGGATCGAGCGCCTCGGACCAGGCGCGGCACTGGTTCGCCTGGAAGTGACCGTCGCTGCGCGTGGCGAGCCAGAACAGCGACAGCGACGGCGCGGTGTCGAGCGACAGCGCGTGTTCGATCAGGCTCTTGATCGGCGCGAAACCCGTGTCGCAGGCGGCAAACACGAGCGGGTGCACGCTGTCGGCGAGCACGAATTCGCCCACCGGCCCCCACACATTGACGGCGTCACCGGCCTTGAGCGTGGCGTCGAACAATTGCCGCGACAGCGCATTGCCGGGCTCGCGCGCGATGAAGAAGTGCAGGTTCCGGTCATCACACGGGCAGCTCGCGATCGAATAGGTGGCGCGTACGTCGTCACCCGCCGTGGCGGCCGAGCCGACACGCCCGAGCGTCACCGACTGACCCGCCAGAAAGCGCAGGCGATGACTGCGCGGGGTTTGCAGGTGCAGCAGCCTCGTGTCGGGGGCGAGTTCGCGCACCGCGCGAATCGTCGTCACGATCTGCTGCTCCGCGATGTCCGCCGGCCCGGCCGCCTCGAGTGTTTCCAGGGTGATCTCGCTGCTCGCTGCGGTATGCGCGCACATCAGGGTGTAGCCCTGCTGCTTCTCGGCCTCCGACAGCGGGTAGTCGAAATGCATCACCTTGCTCACCTGGCCGTCGATGACGCGCATCTTGCACATGCCGCAGCTGCCGTTGCCGCACCCGTAGTTCAGGTTCAGCCCGGCGCGCAGACCCGCCTGCAGCAGGGTGTCGTGTCCCTCGACGGCGAACTGATGGCCGCTGGGCCGCAGCGTGACCTGTGCCGCCACCACTTTCAACATGTCGTCCATGACGTCCAGCATATCGACCGATTCAGTGGCCAGTACGCGCGCCAGCCCGTCGCTCAGCTGGCGCTCGAGGGTGAGCAGGCGCGCGTCGCCGCCGCAGCGCGTGTCCAGGGTGATCAACTCGCGCAGGCTTTCTCGCTGCGCGATCACGAGGGCGTGGTAACGCTGCAGGTGACGCTGGGTATCGGCCAACTCCTGGCTCTGGCGGAACAAGCGCTGCGCGAGAACCTCCTGGCTCGGCAAGATGCGTTCGCGCACGCGCCGGCCAAAAGCCTCGTCCCGAATTTGCGCGACGCGCTCCAGCATCCCCGAGGCTTCGAGGCGCATGTGCGGGTACAGCTCGAGGAGCCGCTCGGTCGAGACCAGGCCTTCTGACAATTCGAGCTCGCCGCTGCGCACGCGCTCCTGCAACACGCCGCGCGGCACCTGCACGAGTTGGGCGGCGCGCCAGATCGTCACCCATTGCGCCATGCGCCAGGCTCCGATACAGCGACACGGTCGAGATAGCGGGCACGGTACAACAGGCGTGGCCTGGCCGGGTCGTCCTCGAAGCCCGTGCGCTCGTGCAAGACGTTGTGGCCGACGATGCCCATGCCGGCTTGCAGATGGACGCGAAAGATCCATGGCGCAGCGCCTGCCAGCAACGCTTCGAGACAGGCCCGCGCGGCGCGTGTGGCGGCGTCGGCCTTCCACTCGATGCTGCGCTGGCGCGCGGTGTAGCGCAGGTGGAGGTGGCGCTGCGCGGCCTCGACACTGATCACGGGCCCGGCCTGCGCTGCGCGGGCGACAGCGTCGGCAGCAGCGCCCGCTTCGTCGGCGCCGAGGTCGTGGCGCGCCGGAATGGTCATCGCGTCGGCCTGCATCAAGGCGCGCACGTGATGCTTGGACGCATCGCGCAGCGAGATATAGGCCATCTCGTGGTCGAGCAAGGCATTCACGCCACCGCGCCGCGCCGGCCGCACGCAGTGCAGGATCATCGCCTGGATGCGCCGTTGCTGCGGGTGGTAGTAGCCGTCGGTGTGCCAGCCGATGGCGCGGTCGGTGTAGGCAATGAATCCGCCGCGTCCGTCGCAATGGTCGGACACGGTGATTCTCGAAATGCCGTCTTCGTCGGCGAGCCAATTCGCGTCGAGCCTCCTCAGCCCGAGCTGGGTGCCCAGCGCGCGCGCTATTTGCGGGTCCGCGTCGAGCACGCGCGAACGATAGATGGCCATGTTCGCGCGCACGATGCGCTCGCGCAAGGCGCCACGCTCCGCTGCGGTGAGTGCGCGCGGATCTGCAACGTCGACGACCAGGTCTTCGCTGCGCTGCGGATGAGCGGCGAGCTTCCAGGCGCGCCAGCGCCAGTAGCTCACGTCGTCGTCCAGGTCGAACGGACTGGCGAGAGCTTCGACCGCGTTTGCTCGGAGCGGCGCGTTCATGGTCTGCGCAGTCATTCAGTCGCCGCTCATGACGGAGCGGCGCGGCCGGCTCGGCACCGGGTCGTACAAATTGCGCATCGAGCTCTGCACGATTGCCACGGCCTCGGGCGCCTCGGCGGCCATGACCTGGTCGATGACCCAGAGGCGGTCCTTTTCCGGCAAGGTCGATTCGAGGCGCTTGCCCAGGTAACGCACAAAGGCGAAGTCGGGGTGGAAGCCCGGCTCCTTGTCGGCCACCCCCGGCTCGGCGCCGAATTCGCCGTAGTGCTGCGTCACTTCGTTGACGAGGTCGATGAAGGTGTCGCAGTGGCTGGGCGCACCGGGGCCGGCCGCACCCAGCCATTCGTCTTCGCTTTCCTGCAAGGTCCGGGCGAGGTGCCGCACCAGGGCGACGGTGAATTCGCTGCGTCCCGCTTCGCTCAGCCGGGCATGCGCGATGCGGTCGGTGACGGCCACCAGGAACACCAGCACTTCGCGCATGAAGGCGAAATACTGCGGCCCCGCATCGATGTCGAAATTCGCACCGCGCATGCGCTTGAGCATCTGCTGCGCGACACGCCAGACGATGAAGGCCATCGCGCTGGCCTGTTCGGCGTCGCCCTTTTGCTCGCCGGCTTTGAACCAGCGGCTCTTGATGCGCATCGTCGGCAGCGTGCTCATGCTGCGCATCCGAGCCTGAGGGAGTCCATCAGTAACCCCCCTTGCCCAAGGGCTGAGGCAAGCCGGCGACTTTCGCGCCCTGCTTGGCCGGACCGGTGGGAAACAAGTCGTACAGCGCCTTGCTGTCGACGCCCGGCATCAGCTCGCCGAGCGCCTTGAGCATGTTGCGAAAGTTCGGCGTATGGCCATGCTCGCGGTACTGATCGCGCAGGTAGCCGACCACTTTCCAGTGCCTGTCATCGAGCGTGATGCCCTCGGCAGCGGCGATCACCCGAACCACTTCATCGCCATAGTCGGGCTCGACGAGGTAGCCCTGATCGTCGGTCGCGAGTTCCGTGCCGTTGACGACATAAGCCATCTTCGCTGCCTCCTTGCGGGTGTGGGAACTCGATGCCTGGCGTGAGCGCTGCGGCTCAATGCGCGGCGCCGACGGCAGCGGCCGAGCGGTGCGCAACGAATACCCCGCAGCCGAGCCGCCGCTGCGCGCCGAGACCCGATTCCAACACGCGCAGGGAGTTTTCGACCGTCAAACCGTCGAGCATCAGGCTGAAGCCTTGCACCCACCCGGCTTCGCAGACCAAGCGGCGGCCGCAGATCGGGCGGCACGCCACGCCCAGGGACGCCAGCTCGGCGTGCATCGCGCCCAGGAAGGCGGTTTCGTCGGGGCCGTCGGCGGCGACCAGGTGGGCGTACAGCGTGCCATGGGGCAGCAATTCGCGCTGCCGCGGCGAGTCGACGTGCAAGCTCCGGCTGCCGATCTGCAGAGCAC
>JBAQUQ010000079.1:0-60816 GCA_049297615.1 Burkholderiaceae bacterium
CACTGCCCGCCGTGGATCGCCGACACGCCGGCCGCCTCCAGGCGAGAGCGCGCCAACCAGGGCAGATCGGCCAACCACTTGCCGTGGGACCGCGCAACGAATCCCGGCATCGCATCGCCATCGGCGCTGCCGCCGAAGGCCTGGAGCACATCGCGGCCGACTTCGAAGCGGCGTGGCCCGATACACGCGCCGAGCCAGCATTGCACCTGCGCGCTGCCACACTGCCCCGCCTCGCAAACCTCGGCGAGCGTGGCCTCCAGAACTCCTGCGGCCAAGCCGCGCCAGCCGGCGTGTGCGGCGCCGACCGCGCGCCCCTGCGGCGCGGCAAACAAGACCGGCAGGCAGTCGGCCACCAGGACGGTGCAGGCAAGCCCGGCAACGGTCGTGACGCTGGCATCGGCCTGCCGATTCGCGCTGCTGCCATCGGCAATCGAGCGTTCCAGGCGCAGCAGCTTGCAGCCGTGGACTTGTTGCAAGAACACCGGTGTCGCGGCCATCGCCTTGGCAAACCGCGCGCGGTTGCGCGCGACGCCGGCAGGATCGTCGCCGACTCGCTGACTCAGGTTCATGCTGTGAAACGGCGTCGCGCTGGCGCCGCCGGCACGCGTCGTCATCAGCGCGCCGACCCCCGGGGCGTCCCAACTTGGCCCCAGCCAATCCGGATGTCGGCCCGGCACGCTCATGCCGCGTCCGGACAGGCCGAGGGTTGCGTTTTCGAGAATGCGTCCAGCTTCATGCATTCTTCGAAGACGCGCATCACGGTGGGCACGTGTTCGAGCCGGCAGTCGAAACGCCGGGCGTTGTGGATCTGCGGAACCAAGGCGCAATCGGCCAGCGTCGGCACATCGCCGTGGCAGAAACGTCCGGTCGCAGGATGCGCGGCGAGTTGGCGCTCGACCACCTCGAGCCCGGACTCGACCCAGTGCCGGTACCAGCGGTCCTTGTCGTCCTCGCCGAGCTTGAGGTCGTGCACCAGGTAGCGCAGCACGCGCAAGTTGTTCAGTGGGTGAATCTCGCAGGCGATGTCGTACGCCAAGGCGCGCACCCGGGCCCGCGCCAGCGCGTCGCGCGGCAGCAAGGCGGGTGTCGGGTGCGTTTCTTCCAGATATTCAATGATGGCCAGTGACTGCGCCAGCAGCGCGTCACCGTCCTTGAGCAGGGGCACCAGACGCGCCGCGCTGAGCACTCCGAAGTCGGGCTTCAAATGCTCGCTCTTGGCCAGATGCACGGCCACGTAGTCGTAGGCAATGCCCTTCAATGCAAGCGCAATGCGCACCCGGTAGGACGCCGACGAACGAAAGTAGTTGTAGAGCTGCATCGCTGACCCACTCCTGGGCAACCATCATGCCACGGGCCCCGCGCTACACTGATCCGCATGCTCACGCCGCGCAGCATTCGACACTGCAAGACTTGCGCTGGCGCAGTTCGTTACGAGGTTCCTGCCGACGACAACCGCGAGCGCGCCGTGTGCTCGGCGTGCGGCACCATCCACTACGAAAACCCGGTCAATGTGGTGGGCACCGTGCCGGTGTGGCAGGACCAGGTATTGCTGTGCCGGCGCAACATCGAGCCCCGCCATGGCTTCTGGACGCTGCCGGCGGGATTCCTCGAACTGGGCGAAACCACCTCGCAAGGAGCGATCCGCGAGACCGTCGAAGAAGCCGGCGCACGTATCGAACTCGAGGGCCTGTTGACCCTGCTCAACGTGGTTCGGGTCGGCCAGCTCCACCTCTACTATCGCGCGCGCCTGTGCGACACCCACTTCGCCCCCGGGCCGGAAACCATCGAGGCGCGACTGTTCACCGAAGAGCAGATCCCCTGGGATGCTTTGGCGTTCCGCACAGTTCGTGAAACGCTACAGCGCTACTTCGACGACCGGCGCAGGGGTCAGTTCGAGGTTCACTGCGCCGACATCGCTTGATGGGTCTGCCCGGGCGGCGCGGGACCGACCCGATAAGCGATGGCCGCCTAGACCGAACTTTGATCGCTGAACTCGGTGCAGAGCAAGGATCGGCGCGGGGTTCGAGTTCATACAGTGGTCGAGTTGTTGCCATGTAAGTACGGGTTTCTGCTCTTGTGAATTTGCTCTCGCATGGCACCATGTACGGGTGTACATCGAGACCATCCCCAATCGAAGCTCACCGCCGGCCATCCTGCTGCGCGAGGGCTACCGCGAGAACGGCAAGGTGGTCAAGCGCACCCTGGCCAATCTGTCGCATTGGGATGCGCAGCTCGTCGAGCACTTTCGCGTTCTGCTCAAGGGCGGCGTGGCAGTGGAGTCGAGCGCCTCGGTGCTGAGCATCGAGCGCGCGCTGCCGCACGGTCACGTCGCTGCGGTGCTGGGTGCAGCGCGCGGCTCGGGTTCGGCGCTGTGGTTCGGCTCGGCCCCGCAGGAGCTCCAGCCGCTGCTGCAAGCCATGCTCGTGGCCCGCGTGCTCGAGCCGGCCTCCAAGCTGGCCACGCACCGCTCGCTGCACGACGACACTGCGACCTCCTCGCTGGGTCGCGTGCTGGGCGTGGGGCAGTGCAGCGTGGACGATCTGTACCGGGCGCTGGACTGGCTGCATGAGGCGCAGCCGGCCATCGAGCGACGCCTGGCGCGCCAGCACCTGGTGGGCAGCACCTTGGTGCTCTATGACCTCACCTCGACCTGGCTGACCGGGCGGTGCTGTGAGCTGGCCGCACGTGGCCATTCGCGCGACGGCAAGCGCGACGACCCGCAGATCGTCTTCGGCCTGGTGTGCACGGCCGAGGGTTGCCCGATCGCGGTGGAGGTGTTCAAGGGCAATACCGCCGACCCGGCGACGGTGGCCGCTCAGGTGGCCAAGCTCAAGGAGCGATTCGGCATCCAGCGCATCGCCTGGGTGGGCGACCGCGGCATGCTGACCTCGGCGCGCATCGAACAGGTGCTCAAGCCCCAGGGCATGGACTGGGTCAGTTCGCTGCGCGCGCCGCAGATCGCGCAGCTGGCGGCCGAGCACGGGCCCTTGCAGCCCTCGCTGTTCGACGAGCGCAACCTGCTGGAGTTGACCAGCGAACACTTCCCCGGCGAGCGCCTGGTGGTGTGCCGCAATCCGGCGCTGGCCGAGGAGCGCGCGAGGAAGCGCCTGGAGCTGCTGGCGGCCACCGAGGTCGATTTGGCAAGAATCGCCGAGGCCACCCAGCGTGCTCGCAACCGGCTGCGCGGCGAGCAGGCCATTGCGCTGCGCGTGGGACGCGTGATCGAGCGCTTTCACATGGCCAAGCACTTCGAGCTCACGATCACGGATACCACACTGAGCTGGCGCCGCAAGGACGAGGCCATCAAGGCGGAGGCCGCGCTGGACGGGCTGTACGTGATCCGCACCAGCCTTGCGAGCGAGCAGTTGGACGCCGACGCGGCGGTGGCCGCCTACAAGAGCCTGGCCCATGTGGAGCGGGCCTTTCGCTGCATGAAGACGGTGGACTTGAACGTGCGCCCGGTGTTCCACTACAGCGAGCAGCGCGTGCGCGCGCATGTCTTCCTGTGCATGCTGGCCTACTACGTCGAATGGCACATGCGAGGGCGTCTGAAGCCCATGCTGTTCGACGACGAATACCTCGATGAGGCCAGTGCGACTCGCGCCTCGCCGGTGGCCAAGGCGGTGCGCTCCGATCACGCCAAAGCCAAGGACACGACCAAGCACGCCGACGATGGGCTGGCGCTGCACAGCTTCCACACGCTGCTCAAGGACTTGGCTACGTTGACCTACAACATCGCCCGCACCGGCCCCAATCCCAACGCCCAGATCGTCATCACCTCGCGCCCCACGCCGATCCAGGCCAAGGCGTTCGAGTTGCTCAACCTGACACCCAACTGTTCCCAGTAAACCCCACCGCTGCGATCGCGCAATCGCTGCGGTATCAAGGACTTACGTTTGCCGGGGCATCAAAGTTCGGGCTAAGGCTGCACAGCCACCAAGGGCCTCGAGGGGTCCCTGCGGGTCGAAGGCAACAACCAGCGTGCGCAGAACCCCGGTGCTCCGACAAGCGCGCGCCTGGCGCGGGTTTCAGGACGTGAGCCCTGGACCCGATGAGGCTGACGGGGTCGATGGCGAATTCTGAGTGATCCACCGACGTACTCGTTCGGCATCTCCCAGCCTGGAATGCTTGCCCGCGGAGTCCAGGAACACCATGATCAGAGAACGCCCGCCCAAATTGGCCTGCATCACCAGGCAACGCCCGGCTTCCGAGATGTAGCCCGTCTTTTGCAGGCCGATGTCCCAGTCTGTGCGCAGCACCAGGCGGTTCGTGGTGTGGAACTCGAGGTTGCGCCGACCCACTTCGACTTTCGCCCCCGGAGACACAGACATGTCACGAATGATCGGATGCTGATGCGCGGCACCCACAAGCGTCGCGAGATCACGGGCGCTGGATTTGTTGCGGCTCGAAAGACCCGTCGATTCGACGAACTGGGTGTCGCGCATACCCAGTGCCTCAGCCTTGGCATTCATCGCATCGACGAAAGCCTCGCTCCCACCGGGGAATGTTCGACCCAGCGTATGCGCGGCTCGATTCTCCGACGCCATAAGCGCGAGGTGCAACATTTCGCCGCGTGTCAGTTGGGTACCCACCTTCAGGCGCGAGCGGCTGCCCTTTTCCGTGTCGACATCGTCCTGACTGACCGTGATCAATTCGTCAAGCGGAATCTTCGCCTCGGCAATCACAAGGGCCGTCATCAACTTGGTGAGCGATGCGATCGGAAGCACTGCGCTCGCGTTCTTGCTGACCAGGACCTCGCGGGTTTCCTGGTCGATCACCAATGCGGCACTCGACTTGAGCGCTAGTGAATCGGGAGTTCGGCGCAGGCCTGTCAATTCACCCATCGATGGCCGCGAGGAGCCGTAGCGCGATCTTGCTGCCGCGTGCCCAGCGGTGACTCGCTTGCTCTTGCGCAATGCGACACGCCGTGAGTTCCGCGGTTCCGTCGAAGAGTTTGCGGAGCCAACGAGCGCAGCCGCAGCAGCCTTGTCCGATGCGCTCGCGACCGCGGGCAACGCCATCGCCACAGGAACAATCAGCGCGAGCAAGCCCGCGCAAACACTGAACCCAAAAGCCGGCAATGCAGGTTTCTTTGCTGTCATGCCGAAAGTGTAGGCGAGCCGAAAAAATCGCGCAAGATCAATAAGTTACGCGCCCAACCTGATGTTTGATCCGGAACCCCTGCGCAAGCGTGACGCTTTTCACCCTTGAGCCGAAACACGCTCGACTTTGCTCTCGAGTTTGTTCAAGGCACTCAGGTAAGCCTTCGCCGAAGCGACAACGATGTCCGGATCCGAGCCCACGCCGTTGACGACACGCCCCCCGAGTTGCAGGCGGATCGTCACCTCCCCCTGCGACTCGGTGCTCCCCGAGGTAATTGCGTTGACGGAATACAGCAACATTTCGGCGCCGCTGTGGACGACCGATTCGATCGCCTTGAGGCTCGCGTCAACCGGGCCGTTGCCGTTGCTCTCGGCGTGCCGCTCGACGCCGCCGGACGCAAATGCGACTTTGGCGTGCGGGCGCTCACCGGTCTCGGAGCGCTGTGCCAACGAAAGCAGGCGATAGTGTTCTTGTTGTGAGGTGACCGATTCGTCCATCACCAACGCGAGGATGTCTTCGTCGAAGATATCGCTCTTGCGATCGGCCAGTTCTTTGAACTTCGCGAACGCCGCGTTGACCTCGGATTCGGATTCCATCTCGATTCCCAACTCCTGAAGGCGCTGTCGAAAGGCATTGCGGCCGGACAATTTTCCCAGCACGATCTTGTTGGCCGACCACCCCACGTCTTCGGCACGCATGATTTCATAGGTATCGCGCGCCTTGAGCACTCCGTCTTGGTGAATTCCGGATGCGTGGGCAAACGCATTGGCGCCGACGATCGCCTTGTTCGGCTGCACGACAAACCCCGTGGTCTGCGATACCAATCGCGACGCCGGTACGATCTGCGTCGCGTCAATGCCGAGTTCCAGGCCAAAGTAGTCCCGGCGCGTTCGCAGCGCCATCACGACTTCCTCGAGAGAGCAATTTCCAGCTCGCTCGCCTAGGCCATTGATCGTGCATTCGATCTGGCGCGCACCGCCGAGCTGAACACCTGCCAGAGAATTCGCCACCGCCATTCCCAGATCGTTGTGGCAATGTACGGACCACACGGCCCGATCGGAATTCGGAATGCGTTCGCGAAGCGACTTGATGAATCCCCCGTACAACTCCGGTATCGCGTAGCCGACGGTGTCTGGAATATTGATCGTCGTGGCGCCCTCGAGGATGACCGACTCGATGACCCGGCACAAGAAATCAGGGTCTGACCGATAGCCGTCCTCGGGAGAAAACTCGACATCGCCCGAATGCTTGCGCGCGAAGCGCACCGACAGCTTGGCCTGCTCGTACACCTGGTCCGGCGTCATGCGCAGTTTCTTTTCCATGTGCAGCGCACTGGTCGCGATGAATACGTGAATGCGTGTGGCGCCGCCACCGTGCAAGGCCTGCGCCGCGCGCGTTATGTCACGGTCGTTGGCGCGTGCCAGGGAACACACCACACTGTCTTTGACGGCGTGCGCGATCGCCCTGACGCATTCGAAGTCGCCGTTAGAAGAAGCGGCAAAGCCGGCTTCGATGACGTCGACCTTCAATCGCTCGAGCTGACGCGCAATGCGCAGCTTTTCGTCCTTGGTCATCGACGCGCCTGGCGACTGTTCTCCGTCGCGCAATGTGGTATCGAAAATGATCAGCTTGTCAGCCATGTTGGGTCTCCAAAACAAAACGGCCCGTTGCGGATTGCAAACGGGCCGTAGCGACAGAACGAGCACAGTCGATCAACGAGCCCCTCGAACTCCTAGAAGCAGAACGTCAATGGAGCGCCGGTCGATCATGACCGGCAATATAGCACGGCGGCGAGCGTCGAGGAACTGACACCGCATTGCGAACTGGCAGTCAGCGGTGCAACCCTTCTTCGTCGGGCTCGTCCGTCGACGTGGCAATGACGCTGACCGGGCGTCCTTGCGTGCGCTTCCACACATACACGCCGTATCCAGAAGCGCCGTACACCATGAACAGGCCAAACAGAGCGCCGGGCAAGTGAATGTTGACGATTGCGATTCCCAGCGCGATGGCGACGATCACGATGAAGGGCACCGAACGCTTCAAGGTCACGTCCTTGAAACTGTAGAAAGGAACATTCGTCACCATTGTCAAGCCGGCATACAGCGTGATCCCAAAGGCGAGCCAGGTGAGCCACGGCCCCTGGGAGCCGCCCTTGAAACCCGAACTTTCCATCAACCAGATAAAACCGACCACGACTGCCGCAGCGGCTGGGCTGGGCAGACCCTGGAAGAACCTGCGATCCACAACGCCGAGATTGGTATTGAATCTCGCCAGGCGCAACGCAGCGCAGGAACAATAGACGAAGGCTGCAACCCACCCCAGCTTGCCCAAGCCCTTGAGTTCCCATTCGTAAACGATCAGCGCCGGCGCCGCCCCGAACGAAACCATGTCGGACAAACTGTCCATCTGTTCCCCAAAGGCGCTCTGGGTATTGGTCATCCTGGCCACTCGACCGTCCAGGCTGTCGAGAACCATGGCAGAAAAAATCCCGTAGGCAGCCTGCTCGAACTGGCCGTTCATCGCCATCACGATCGCGTAGAAGCCGCCGAACAGGGCGGCCAGCGTAAAGAGATTCGGCAGCACGTAGATGCCCTTGCGCCGTGGCCTGGGTGCCACCTCCGCACCCGACTGCGAATGAGCTTCGATCGGTTCACTCATGGCACCAGACCCTTCCGGCGGTTCCGGGCTCAGCTTAATTCTTCGATTGATCGACGAGGCGATTCTTCTTGATCCAGGGCATCATCGCTCGCAATTTTTCGCCGACGACTTCGATCGGATGCTCCGCCGTCAGACGTCGCCTTGACAGCAAGGTCGGCGCACCTGCACGATTCTCGAGGATGAAACTCCTCGCGTACTCGCCGGTCTGAATGTCTTTGAGTGCCTGGCGCATCGCCTGGCGCGTTTGATCGGTGACGATCTTCGGTCCGGTCACATATTCCCCGTACTCGGCATTGTTCGAGATCGAGTAGTTCATGTTGGCGATGCCGCCCTCGTAGATCAAGTCGACGATCAGCTTCAACTCGTGCAGGCATTCGAAATAGGCCATCTCGGGCGCGTAGCCGGCCTCAGTCAAAGTCTCGAAGCTCGCTTTGATGAGTTCCACGGTGCCGCCGCACAGCACGGTCTGCTCGCCGAAAAGGTCGGTTTCGGTTTCTTCGCGGAAGTTCGTCTCGATCACGCCGGCCTTGCCCCCGCCATTGGCTGCGGCGTAACTCAGCGCAAGGTCGCGAGCCTTGCCGGTGCGATCCGCGTGCACGGCAATCAGGTGAGGCACGCCGCCCCCCTGAGTGTAGGTCGACCGGACCGTATGCCCGGGTGCCTTGGGCGCCACCATCCAGACGTCAAGGTCCTGGCGAGGTACCACCTGCCCATAGTGAACGTTGAATCCATGCGCGAAGGCCAGCGACGCGCCTTGCTTGATGTGCGGCTCGACATCGGCTCTGTACACGGCGGCAATCTGCTCGTCGGGCAAGAGCATCATCACCACGTCGGCCTGTTTGACAGCGTTGGCGACTTCGGCAACCCGCAAGCCGGCCTTTTCCGCCTTGTTCCACGACGCTCCCGCGCGGCGCAGTCCGACAGTCACGTTGACACCACTGTCGTTCAGGTTCTGCGCATGCGCATGCCCCTGCGAGCCATAACCGACGATCGTGACATTCTTGCCTTTGACCAAACTGAGGTCGGCGTCCTTGTCGTAATAAACCTTCATGACTTGCTCCTTCAGACTTGCGATGTATTCGATGTTTCAGCGGGCCACGCTACTCAAACACGCAGGATGCGCTCGCCGCGACCGATCCCGCTAGTGCCGGTGCGCACGGTTTCCAAAATCGCACTGCGATCAATCGCCACCAAGAAGGCGTCGAGCTTGCCGGCGTCGCCGGTCAATTCGATGGTGTAGCTCTTCTCCGTCACATCAATGATGCGGCCGCGAAAGATATCGGCCATTCGCTTCATTTCCTCGCGCTCCTTGCCCACGGCGCGCACTTTGATCAGCATCAGCTCGCGCTCGGTGAATGCGCCTTCTGTCAAATCGACGACCTTGATCACTTCGATCAGCCTATTCAGATGTTTGGTGATTTGCTCGATGACTTCATCCGAGCCGTTGGTCACGATCGTCATGCGCGACAGGCTCGCATCTTCGGTGGGCGCGACCGTCAGGCTCTCGATGTTGTAGCCACGGGCGGAAAACAGGCCAACGACGCGCGACAAGGCTCCTGGTTCGTTTTCGAGGAGCAAGGCAATGATGTGTTTCATGGTTTCGCTCCGGTGCGCCCTCCATTCGCCGGCGATAACCCGCGAATCTTGGCAACATCGAGTCGCTGACAGATTTCTCGGTTGAAGGCCGAAGTCGAGCTTCCAGTTGCGGGGATTGCCGTACCGGTGCGGTGGCCCCGGCCGGTGCCTCCACGCTCGTCGAATTACAGATCTTCGGAGCCCAGCAGCATCTCCGTGATGCCCTGCCCCGCCTTGACCATCGGCCAGACATTCTCGGTGGGGTCGGTGCGTATGTCGAGGAATACGGTTCGATCCTTGAGGCGCATCGCTTCGCGCAATGCCGGCTCTACATCGAGCGGCTTTTCGACCAAGATCCCCACGTGACCATAGGCTTCGGCGAGTTTCACGAAGTCGGGTAGGGCATCCATGTAGCTGTGCGAATAGCGGCCGCCATAGTCGATCTGCTGCCACTGCCGCACCATCCCGAGGTAGCGATTGTTCAGCGAAACGATCTTGACGGGTGTCTTGTATTGCAGGCAGGTCGACAGCTCCTGGATACACATCTGGATTGAACCTTCTCCAGTCACGCAAAAAACGTCAGCCTGCGGCTTCGCGAGCTTGATGCCCATCGCATAGGGCAAACCCACTCCCATCGTTCCCAAGCCGCCGGAGTTGATCCAACGACGCGGTTCTTCGAAGCGGTAGTACTGCGCCACCCACATCTGATGCTGACCGACGTCGGACGTGATGTAGCAATCGCTTCCCTTGGTCAGCTCGAACAGCTTTTCGACGACGAACTGCGGCTTGATGGCGTCAGGGCTATTCTTGTAGCTCAGGCAGTCCTGCTTGCGCCATTGGTTGATCTGCCCCCACCATGCCGAAAGCGCAGCAACGTCCGGCTTGGCCTGGCCCTCTCGGACCTGTGCAACCAAGTCCTGCAATACATCCCTGACATCGCCGACGATCGGAATATCGACCCTGACACGCTTGGAAATCGATGAAGGATCGATATCGATGTGAATGATCTTTCGCTCGACACTGGCGAAGTGCTTGGGGTTGCCGATGACACGGTCGTCAAACCGCGCGCCGATGGCAATCAACACATCGCAGTTTTGCATGGTCATGTTGGCCTCGTACGTGCCATGCATGCCCAGCATCCCCAGGAATTTCGACTCGCTTGCCGGGTAGGCGCCCAAGCCCATCAAGGTATTGGTGCACGGGTAGCCGAGCAAATCGACCAACTGGCGCAGTTCGGCGCACGCATTGCCGAGAATCACACCGCCACCGGTGTAGATGTAAGGCCGCTTTGCAGAAAGCAGCAACTGCACCGCCTTGCGGATCTGGCCGCCATGGCCCTTACGTACCGGGTTGTAGGAGCGCATCTCGAGAGTCGCCGGATAACTGTACGGCGCCGTCTTGAGAGAAACATCTTTGGGAATGTCCACAACCACCGGCCCGGGCCGGCCGCTACGAGCGATATGAAATGCCTTCTTCATCGTCAGCGCGAGGTCGCGAACATCTTTGACGAGGAAGTTGTGCTTGACGATGGGACGCGTGATGCCGACGGTGTCGCATTCCTGAAACGCATCCATGCCGATCGCGGGCGTGGGCACCTGGCCGGTGATGATCACCATCGGGATCGAATCCATGTACGCCGTGGCAATGCCCGTCACGGCATTCGTGACTCCCGGCCCGGAAGTAACGAGTGCGACCCCGACCTCCCCGGTCGCACGCGCATAACCGTCGGCGGCGTGCACGGCGGCTTGTTCATGGCGCACCAAAACGTGTTCGATGCTGCTCTGTTTGTAGAGCGCGTCATAGATGTAGAGAACCGCGCCGCCCGGGTAGCCCCAGAGGTACTTGACCCCTTCGGCCTGGAGGCATCGGACCAGAATTTCCGAGCCGTTGAGATCCGTGGTGGGGGGATTGGGCTGAGCCTGTGCAGCTCGGCGCAGTTCTGCCGCAGACATGTCCATCTTTTACCTTTGCGATTTTCTCTAACGAAAAACCATCGGTGCACCTCTCCCGGCCCTCATGAGGCGGGTGTGGCGACTGTTTACTCGACTGGTCTTGCTCCCCCGGTTCGAAAGGGCGGCGCCAAGTGCAATATTGTGCGAGACAGGATTATGGCATCGCTCCCGTCGAGCCAAAGTCGCCAGTTCGGTGCAGGCCCGGAGGTGGTTCGGCGTCGAGGCCCAGTGAGATAATCGCGCCCGTTTTCTGGGCCGAGGCCCGAGGCGCGCCGCCCTTGGCATCTGACAAAGAACTTTCCGACTTCCTCAAGAGCGTCGAAAAGCGCGCCTTCAAGCGTGCGGTTTACGCCGTTCGCGACGACGACGCGGCCCTGGATATCGTCCAAGACACGATGATTCGCCTGTCGGAAAACTATGCAGATCGACCGGCGGCAGAGCTACCCCTGCTGTTCCAGCGCATCTTGGGCAACGCCACGATGGATTGGTTTCGGCGGCAGAAAGTGCGCAATGCCGTGTTCAAGAACTTCTCGGAGTACGACAACGCGGGCGACGGCGGCGAGGATTTTGACGTCCTCGAAGTTCTCGAAGCGCTCGATAGTCGCGCCGAGTCGGAAAGTGCCGCTGATTCGCTGTCGCGGGCACAGATTCTGCATGCGATCGACGTCGAAGTGGCCGAACTGCCGCCACGTCAACGCGAGGCCTTCCTGCTGCGTTACTGGGAAGAACTCGATGTCGCTGAGACAGCTAATGCCATGGGCTGCTCGCAGGGCAGTGTCAAGACGCACTGTTCGCGGGCGGTGCATGCATTGGCCAAAGCGCTCAGGGCAAAGGGAATTGCACTGTGAAGACCAAAGACTCCTCCGAATTGTTTTCGGCGCTGACCGGCGCGCAGCGTCGCTTCGCCCTGCGCGTTGTGGCACGGTTGAATGACAGTGCCGAAGCGATGGCCCCGGAGATTGCCGAACGCCTGAGGTTCTCGCGCGAATCTGCCTTGCGCCATGCACATGTTGTTCGCGCAGCGAATGCCGCTTTGCCCGTAGCCACGAATTCCGGGGCCTTGATGCTCGGCGGCTGGGCTCCCGATTGGGGGGTGAAAGTCGCATCGATTTTGCCTTTGTTCGCCTTGGTCGCCGGCATGGTGCTGATCCAGCACACACAAACCCAGGCGCAGATATCCATTACTGCGGAAATCGACGCAGCTCTGCTCGCTGACGATCTGCCGCCCAGGGCGTACAGCGATGCGGGCTTCGTAGAATTTCTCAAATTGCCCAAGGATTGAGGTCTGCGCGCTTGGCTGAGCATATTTCCTTGCGTGGCCCTCCGAGGGCGCTCTCGAAGTTCTGTATCGCGGGCGCCTTGGCCCTGTTCGGCGTGATGGAGTTCGCTTCCGCGCAGCAACAGCCGCCTGCGCCAGCCCGCCCAGCAGGCCGACCCGCTTCTGAATCCGAGCCGCGCTGGCAAGACCTGAGCCCGGCCCATCGCAGCGTCTTGAAACCGCTTGAGCGGCAATGGCCAGCCTTCGAAGGCGTGCGCAAACAAAAGTGGCTGGCCATCGCAACCAAGTATCCTTCCATGTCGACGCAGGAACAAGCGCGCATCCAAGCGCGCATGGCCGACTGGGCCAAGCTCAGTCCGATGGAGCGTGGTGTTGCGCGCCAGCAGTTTCAAGCCGCGAAACGGGTCGCACCGCAAGACCGGCCCGCCCAATGGGAGGCTTATCAGGCATTGCCGCCCGAGCAAAAACGCAAGCTTGCGGCCCGCGCGGCAGCTCCAGCGGCCAGCGCAGGCCAACAACGCGCCGCAGCAACCGAGCGTGCCAGCGGCAAGGCTGGAGCAGCTCAAGGCAAGCTGAACATCGTTCCGAACCCGGCCCATGCTCCGCAGCCGACACCGATCCCATCGGCGGCATTGCAGGCTCAACCCGGGGCGACGACGACCAGCATCGCCAAGCGGGCGTCGCCGCCCATGCATCAACAGCCCGGCTTGCCCAAAATCTCGGCGAGCCCGGGTTTTGTCGACAAGACCACGCTGCTTCCCAGGCGCGGCCCCCAGGGTGCTGCAACGCGTTCGACGGCCGCCTCGGAACCGAACCGGCAACCGTGAATCGCCCTGCCTCCTTGGCAGACCCCAATGCGGCGAGCACGCCCAGCCTGCGTCGGCGCGCGGCATGTTTTCTCTATGAAGGTGTGTTGCTGTTCGGTGTGCTGATGATCGCGGCGTACCTGTTTTCCAGCCTGGTCCAACAACGTCACGCCTTGGCGAGCCGAACTCTCCTTCAAGGCTATCTGTTCCTCGTCCTGGGTATCTATTTCGTCTGGTTCTGGTCACACGGTGGACAGACCCTTGCGATGAAAACCTGGCAAATTCGCCTGGTCGCCAGCGACGGCCGGGCCATTTCGCAGGCACGAGCCCTGGCACGCTATTTTTTATGCTGGCTGTGGTTCATGCCGGCTCTGCTGGTCGCGTGGCTGTCGCAGACGCAGCAGCTTTGGATACTCATCACCAGCCTAGTCGCCGGGGTCCTGATCTACGCCGCATCGTGTTTCATGAACGCCGATCGGCAATTCCTGCACGACACGCTATGCGCAACCCGCCTCGTCACGACATCGCCGACAAGCCCGAGCCGACCTTGAATCTGCCCTGACCCTCCAGGGCGTGGCGCCGAGGCACAATGTCGAGCAATATGACGAACCCCCACAAGGGACGAACCGGCATTTCTCGTGTCATGCATGCCGCCGGCTTTTCCATCGCCGGTCTGAGCGCCGCATATCGCGATGAAAGTGCCTTCCGGCAAGAGTTCTGGCTGGCGGCGGCGCTGATCCCCGCGTCGTTTTGGCTCGGGCGAAGTTGGGTTGAAATTTCGCTCTTACTCGGCTCCGTGATACTTGTCCTGATCGTCGAACTTCTCAATTCCGCCGTGGAAGCCGCGATCGATCGTGTCTCGCTCGAGCTTCACGAACTCTCCAAACGCGCCAAGGATTACGGCAGCGCTGCGGTATTGCTTGCGCTGGTGCTTTGCGGGGCCATCTGGATCGGCGCGATCTGGAGTCGATTCAACGGCTGATTCGCCGACCATGCCAAGTCCCACGCTGTGCGTCTACTGTGGCTCGAGGCCCGGTATCTTGCCGGCTTTTGCCCAAGCGGCACGAAACGTCGGCGGCGAAATCGGGCGCAGGGGCTGGAATTTGGTCTACGGCGGAGGGCGCTCGGGATTGATGGGCGTGCTGGCAGATGCGGCGATCGCAGCCGGCGCCGTCGTCATCGGCGTGATTCCGCAAAACCTGATGCAGCGCGAACTCGGGCACACCGGGCTGAAGGAACTGCACGTCGTGCAGACCATGCACGAACGCAAACTGATGATGGCGCTGCGCAGCGATGCTTTTCTTGCGCTGCCGGGAGGCATCGGCACCTTCGAAGAACTTTTCGAAGTCTGGTCATGGCGCCAACTGGGGTACCACGACAAGCCTCTGGGGCTTCTCAACGTGCGGGGCTACTACGATGCCTTGGAATCAATGACGCGCAACGCCGAGACCCATGGCTTCGTCACGGCTGTGCAGCGCGAGTTGCTGCGGATCGACACTGATGAGATGAGACTGCTCGATGCGCTCAGTGCCATGATGCCGCTGGCGACGGCGCCGGACGACTACCGAAACATCTGAGCCCGTTCAACTTCAGCGCCGATCAGACCGCGTCTTCGTCGGTCTCACCCGTTCGAATGCGCACCACTTGCTCCACCGCCGTCACGAAAATCTTGCCGTCGCCGATCTTGCCGGTCTTGGCGGCCTTGACGATGGCCTCGATGCAGCGCTCGACATCCACATCCTTGACGACGACTTCGACCTTGACCTTGGGCAGAAAGTCGACCACGTACTCAGCCCCTCGGTAGAGTTCGGTGTGCCCCTTCTGCCGCCCGAATCCTTTCACTTCCGTGACGGTCAGTCCCGTCACGCCGACTTCTCCCAAGGCCTCGCGCACCTCTTCCAGTTTGAAAGGTTTGACGATCGCAGTGATTTGTTTCATGGTCGGCTCTCTGGTTCGGGGCGGACAAGAAGTTTACGCGCGGAACTTCGAAGTGATCGGATAGCGCCAATCGCGCCCGAAAGCGCGGTGCGTGATGCGTATGCCTACAGGCGCCTGGCGCCGCTTGTATTCATTGACCTTGATGAGCTGCGTGACCCGCTCGACATCGGCCTGAGCGAATCCCGCCGCCACGATCTGGGCGATGCTCTGGTCTTCTTCCATATAGCGCTGAAGGATGCCATCGAGAACCTCATAGGCAGGCAGGCTGTCCTGATCGGTCTGACCGGGCCTGAGTTCAGCCGAAGGCGGCCGCGTGATGATTCGCTGCGGTATGACCTCGGCGTCCTGCGGGGCCTGGGCATTGCGCCATGCGGCAAGCCGGTAGACCAGGGTCTTGGCCACGTCCTTGATGACGGCAAAGCCTCCCGCCATGTCGCCATACAAAGTGCAATAGCCCGTGGCCATTTCGCTCTTGTTGCCGGTAGTCAAGACGATGCTGCCGAATTTATTCGACAACGCCATCAACAGCGTACCACGCACGCGCGCCTGGATGTTCTCTTCCGTCGCGTCCTCGCCCCGCCCGGCGAATTCTTGCGCGAGGCTCGCACGAAACGCGTCGAACATCGGAACGATCGAAATTTCGTCGTAACGCACCCCCAGGCGCTGTGCCATCTCACGCGCGTCGATCCAGGAGATGTCTGCGGTATACGGCGAGGGCATCATGACGGTGCGAACCCGGTCCGCGCCCAGCGCATCGACAGCCACAGCAAGGACCAGGGCGGAATCGATGCCGCCACTCAGGCCAATGATGACTCCGGGAAATCCGTTCTTGCCCACGTAGTCGCGAACGCCCGTGACCAAGGCCGCCCAGGCTTGCGCCTCGAGACCCGGCAGCGGCGTCACCTCTGCGGTGGCCGATTCAGCATTGACGTCGAGCAGGGTCAAGGCCTCTTTGAACATCGGCGCACGCGCAACGATCTCGCCGCGCGAATCGAGCGCGAACGAAGCACCGTCGAACACCACTTCATCCTGGCCGCCGACGAGGTGCGAATAGAGCAGGGGCATGCGATGGACACGCGCACGCTGGGCCATGCGCTGCTCGCGCTCGTCGGCCTTGCCGAGGTGAAACGGCGAGGCGTTGAGCACGCACAGCACCTGAGCCCCGGCGTCCTTGGCGGCACGCGCCGGCTCGTCGAACCAGGCGTCTTCGCAGATGTTCAGACCGAAGCGCAGCCCCTGGACCTCGAACACCACTGGGGCCAAGCCGGCGTCGCGCCCCGATGCGAAGTAGCGGCGCTCGTCGAACACCTGGTAGTTCGGCAACTCGCGCTTGCAATAAGTGGCGACAACCCGGCCGGCGTTCAGCACCGAGGCCGCGTTGTAGCGTTGCGGTATGGCCCATGACTTGGACCTAAGATCGGCCAGCTCACCCCACTGATGCGGATGCCCGACCACCACGAACAAACCCGGCAGATCGGCCAAGGCGCGCGCGCACTCGTCAACAGCCACGGCGCAGGCCTGCATGAATGCCGGCCTGAACAGCAGGTCTTCGGGCGGGTAGCCACAGATGCCCAGTTCCGGGCTCAGGACGAGGCGCGCTCCTTGCGTGTAAGCAAGCCTGGCGGCGTCCGCGATTCGGCGAACATTGCCCTCCAGGTCACCGACGGTCGCATCGATTTGCGCCAGGGCCACTTTCACCGACGGTTTGGCTGACATATGACGGGTCCGACGCTGGGCGCAAGTGACGCAGATCATTATGTCATTCGGACCTTTTCCGATCCGCAAGGGATCGACGCTGCGCAGTGGAACGCGATGCTGGAAAACCAGCCCACGGCCACCCCCTTCATGCGACTCGAATACTTGCGCGCGCTGCACGACAGCGGCAGCGCCTGCGCACGCACAGGTTGGCAAGCACAGTTCATGACTCTTTGGGAGGATGCGCGAATCGTCGCGGCCTGCCCGCTGTATTTGAAGGGACACTCTTACGGCGAATACGTGTTCGACTGGGCCTGGGCCGACGCTTACCAGCGCCACGGCTTGGACTATTACCCCAAGCTGCTCAACGCCGTGCCCTTCACGCCCGTTCCAGGCGTGCGCTTGCTGGCCCGCGATGCACAGTGCCGCGTGGCCTTGCTGCGCGCCATCGAGACCTTGGCAAGCCATACGAATCGCTCGTCCGTGCACGTGCTCTTCCTCGACGCCGCCGATCAGCTCGCGGCGCGCCAAGCCGGCTGGATGCTGCGCACTGGCGTGCAGTTCCATTGGAACAATCGTGCACCAATGCCTTACCTCGACTTCGAGGAGTACCTAGCGAGTTTGCAGCACGACAAGCGCAAGAAAATCCGGCAGGAACGGCGGCGCGTCAATGACGCCGGTGTCAGCTTGAGCCTTCACGAAGGCTCGAATATCACGACTCAAGATTGGGACTTCTTCCACCGCTGCTACACGCTCACTTACAGCGCCCACCACTCCACGCCTTATCTGACGCGAAACTTCTTCGCCCGCATGGCCGATACGATGGCGAAGAACTGGCTGCTGTGCGTCGCGCGGCGTGGCCCGGAACGCATTGCCGCATCGCTGATTGCGCTCGACCCCGAGCAGCGCGTCGCCTACGGCCGGTATTGGGGTGCGACCGAAGCTGTAGATTGCCTGCATTTCGAGGCCTGTTACTACCAGCCCTTGTCGTGGTGCATCGCCAACGGTTACCGGCGTTTCGAGGGCGGTGCCCAAGGCGAGCACAAGATGGCACGTGGCCTGCTCCCGGTGCAAACCTGGTCAGCGCATTGGCTCGCGCATCCCCAGTTCGCCTCAGCCGTCGCAGACTTTCTCGCTCGCGAAAGTGAGGGTGTGGTGCACTACCTCGACGAACTCGGCGAGAGGCAACCGTTCAGGCGCGCCGAGGCCATCGAGTAGTCAAGCGCAGTCAAGCGAGCGCATTGGTCTTCATTTGAAGTCGCCCGCCAGAGCAATCACAAACGCTTCGGGCCGGATGTACTTGCGCAGCGCCGCGTTCACCTGAGCCAGCGTCAACGCCGTCAGCGCAGCGTCAACGCGTCCGGCCAAAGCAAAGCTGCGTCCGAGATAGAGGTTGTTCGCCAGGCTCGCCGCGAGCGAGCCGTCTTGGGCGCGCGACAGGCGCCGAAAGCTGAGCAGGCCGCGTTGGCCTTCGGCAAGTTCCTGAGCGGTGAAGCCGTCGCGCAATGCGCGATCGATCTCTTCGCGAAACGCCGCTTCCACTTTCTCGAGGTTTTGCGGCGCATAGATCGCGCTCGCGATCCACACCGAATTCGGCTCGAAGTTGTTCCACTGCACGTGGCTGCGCACATCGTAGGAAAGGCCCTCGCGTTCGCGGATACGTTTCCACAGCCGCGAGTTGCCACCGCCTCCGAGCAAGTAGTTGGCCATCGTCAACGCTGGGTACTCGTCGGCTTCATCGTTCAAGGGCACCGTCGAGCGCGCCAGCAGGGTCGCGTTTTGCTTGTCGGGCGTGTTCAATAGCAAACGCTGCGATTTCACCGAAACGGCGGGAAATTCGATGCGTCGAAACGGCGTGCCGGTCTTCCATCCGCCCAGGCCGGTGGACAGCGCTTGGCGAAGCTGCGCCTCGTCGAACTCGCCAACAGCTGAAAACTCGGCCTTGGCTGCACCGTAGAAACGCCGATGAAAGGCGCGCACCTGTTCAATGTCGACAGCGTTCACGTCGGCGACCCACTCGTCGAAACTGCGCGCGTAACGAACATCGCCGCGAGGATAGGCATGGGTCAGCCGCGCGATGGCGTTCGCGGCAACGCTTTCAGGTTCCCTTCGCTGCTGTTCGATCGACGCCAGGGTTTGGCGCTTGAGTTCATCGAGGGCTTGCGCCGGAAACACCGGATCGCGCAACACATCCGCCAGCAAAGCGATCGCCGCCGGCAAATGCTCGCGCCGCGATCGCAGGCGCACGTCCACGCGCCCCGGCTGGCTGTGCACGCTCAACTCGGTCTTCAACTGGTCGAGGCGGTCCTGAATTTGTTGGCGGCTCAGGCTGCCTGTGCCTTTGTCGAGCAGGGCCGCAACCGATTCCTCGATTTCCACTTGACCGGACAGAGCCGCTTCGTCGCCGAAATGCAGCGTCAACACGGCATGCACCGCGCCGCCACGCGTGCCCTTGACCAGCAGGGCAGCCTTGATTCCATCGACTTCGGACAGCTGGGTGCGCGCGTCGATGTTCGCCGGCGTCGCATCAAAAGATTCAACCCTTGCCGCAGCGCGCTGTGGCTTGAAGCTGCGCAGGGCCGCCGCCACGTCGGCTTTTTCGGGAGACGGCGCTCGTTGCGGCTTGTCGGTCGGCAGGTAAATGCCCAGCGTTCGGTTCGATGCGAGCAGGCGTTGCTCGGCGACACGTTGAACGTCGGCAAGGGTCGCGTCGCGCACGCGGTCGCGAATCAGGAAGAACAAGCGCCAGTCGCCCTGGGCGACCGACTCGGACAGGGCGACCCCGACCGCCTCCGGGTTCGTGAAGGCCTGTTCCCAGCCCTTCTGCCACTTGGCGCGCGCGCGTTCCAGTTCTTCACTGGACAGTGGATCATTCGCCAGCGATTCCAGCGTGGCTAGCAGTTCCGCGCGCGCCGGCTCGGCGTCTTGCCCGGGTGCCATCTGCGCCCCGAAGATCGCGAAGCCGGGGTCGGCCAGCCCCTGGGCGAAGGCGAAGGTATCGGCAGCGAGTCGCTTTTCAGTCAAGCGTTTGTGCAGGCGGCCCGAGGGCGTGTCGCCCAGTATCAGGGTGAGCAGCTCGACCGCCGCGAAATCGGCGTGCGCCGCCGGCGGCACGTGATAAGCCGCCATCAGGAGCGGCACGCCGCCGACGCGTCGCAGCGTCACGCTGCGTTCTCCGTCTTGAATGGCGTCGAGTGTGTGCGTCACCGCGCGGCGCTCCTGAGGGCGCGCAATCGGGCCAAAGGCCTGCGCGATCCACGTCAAGGTCTTCTGCACCGGAAAGCGTCCGGCGACGATGAGTGTGGCGTTGTCCGGTTGGTAGTAGCGTTTGTAGAACGCCCGCAGGCTGGGAATGTCGACATTTTCGACGTCGGTGCGCGCGCCGATCGTGTTCTTGCCGTAGTTGTGCCACTGGTACATCGTGGCCAGGGTCTTTTCGAACAAGATGCGATCGGCGGAGTTCTCGCCCATCTCCATTTCGTTTCGCACCACGGTCATCTCGGTATCGAGGTCTTTGCGCGCGATGAAGCTGTTCACCATGGCGTCGGCCTGCCAGCCGAGGTACCAATGCAGGTTTTTATCATTGCTCGAAAAACTCGCGGTGTAATTGGTGCGGTCATACGAGGTGGTGCCATTGGCCGCCAGGCCGCGCTTGGCGAATTCCGCCAACGCCCGCGGGTGCTTGGCGCTGCCCTTGAACAGCAAATGCTCAAGCAAATGCGCCATGCCGGTCTGCCCGTAGTTTTCGTGGCGTGAGCCGACCCGGTAGGTCAGGTTGACGGTTGTCGTGGGCTTGGAATCGTCCGCAATCAGGAGCACTTGCAAGCCGTTGGCGAGCCGGTACTCGTCGATGCCTTCGACAGCAGTCACCTTCGTCGGCAGGGCCGGACCCGCCTGCGCTGTCTCGACGCACAAGCCCGCGGCGAGCAGCAAGGCCAGGCGCAGCCAGGCTTCGATGGGCCTCATTTCACCCCCGCCGCATACGCCGCAATGCCGTTCTTGACCTCGGCGATCGCTGCTGCCGGGCCTTCCCAGCCCTTGACGGAGACCCACTTGCCTTCTTCGAGGTCTTTGTAGTGCTCGAAGAAATGTTGAATCGTCTTCAGCCTTAGCGGGTTCAAGTCTTCTGGCCTGTGCCAGTGCGAGTAGATCGACAAGATTCTGTCGATCGGTACGGCGAGCAGCTTGGCGTCGTCGCCGGCTTCGTCCTGCATCATCAAGACGCCCAGCGCCCGGCACTTCACCACCACGCTGGGCGCCAGTGGAAACGGCGTGATCACGAGCACGTCGACCGGGTCACCGTCGCCGGCCAGCGTCTGCGGGATGTAGCCGTAGTTGCACGGGTAGTGCATGGCGGTGCTCATGAAGCGGTCGACGAACATGGCTCCGCTTTCCTTGTCGACTTCGTACTTGATCGGGTTCGCGTTCATCGGGATTTCGATGATCACGTTGAACTGCTGCGGCGCGTCGGCGCCCGGGGTCACGTTGTGCAGGCTCATACGTCGTTTATCGATGTTGGGGGTAACCCGGATCTTAGCCACTCGAGTTGCAGCACGGTCTCGCCGCCGCCAGCGCGTCGGCCTCGCATTGCCTTGTCATCGCCCATCGCTTAGCATCCACGGCTGCAAGTTTTTCGCCGATTCGCAGCCGCCCGAATCGGGCTCGCAGACTCCCACCCCGGCATCGAGTACATCAAGAAACCAAGGAGACAACGTCAATGCCAACCACCATGGCGCTCTATTTCGCGCTCGCCTGCGGCTTGGCCGCCGTCATTTACGGATTCGTGCAACGCAGCTGGATCCTCTCGCAAGACGCCGGCAGCGCCCGCATGCAGGAAATTGCAGGCGCGATTCAACAAGGCGCCGCCGCCTACCTGGCACGCCAGTACCGCACGATCGCCATCGTCGGCGTCGTGCTCACCCTGCTCATCGGCATCTTCCTCGACGGGACGACGGCGGTGGGCTTCGTGCTCGGCGCGCTGTTGTCGGGAGCGTGCGGCTTCATCGGCATGAATGTCTCGGTGCGCGCCAACGTGCGCACGGCACAGGCCGCGACCCAAGGCATCGCGCCGGCGCTCGACGTGGCGTTCAAGGGCGGTGCGATCACCGGCATGCTCGTCGTCGGCCTGGGCCTGCTCGGCGTGGGCGTGTTTTTCCTGTTCATCACCGGCAATGGAAATGTCACGCCGGTGTCCAATCTCGCCGTCGTGCTCAAGCCCTTGCTCGGCTTCGCTTTCGGCGCCTCGCTGATTTCGATCTTCGCGCGTTTGGGCGGCGGCATCTTCACCAAGGGCGCCGACGTCGGCGCAGACCTCGTGGGCAAGGTCGAAGCCGGCATTCCCGAGGACGACCCGCGCAACCCGGCCGTGATTGCCGACAACGTGGGCGATAACGTCGGCGACTGTGCCGGCATGGCCGCCGACCTGTTCGAAACCTATGCCGTGACGCTGATCGCAACGATGGCGCTGGGCGCACTCGTCGTGTCTGCGGCGCCAACGGCGGCCGTCATCTATCCGCTGGTGCTCGGCGGCTTTTCGATCATCGCCTCGATCATCGGCTGCAGCGCCGTCAAGGCCACGCCGGGAATGAAAAACGTGATGCCCGCGCTGTACAAGGGCCTGGTCGTCGCCGGGGTGATTTCCCTTGTCGGCTTCTTCTTCATCACGAAAATGGTGATGCCCGACGACGCGCTCGGTGCGGCGACGCAATTGCGTCTGTTCGGCGCCTGCGTCGTTGGCCTGGTGCTGACAGGCGCGATGGTCTGGATCACGGAGTACTACACCGGCACCGACTACGCACCCGTGCAACACATCGCGCAAGCCTCGACCACCGGCCACGGCACGAATATCATCGCTGGCCTGGGCGTATCGATGCGCTCCACCGCCTGGCCGGTCCTGTTCGTCTGCATCGCGATCCTCGTATCGTTCCAGCTCGCCGGGCTTTACGGCATCGCGGTCGCAGCGACTTCGATGCTCAGCATGGCGGGGATCGTCGTCGCCCTGGACGCCTATGGCCCGATCACCGACAACGCCGGCGGGATTGCCGAAATGGCCGAACTGCCCAAGAGCGTGCGCGACATCACCGACCCGCTCGACGCGGTCGGCAACACGACCAAGGCCGTGACCAAGGGTTATGCCATCGGCTCGGCGGGTCTGGCGGCGCTGGTGCTGTTCGCCGATTACACGCATTCGCTCACGGCGCGCGGCATGGACATCAGCTTCGACCTGAGCAATCCGCAGGTCATCGTCGGTCTGTTCATCGGCGGCCTGATTCCCTACCTCTTCGGCGCGATGGCGATGGAAGCCGTGGGCCGCGCCGCGGGCAGCGTCGTCGTTGAAGTGCGGCGCCAGTTCCGCGAAATCAAAGGCATCATGGAAGGCACGGCCAAGCCCGAATACGGCAAGGCGGTGGACATGCTGACCTCGGCGGCGATCAAGGAAATGATCGTCCCCAGCCTCTTGCCCGTGGTCGTCCCCATCCTGGTCGGCCTCTTGCTTGGCCCGGCGGCCCTGGGCGGGTTGCTGATGGGCACCATCGTCACCGGCCTGTTCGTCGCGATCTCGATGTGCACCGGCGGTGGCGCATGGGACAACGCCAAGAAGTACATCGAGGACGGCCACCATGGCGGCAAGGGCAGCGACACGCACAAGGCTGCCGTCACTGGCGACACCGTGGGCGACCCGTACAAAGATACGGCGGGCCCGGCGGTGAACCCGCTCATCAAGATCATCAACATCGTGGCCTTATTGATCGTGCCCCTGCTGCCGGTGGCGGCATCGACCGACAAAGCTGCAACGCACGCGCCTGCCGTCACCGCGGCAATCACAGCAGCGCCGGCGGCCAGCAAATAGGCGCCAGCGTCCTTTCTCCAGAGGAAACGCACGGCCGGACGAAGTTTGCTCGACCCCCTCGGAACGGCCGCCGCACGGCGGCGGCCTGGGGGTGCGCACAAGGCCCGGTCTCGGCAGATCCCGGGCAGCGCTGGCGCTCGACAATCCCGCCATGCAGACTTCACAGCCACTTCGCCAGCCCGGCCGGGTGATCGCCCTGCTCGGTGCTGAGAGCACCGGCAAGACGACGCTGGCGCACGCGCTGCGCGACGCCTTGGAAAGAGAGGGTCGCTCGGTCGCTGTGGTCACGGAATTTCTGCGCGAGTTTTGCGAGCGTCACGGCCGCACGCCGCGGCGCGAAGAACAAGTGGAGATCGCTGCCGAGCAGACGCTGCGCATCGCAAGGGCCGCCGCGCAATACGATTACGTCGTGAGCGATACCACGGCGCTGACGATTGCCGTGTACAGCGAGTTTGTCTTCGGTGACCGCGATCTCTACGCCTGTGCGCTGCGCGACCATGCTCGTTATGCCTTGACCCTGCTGACCGCCCTGGACATCGCCTGGCAGGGCGATGGCCACCAGCGTGACGGTGTGCAGGCGCGCGAACCTGTCGATGGCCTCCTGCGCAGCGCTTTGATCCGCTCGGCAACGCCATTCTCCGTGGTCTATGGCGGCGGGCCGACGCGCTTGGCGAACGCCCTGGCCGCCGTACGCGGCGCCTTCGCGCTCGGGCAAGGCGAGCCGAGCCCTGCCCCTGCGCCGCGCTGGCAGTGCTTGTGCGAGCGCTGCGGCGAGCCTGATTTCGAGCGCCAGTTGTTGCGCTCCCGCTGAGGCCGAATACTCCTGTTGACTCAACCCCGGGTCACGACGGGCCGCGTCCTTGGCAGCGGACTCGCCCTGGCGAGCCGGGCGGACGCTTCAGTTGATCGAAGCCGTCGGCGGGATCTGATCGCGCGGCGGAGTGAACAACTCGCCCACGTCGACCGGGTCGAAGCGATATTGCATCGCACAAAACTCGCACGCCACTTCGACGCGGCCTTGTTCGGCCAGGATTTCGTCGATCTCAGAGCGGCCCAAGCCCTGCATCATGCGGCCGACGCGTCCGCGCGAGCAACGGCATTCGAAGCGTGGCGCGCCGCCCGCGGCAGCAAAGCGCAGCAAGGGCTCCTCCCAATAGAGGCGCCGCAACAGCGTGCTCGCGTCCAAGGCAAGCAATTCCTGGCGCGTCAATGTCGACGTCAGGTGGGCGATGCGATTGAATGCTTCGTCGCCCGCGGAAGCGTCGAATTCGCCGCGCACGCTGGCGCTCAAATTGGCCGAACCCTCGACCGGAAGGCGTTGGATCATCAGGCCGCTCGCCATGTTTTCGTCGGCTCCGAGAACGAGGCGTGTTTCCAATTGCTCGGACTGGCGCATATAGTGCTCAAGCACGCTGCACAGGTTTGTCAGATGCTGGCCCTGCGCGTCGATCAAGGCGACGACGCCTTGATAGGCCTGCCGGCCCGCCGGTGCGGCATCGGGGTCGAGCGTGATGGCGCAGCGGCCCGCGCCATGGCGATTGAGCATCTGTATGAAACCTGCTTCGGGCACCACTTTGCCGATTGTTTTTGCCGTCGCGCGAAACGCCAGATCGGCCTGCACCTCGGCCACGGCAAGCTTGACCGGTCCGTCGCCAAACACCTGCAGAATCAAGGCTCCCTCGAACTTGATATTGGCCCGCATCAGCACGGCGGCGACGGCCATTTCGCCCATCAGGTCGCGCACGGGCTCTGGCCAAGCCTGGCCGGCGCCGGCGCGGCGTTGCAGCAGCTCGCGCCAGCCGTCGGTGAGCCGCACCAGGTGCCCGCGCACAGGCAGACCGTCGAAAATGAACTTGTGAAGTTCGCTCATTCAGGGCCGAACCTCGATCCCACATTGGCGATGCCCTGGGCGCTGTCGACCAGGCGTGCGCAAACGCCGATGGGCGGCAGAAATCGTTCGGGTCGCAAGACAGCCATGGCGATTGCGTTGAGAGGAAACGCACGATTCTAGGGACAGCCCCCGACAATGCACGCGCGCCACACTTTCCCGACTCTTTGTCGATCGCCGATTGCGGTCGGCTCGGCATTGGGCGAAGATCGGCCCGGCTGCAACCGACCTGGCGTGACGTCGAATCGAGCCAGACGAGGGAGGACAAGCACATGCGCGCTGCCATTTACCGTGCCAAGGGTCCGGCATCCGACGTCCTGAAGACCGAAACCCTGCACAGCGCCGAGCCCGAGTTGGGCGAAGTACGTATCAAGGTCGCGTACTCCGGCGTCAACCCCTCCGACGTGAAGGCGCGTGCCGGAACCGCGAGTGCGGCAATGGACTATTCCCTGGTCGTGCCGCACAGCGACGGAGCCGGCACGATCGACGCGCTCGGGCCCCTGGTGATTTCGCGGCGCATCGGCCAGCGAGTCTGGCTGTTCAACGCACAGTGGGGCCGCGCCCTGGGAACTGCCGCCGAATTCGTGACCCTGCCGGCGCAGCAAGTCGTTCCACTGCCCGACCATGTGCCCTTCGAAGTGGGGGCCTCGATCGGCATCCCCCTGATGACGGCCTACCACGCCGTGCAGGCGTGCGGGGCGCTGCTGGGGCGGCACGTCGTCGTGTTCGGCGCGGCCGGCAATGTCGGCCTGTACGTCACACAACTCGCCAACATGAGCGGGGCACGCGTCATCGCCGTGGTCAGCAGCGAAACCAAGGGCCAAGACGCCCGCGCCGCTGGCGCTGAGTCAGTGATCGACTATCGCAAGGAAGATGTTCCCGCGCGCGTTCGCCAGTTGACGCACGGCCACGGCGCCGACTGCGCCATCGACGTCGACGCCGCGGCCAACTCGCGGCATTGGGGCGAGATGCTGGCCTTTGGCGCCAAGGTTGTCGTCTACGGTTCAGGCCAGGCGCAAATCCCGGTGCCGTTTCGACCCCTGATCATGGGCTTTGCGACACTGTACTTTTTCATCGTCTACAAATTGCCGCCCGAGATCCTGCGCCGCACGCTCGACGGCATCAGCGGCTTGCTGGAGCGCGATGTGTTGCAGCACCCGAGCTGCGAAATCTACGATCTCGACAAGATCGCGACGGCGCACCAACGCGTCGAACAAGGCGCCAACGCAAAAGTGCTGATCAAGCTATAGGCGCTGCCTGGCGTGACCCGGCAGCCTGGCTGGGAGCGCTTCAGAGCCGCTTCAAGTGAAACGACTTGGGCCGCGTGAGGTGTTCGTAGCCCAGCGCTGACAGCGTTGCACCTCGACCGGTGTTCTTTACTCCGGTCCAGGCCAGGGCCGGGTCGAGGTAGTCGCAGCGGTTCATGAACACCGTACCGGTTTGCAATCGGTCGCCCAGGCGCAGCGCGACTTCTTCGTCCTGCGTGAACAACGCCGCTGTCAAGCCGTAGGGGCTGTCATTCATCAAGCCCAGGGCCTGCGCGTCGCTATCGACCGGCATGATGCCCACCACCGGGCCGAAACACTCCTCGCTCATGATCTGCATGGCGTGGTTCACGTCGACCAGGATTTGCGGTGCCACATAGGCGCTGCCCGGCGAATCGAGCTTGAATTGATGCGGGTCGATCAGGGCTTTCGCGCCCTTGGCAGTGGCCTCAGCGACAGTCGCGCGTATCGCATCGGCCGCCGCGGCGCGCACCACGGGGCCCAATGTCACCGCGGGGTCCAGCGGGTTACCGAGCACGTATTGGCGTGTCAACGCAAGGGCCTGTTCGACGAAATTCGCATACACCGAGCGCTGGACATAAATGCGCTGGATGCCGCAGCAGCTCTGGCCGGAGTTGAAGAACGCGCCGTCGACGAGGGTTTCGACTGCATGGTCCAGGCGCGCGTCGGCACGCACAAAGGCCGGGTCGTTGCCGCCCAGCTCGAGGCCGACGTGGATAAAGCGCCCCGCGGCGGCACGTTCGACCGCGGCACCGCCTGCCACCGACCCGGTGAAACACACAGCGTCGACTTGCGGTGCCGTGATCAGCGCCTGGGTGCCCTGGTGATCGGTGTGGATGAACTGCAGCAGGCCCTGGGGCAGTCCGACCTGGGCAAAGGCTTCGACGATGCGCTCCGCCGCCAGTGGCGTTTGCGCCGAATGTTTGAGCAACACTGCATTGCCCGCCATCAGCGCCGGAATCACGGCGTTCACGGCCGTGAGCAGCGGATAGTTCCACGGCGCGATGACGAGCACCACGCCCAGCGGATCTCGCCGAATGAAACGATTGAAGCCCTGCTGCTCCTGCGGCACCACGTCTCGCAAGGCTTCTTGCGCAATGCCTATCATGTGGCGCGCGCGCGCCTCGAAACCACCCACCTCGCCCGGCGTGTAGCGCAAGGGTCGACCCATCTGGCGTGTCAACTCTTCAGCAATCTCCAGCTTGCGCGCGACAAAGGCGTCGACACCCTTGCCCACGCGCTCGGCGCGCTCGGCAATGGGAACGGCACGCCAAGCCGCCTGGGCCGCTCGGGCGCGCTCCAGCATGGAGTGCGCCTGTTGTGCGCTGGCATAGGAGCGGCGCACGATCACGGCGCCGTCGATCGGGCTGATGGTTTGCAGTTGATGGCTCATGGGCGTGATGCTCAGGCGTCGAAAGTTTCTTACATTGCTGCTTTGAACAGCCGCTCGAAATCGGCCGCCGCGCAAGGGCGGGGATTGGTTTGGTGGCACATGTCGGCACTCGCGAGTTCCACCAGGCGTGGCAGGTGATCCGCCTTGACGCCATGCTGGGCCAGCCGGCTGGTGATGCCGATCTGCGCCTTCAACTCGTGCAGCCACGGCACAAATGCCGCCCCGCCGCCCTTGACACCACAGGCGTGAGCCAACTCGTCGAACTTGGCCTCAGCCACTTCGAAATTCCACGCCAGCACGGGCTCGATCATCAAAGCGTTGGCCAGGCCGTGGTGCAGGTTGACGACGGTCCCCAAGGCATGCGCACATGAATGCACCGCGCCGAGATCCTTCTGGAACGCAATGGCACCCATCATCGAACTCATCATCATGTTGCTTCGCGCCGCCAGGTTGCCGCCATCGCGCACGGCCGTGGCGAGCGAGCGCGCTGCGATTCGCGCACCCTCGAGAGCGATGCCGTCGCACAACGGGTGGTAGGCCGGCGAGAGGTAACTCTCGATGTTGTGCGTCAACGCGTCCATGCCCGTTGCCGCAGTCACGCCGGCGGGCAAGCCCAGCGTCAACTCCGGGTCGGCAAACACGACTTTGGCCAGAATCGACGCCGAGAATACGACGCGTTTGACGTGTGAGTCTTCCTCGCTGATGACGCTGCTGCGCCCGACCTCGCTGCCGGTTCCAGAGGTCGTTGGCAGGGCGATGAAGTGCGGTATGGCATTCGCAATAGGCCGCACGCGCGGGTGGTCCCACACGTACTCCATCACGTCACCGGGGTGAGTGGCCATCAGGCCCACCACCTTGGCCACATCGAGTGCCGCGCCACCGCCCACGCCGATCACGCAGTCGGCGTGATGCACCTTGCAGGCTGCGGCGCCGGCCATCACTTGGCTCGCGCTCGGGTTGCCGAACACGCCGCCGTATACCGCCACGGCAAGGCCAGAGGCTTCCAGCTCGGTCTTCAGTGCCGCGATCAGCGGCAGTGCGGCCAAACCCTTGTCGGTCACGATCAGTGCGCGCGCCAGGCCTTGCTCGCGCAGGTGCGGGCCAGCCAGGCGGCGTGCGCCCGCGCCGAAGTGAATCGTGGTCGGAAACGAGAACTTCACGATGCTCATATTCGTCCTCAGGCCCTTTCTATGCAAACTGTCGGTTCCTGAACGGCGCAGATTACGCGACGAGCCGCCCCAATCGCAAATTCAACACCCGGTCACAGCGCGCCGCCAAGGCTGGGTCGTGCGTCACGAGCACGAAGGCCATGCCTTGGCGGTGCACCAGGTCGAGTAGCAAGTCGAACACCCTGTCGGCGGTCTCGCGGTCGAGGTTGCCGGTGGGCTCGTCAGCCAGAACGCAGTCGGGCTCGGCGACCAGGGCGCGCGCGATCGCGACGCGCTGGCGCTCGCCGCCCGAGAGCTGCGCCGGCCTGTGCATCACGCGCTGCGCCAGCCCCACTTGCGCCAGCACCTCGCTCGCGCGAGCACGCGCCGCGGGGCGATCCTCGCGGCGAATGCGCAGCGGCATCGCCACGTTGTCGAGCGCGCTGAATTCGGGCAGCAGATGGTGAAACTGGTAGACGAATCCGAGGTGACGATTGCGCCACTGCCCTTGTTCGGCGGGCCTCATGTTCGCCATATCGCGCCCTGCCAGTTGCACCTTTCCCTCGCTCGGAGACTCCAAGCCGCCCATCAGGTGCAGCAGTGTGCTCTTGCCCGAACCCGACGCGCCGACGATGGCCACCGCCTCGCCGCGCGCCACTTGCAGATCGATGCCTTGCAGCACATGCACGTCCAGCGGGGTCTCGCCGCTGCGTTCGACAAAACGCTTGTGCAAGCCGCTGGCCTGGATCACCGCCTCATTCATGGCGCAACGCATCCGCCGGTTGCACGCGGCTCGCGCGCCAGCTCGGATACAGCGTCGCGACGAACGACAGCAGCAGCGAGATCGCGACGATGGGCACGATGTCGTCGACGCGCGGCTCGCTGGGCATGCGGCTGATGATGTAGATGCTGCTGGGCAGGAAGCTCACGCTGAGCAAACGCTCGATCGCCGGCACGATGGTGCCGACGTTGAACGCCACAGCCAGGCCCAGCAGCACGCCCGACAGGGTGCCGATCACTCCTGCCGCTGCTCCCTGCACCATGAAGATACCCATCACGGAGCGCGGACTCGCGCCGAGCGTGCGCAGGATCGCGATGTCGGCGTTCTTGTCGGTCACTGTCATGACGAGTGTGGAGACGAGGTTGAACGCCGCCACCGCGACGATCAAGGTCAGGATGATGAACATCAGGCGCTTTTCCAACTGCACCGCGCTGAACCAGTTTCGATTGGTGCGCGTCCAGTCCCGCACCGTGACGCCCGGGCCCATCTGCACGGCGAGTTGCATCGCGACGGCGCGCGCCTGGTGCAAATCCTTCAATCGCAGCTGCACGCCGCTCGCGCCTTCCAGGCGGAACAGTCTGGCGGCGTCCTCCAGATGGATGAGCGCCAGGGCGCTGTCGTATTCATAGTGGCCGGCGTCGAAGCTGCCGACCACGGTGAATTGCTTGAAACGCGGAATCAATCCCGCCGGAGTGACTTGCCCGCCCGGCGCGGCGATCGTGATCTTGTCGCCGACACGAACGCCCAAGTTCCGCGCGAGTTCCACGCCGAGCACGATGCCCCAGCCACCGGGAACGAGGCGCGCCAGCGTCGTGTCCTTCAAGCGAGCGGCGAGATCCGTGACGGTGGCTTCTTCGCTCGGCAATATGCCGCGCACCACGGCGCCACGCATGTCGTCGCCGCGCGCGATCAAGGCCTGCGACGCGATAAACGGCGCGGCGCCTATCACTTGCGGCAAACGCTTGGCCTGGTCTGCGGTCACGCGCCAATCGGCCAGCGCCTGGCCCTGCGACTCGTAAACTTCGACATGCGCAATCACGGAGAGCATGCGGTCCGTCACTTCCTTCTGGAAGCCGTTCATCACCGACAGCACGATGATGAGGGCGGCCACACCGAGCGCGATGCCCAGCATCGATACGCCTGAAATGAAGGAGATGAATCCGTTGCGGCGACCGGCGCGACCGGCGCGCGTATAGCGCCAGCCCACTTGAAGTTCGAACGGCAGGTTCATGGGGATCGGACTCTACAGGAGCTTGTGTTGGCCGCGAATTCGTCGAGACAGCGCATTCGATAATGCCGCATGCACGTTCTGATCCCGTTTGCATCGAGCCACAGCGAAGCTGCATCGCAGGTGCTGCAAGACCTTGCCCTGCCTGCGCTGACCGAGCTGCTGCGACGCTTGCGCCCCACTTTGCGCTGTGACGGTGACGAGGCCACGCTGTCGGCGCCGCATGAACGCGCCCTCGCGGCCGCCTGGAGCTGGCCTTATGTCGACGGCGCCCTGCCCTGGGCCGCGCACGCCGCCGCCACCGACGGAATCGCCGTGGGCGAACAGGCGTGGGGCCTGCTCACACCGGCTCACTGGGCCACCGGCAGCGCCCATGTGACTATGATCGATCCCACCGCGCTGGCGCTCGGTGAGGCCGAGTCGCGACTTTTGTTCGACGCCATCCGTCCGCTGTTCGACACCGAAGGCTTCGCGCTGCACTGGGGAGCACCGTTGCGGTGGTACGCATCGCACGCCAGCCTGGCCGGCTTGGCGTGCGCCTCGCTGGACAGGGTGATGGGCCGCAACATCGACACTTGGCTGCCTCAATCAGCACAGGCGCCCGCATCGCGCCTGCTGCAGCGCCTGCAAAGCGAAGTGCAACTCCTGCTGTACGCCCACCCCATCAACCAGTTGCGCGAAGACCGACACGCGTTGACCGTCAATTCGTATTGGCTGAGCGGCTGCGGCGCCTACAGGGAGCAGGCCGGACCGCACATCGAGGTGCTCGAGGCCTTGCGCGCACCGATGCTGGCCAACGACTGGGCGGCCTGGGTGGAAGCCTGGCAGGTGCTCGACGCCGGGCCGATGACCGATCTGTTGAAACGCAGCACTGCCGGCGAAGATCTGACTCTCACCCTGTGCGGCGAACGCCATGCGCAGCGCTTTGAAAGCCAGGCGCGCTCGCTGTGGGAACGCGCTGCTAGCCGTTGGCGAAGCCGGCCCGCAAGCGGCGTGTTGGAGGCACTGTGAGCGCATTGCCGGCGGGGCACGCCTGGACAGGCGAACCTGCCGCTGCACCGGCCCTGGCACTGCGCGAAGTGCCGCCACGCGCCGCGTGGGCGCTCGAGCAAGCGGGCGTGCATCCGCTGCTGGCGCGATTGTTCGCGGCGCGCGGCCTGCGCACCGCTGAAGAACTCGACGACGCCTTGGCACGCCTGATCCCACCCACCGATCTGTTGGGCGCACGGGCGGCAGGCGTCTATCTCGCCGACGCGATCAGCGCGGGCAAGCGCGTGTGCGTCGTCGCCGATTACGACTGCGACGGCGCTACCGCCTGTGCAGTGGCGCTGCGCGGCCTGGCCTTGCTCGGTGCCGCGCGCGAATCATTGTGTTACGTGGTGCCCGATCGTGCCGTGCACGGTTACGGGCTGACGGCGCCGATCGTCGACATGGCACTGGCTCGAGGAGCGCAAGTGCTGGTCACGGTGGACAACGGCATCGCCAGCCTCGATGGCGTTGCGCACGCGCGCGCCCACGGCCTGGGTGTGCTCGTCACCGACCATCACCTGCCCGCTCTCGTGGACGGGGAGATCGTTCTGCCCCGGGCCGACGTGATCGTCAATCCGAACCAGCCCGGCTGCGCCTTTGCGAGCAAGAACCTCGCCGGTGTGGGCGTGATGTTCTACGTGTTATTGGTGCTGCGCAGCGTGCTGCGCGAGCGCGGCGCGTTCACGGCGCAGAACCAGCCGCGACTGGACGGCCTGCTCGATCTCGTCGCACTGGGCACCGTGGCCGATGTGGTGAAGCTCGACGCGAACAATCGCCGCCTGGTCGCGCAGGGCCTGAAGCGAATTCGCAGCGGCCAGATGCAGCCCGGCGTGGCCGCTCTGTTCGCCGCCGCCGGCCGCGACCCGCGCCGCGCCAGCGCCGCCGACTTCGGATTTGCGCTCGCTCCGCGCATCAATGCCGCGGGGCGCTTGTCGGACATGACGTTGGGCATCGAATGCCTGTTGACCGACGACACGGCGCGCGCCGCGGAACTCGCGCGCACGCTGGACGGCATCAACCGCGACCGGCGCGAGCTGGAAACCGGCATGCGCCAAGCCGCGCAGACCCTGCTCGACAGCCTGATGCCCCGCGGCGAGGCGCCGAGCGCCCTGGCCTTGTTCGACGCCGCATTCCACGAAGGCGTGGTCGGCATCGTCGCGTCGCGCCTGAAAGACCGGGTGCACCGCCCGACCTTCATCTTCGCGCGCGGGCAAGACGGACTGCTCAAAGGCTCGGGGCGCTCGATCCCGGGATTCCATCTGCGCGACGCGCTGGATCTCGTCGCCAAGCGCCATCCCGGCGTGCTCAAGCGCTTCGGCGGGCACGCCATGGCGGCCGGTTGTACCCTCGAAGAAGCGCAACTCGCGACCTTCGATGGCGCCTTGCAGCAAGTGGCCAACGAGTGGCTCGATGCCGCGACCCTGTCGCGAACGCTGTTGACCGACGGACCGCTGCCGGGCGAGTACTTCAGCGCCGAGACGGTGCGCGTGCTCGACGCCCAGGTCTGGGGCCAGGCCTTCGAGCCGCCGCTGTTCTGCGACGAGGTCGAAGTGCTGTCGCAGCGTATCGTCGGGCAACGCCATTTGAAGCTCAGCGTGCGTTACGCCGGCAGCACGCGCGAGGCCATCTGGTTCGGCCGCATTGAGCCGCTCGCCGCTCGTGTGCGTCTGGCCTACCGGCTCAGCTTGGACGAATACAGCGGGCGCGAGCGCGTCCAAATGCTGGTCCAGGGCGGCGGCTGATTCATGCCAGCGGGCGATCTGCCACGCATGGCGAGCCTGCTCAATGCATCGTGAGCGGTGAAAGCGCCGAAGATATGTTCGGCCAACAAGGTTCGATTTCTTCCGATTCGGCCAGGCGCAGCGCCAGGAAGCGCGTCATGCGGTCGGCGGTGACGGGCCGGCTGTAGAGAAAGCCCTGCGCGAAATGACAGCCGAGGTTGCGCAGGAACTCATGCTGCACCTGGGTCTGCACGCCTTCCCCAACCACTTTCAGGTTCAGGCCCTGGGCCAGGGACACGATCGTCGTCGCGATCGCGGCGTCGTCGGCGCTTTGCGGCAGGTCTTTGACGAAGCTCATGTCGATCTTGAGCTTGTCGATCGGCAAGCGCTTGACATAGTTCAGCGATGTGAAACCGGTGCCGAAGTCGTCGATCGCCAGCTTGATGCCACGCTCCTTCAGGAGCAGCAACTGGGCGATACCGGCTTCGATGTTGTCCACCAGCGACTGTTCGGTGATATCGAGCTCCACGCAACTCGGGTCCAGGCCCGATGCCGCCAAGGCCGCATCGAGCTGGTTCACCAGGCCACGCCTGAGCTGACGTTCGGAGACGTTGACGGCGACATACAGGCCGGCATGGCCCGCCGAATGCCAATGATGCATTTGCGCGCACGCGGCGTGCAGCACCCACTGGCCGATGTCGGCGATCAGGCCGCTGTCCTCGGCGACGGGGATGAACTCGGCCGGCGCGATCATGCCCAGATCGGGGTGATGCCAACGCACCAGCGCCTCCACGCCGACCATTCGGCCACTGACCAGGTCGACGATGGGTTGGTACTGGAGATGCAATTCATCACGCGCCACCGCGCGGCGCAATTCGTTATCGATGCGAACCCGCCGCTTGGCGGTGTGGTCCATGTCGGCTTCGAACACGGCGCTGGTGTTCTTGCCCAGACTCTTGGCGCGGTACATCGCCGTATCCGCCGAGCGCACCAGACTGGAGGCATCGGCAGCGTCGCGCGGGTACTGCGCCACGCCCACACAGCCGCGCACCTGCAATTCATGCGGCCCGACGGTGAGCGGCATGTCCAGCGTCAACAGCACGAACTGGCCGATCAGGCGCAGATGCTCGGGTGCTCGATAGCCTTCCGAGAGGATGAGGAACTCGTCGCCCCCATAGCGAAATACCATATCGCCGCGCGGCAGTTGCTCGGTCAGGCGCGCCGCCAGGGCTTGCAGCAATTCGTCGCCGACGGGGTGGCCCAGGGTGTCGTTGACGATTTTGAAGTTGTCCAAGTCGAGCAACATCAGCGCAAAACCATCGCTGCCCTTGCCGGTTCGGTCGATCATGCGTTGCACCTGCGCGTTGGCCGCATGACGGTTGGGCAGCCTCGTCACCGGGTCAACGTAGGCGAGATCGTCGAGTTGGCTCTCCGAGGCGTCCATGTCGCGGCGGATCCGTGCCACCAGGAAAAACGCCAAGGCCAGGGCCGCGAGCACCACGAGCACGCTGACGCCCAGGAAAGCGGCCATGCGCCGGTACAGACCGTCCAGGCTCGCCGCCACGACGATTTGGCCGACCTCCTTGCCCTCGTGCATGACGGCTTGCGCCACGCGGGCCTGAGAACCGGTGAATTCGACCTGTTCGAGCGGCAATACGGTCAGGTCGGCAAGCCGCTTCGGATCGGCACGCTCGGGCGGAACATGACTGGCGAAATACTGGCCCGAGGTGTCGAACAGCGCTGCGCCGAGAAGCATCGGCGAGGCCTGCACGCAAGCCAAGCCCAGTATCGCGGTGGCACGGTCGCCGACGGCGAGCGCCGCCGCGCTGTGGTCAGCGGTCAGAAGGGCTTCCACCTTCAAGGACTCGACAAGTCCGGAGCGCAAGGTGAAATAAGCGAACGCGTTCAGGGCGACGGCCGCCACCATCAGGGCTGCGCCGGAGGCAAGCAAAACCGCGCGCACCAGCCTGGTTCCCAGGCGAGGCTGTCCACCGGCCGTAAACGGCACGGACTTCAAGGCATTCCGGGCGCAGCCCGGACCGAGGTAATGAGCGGGTTCAGTGTCATGGCGTTTGGAGCTTGCCTCAATTCGCCGGGAAACGGGCCGCCGCCGCCCAGGGAAAGCGCAAAATGCGGAACTATTCACCCCATCGATTCAGGCGTCTTCTGCGCGTCGACATCGGCTTGTCTGCTGTCATCGCCGGCCCACCCCATGACCATCGAGCGCGAACGAGGCGCCGCATCGCCTGGCCTTGCGCCCCTCACGCGGCGCTGCGCCGTCTTCGGCGCAGCGGCCGGCTTGACTGCGCCGCTGCGCTGGCCGGGGTCGGCAATTTGCGCGGGCTTGCTCGGCGCCAAAGGTGCCAGCGCCGCAACGACGCCGCAGGCACGCACATTTGCCCAAGGACTTGACCAACCGTGGGGCTTGGCATTCTTGCCCGACGGCCGATTCCTGGTGACGCAAAAAGGCGGCGCCATGGTTGTCGTTTCAGCCGATGGCACAAACGTGGGCGCGCCTGTGGCGGCGCTGCCCGCCGTGACGGCAAGCGGCCAGGGCGGCTTGCTCGACGTCTGCCTCGATCCCGATTTCGAGCGCGAGCCCTGGGTCTATGTCAGCTATGCCGAACCGGGCAGCGGTGCCGACGCGGGCAAGGCGGGAACGGCCGTGGCGAAGGGGCGATTGGTCGGCAATCGCTTGCACGACGTCGACGTGATCTTTCGCCAATCGCCCAAAGTCACGGGCAGTGGCCACTTCGGCTCGCGGCTCGTATTTGCGCGTGACAAGACATTGTTCGTGACGCTCGGCGAGCGTCAATTGAAGACGCCCGCGCAGGACCTGCAAACGCACCTGGGCAAGGTGGTTCGAATCCAGCGCGACGGACAAGCGGCGCGCGACAACCCGCCGCTGGGCAGGGCCGCGAAACCTGAGATCTGGAGCTTCGGGCACCGCAATCCTCAAGGCGCAGCGCTGCACCCGCGCACCGGCGAGCTATGGCTGACGGAGCACGGGCCGCAAGGTGGGGACGAGTTGAATATCGCGCGCGCGGCGCGCAACTACGGCTGGCCCGAGCGCAGCTATGGTTGCAACTACGGCTCATTCACGCGCAACTGCGAAATCGGCAACGGCCGCCATGCACCCGAGTACGTGGAACCACTGACGACCTGGGTCCCGCGCTCGATCGCCCCCAGCGGATTGTGCTTCTACGACGCTGACCTGATCCCGCAGTGGCGCGGCAATCTATTCGTCGGCGCCCTGGCAGGCCGTGCGCTGTGGCGCCTGACGCTGCGCGGCGATGCCGTGCTCGAGCGCGAGCCGCTGTTCCAGTCGCTGCAAGAGCGAATTCGCGATGTGCGTCAGGGCCCCGACGGTGCGTTGTATTTGCTTACCGATAACTCGGCCGGACGCGTACTGCGCATTGCGCCTTGAATCCTCCAGCATTGCGCGCAACCCCCTCACTTGCAAGTGGCTCCGCGGCGCCGCGCAGCAGCGCGAACCCTAAAATGCGCGCTGTTTAATCAATTGCCCGCGATGAACGCCGACTTGCATTGCCATTCCGACGTGTCCGACGGCACCCTGCGTCCCGAAGTCTTGGCCGCGCGAGCCAAGGCCAATGGCGTCGAGCTGTGGGCCTTGACCGACCACGACGAAGTGAGCGGCCAGCAGCGCGCGCGACAGGCTGCGTTCGAACTCGGCCTGCCCTATGTCACGGGGACTGAGATTTCCGTCACCTTTGCCGACACCGCCGTGCACATCATCGGCCTGGGATTCGACGCCGACGATGCGGCCCTGCGCGCTGGCCTGGCCGCCACCCGCAGCGGGCGCAAGCGCCGCGCCATCGAAATGGCCGATGGCCTGGCCCAGGTGGGCATTCCCGGCGCGTTCGAGGGTGCGCTGGCTTTCGTAGGCAACCCCGACTTGATGTCGCGCACCCATTTCGCGCGTTTCCTGGTGGCCACGGGCGTGTGCAATGACACCCACGAGGTGTTTCGCAAGTACCTGATTCGCGGCAAGCCGGGCTATGTGCCGCACCGCTGGGCCACACTGCGCGACGCCGTGTCGTGGATCGACGGGGCCGGCGGCGTGGCGGTGATTGCCCATCCGGGACGCTACAGATTCAGCGTCAATGAGGAGTACGCCTTTTTCACCGAGTTCATCAGTCACGGCGGGCGCGGTGTCGAAGTCGTCACGGGCAGCCACAGTTCCGCTGACGCAGCGCACTACGCCGACGCGGCCGTTGAATTCAAGCTGCTCGCCTCGCGCGGCAGCGATTTTCACAGCCCCGAAGAAAGCCGCGTCGACTTGGGCAGCTTGCCGGCTTTGCCGCGGCGCCTGACGCCGATTTGGGAAGCGCTGGAAGCGAGCATTCAGCGCCCCTGAACCCGGCTCCCGGCAGCGGGCTCGCGGTTTCGGTCGCCGCTCAGATGATCTCCATCACACCCAGGGTACAGGTCACTGAAAAAATCGGGATCGGTTGAAAGTGGCGCAGCGCTCCGGGCCCACGCGCCGCCGCAGCCAGGCTGATGAAGGTGCGGATTTCGAAACCACCCTGGCCGGCGTCTCGGTAGATCTCGTCATCGGTATAGGACAACAAAGCTGTCTTGTCATTGCGCGCCCAGCGTGCCATGAATTCGCGGTCCCACGGCTCATTGATCTTGCCCGAATCGGGTGTCGCCGGCCAATGGCTGATGCCGCCGGTGGCGATGATGGCAATGCGCTGCGGCATTTGATCGGCCGCGCGGCGCAGCGCCTCGCCCAAGGCCCAGGCGCGGTGCAAGGGAGTCAGCGGCGGGCCCTGGCAATTGATGTTGACGGGAACGATGTCCAAGTCGTAGCGCGGCGTCAGAAAGTGCAGCGGCACGGCCAGGCCGTGGTCCAACTTCCATTCTTCGGCATAGGCCAGGTCGACGCTTTGCATCACCTGGGTGATCAAGCGCCTGGACAAATTTGCATTGCCGGGCACGCGGGTTCGCGCGATCCCCAACCACGCCGGATCCTCGAGCGGCCCTTCGTAAACGTCGGCCATGCCGACGGCGAACGCCGGCATGTTGTTCATGAAGAAGTTGCCGAAGTGCTCGGCGCCGACCAGGACGAGGGCGTCGGGTCGAGCCGCGCGCATCTCATCTCCCAACGCGCGAAAGGCCGTGTGGAAGGGTTCGCGCAATGCGGGGTCGGCCATGTGGGCGCGGCCGGTGATACCGGGCGCGTGGCTGCATACGCCTGCAAAAACCAGACTCATGCGCGCCGCCGGGCCGCTCCAAGGCGGACAAACGCCTCCCCGGGGGATCGCGAGCAGGGCGACCTTGGGGGTTTCATATCCCGGCGACTCGCTCGTCCAGCGCTGTCGTCATGGCATACACGCCGGCGCGCACCGGCCCGTGGCGAGCCACACCGTCGCGCATCGCCTGGATGTAGTCGGCCCAGGGCATGCCGAGAAATGCCGCGTAGTGCATCAGCAATTGGCCGTTCGCGCCAAGCACATAGATCAGGCCGATGTCACCTGCTCGGATCGCCTCGCGTTCTTGGACATCGAGCGGGTATTCGTCGAGCAGGCCCGCCGGGTCGGCCTTGAAGCGTCGCTGCACGCCTTCGTCGCGATTCAGGTGGAACAGGAACTTCTGCACGCCGTACAGCGACATGCTCAAACTCCCCAGCTCGGAATGGGGTGCGAACCCAGGCTCACCGCGACGTTCTTCGGCTCCAGGAACACCTCATGGCTCCAGGTGCCGCCCTCGCGTCCTGACCCCGAGGCCTTGGTCCCGCCGAAAGGCTGGCGCAAGTCGCGCACATTCTGGCTGTTCACGAAACACATGCCGGCCTCGACGGCCGCGGCGACACGGTGTGCCCGGCCGAGGTTTTCGCTCCACACATAACTCGACAGACCGTAGACCGTGTCGTTGGCCAAGGCAATGGCCTGGGCTTCGTCGGCAAATGGAATCAGACAGGCGACTGGACCGAAAATTTCCTCCTGCGCGATTCGCATGCGGTTGTCGACATCGGCAAAAACGGTCGGACGCACGAAGTTGCCACTGGCCATGGCTGGGGGCAGGTCGGGCGCATCGAGACCGCCGCACAGCAGGGTCGCGCCCTCTTTCGGCCCGCCTTCGATATAGCTGCGCACTTTGGCCAGATGCGCCTGGCTGATCATCGGGCCGATCGTCGTGGCCTCGTCGAGCGGGTCGCCCACGACGATGCGCCTGGCGCGCTCGGTGAAACGCTGCACGAAATTCGCATAGACGCCGCGTTGCACGAGGATGCGTGAACCCGCTGTGCAGCGTTCGCCGTTGTTGCTGAAGATCATGAAAACGGCGGCGTCCAGCGCCCGCTCGAAGTGCGCATCGTCGAACACGATGAAGGGGCTCTTGCCGCCGAGTTCCATGCTGAATTTCTTCAGGCCTGCACAGCGCACGATCGCGTTGCCCGTTGCGGTGGAGCCGGTGAAGGAGATCGCGCGCACGTCGGGGTGGGCGACCAGGGGCGCTCCGGCCTCGGCACCGAAGCCGTGCACGATGTTGAGCACGCCCGGGGGCAAGCCGGCCTCGAGCGCCAGCTCGCCCAGGCGCGCGCTGCTCAGCGGTGAGAGTTCACTCATCTTGAGCACTGCGGTGTTGCCAAAGGCCAGCGCCGGCGCGACTTTCCAGGTCGCCGTCATGAAGGGCACGTTCCAGGGGCTGATGAGGGCGCACACGCCCACCGGATGGAACAGGGTGTAGTTCAGGTGGGTGGGAGTCGGGTAGGTGTGGCCGTCGACGCGCGTGCACATCTCGGCGAAGTAGTAGAAGTTGTCGGCGGCGCGCGGGATCAGTTGCTTGCCGGTCTGTGCGATCACCTGGCCGGTGTCGCGCGTCTCGATCTGCGCGATGTCATCGGCGTGGCGCGCGATCAAGTCGCCCAGGCGCCGCATGATGCGGGCTCGTTGCCCCGGCGCCAGCGCCGCCCAGCCGGGAAACGCGCCCTTGGCCGCCGCGACGGCCATGTTCACTTCGCTCGCGCCGCCGCGCGCGACCTCGGCCAAGACCTCCTGTGTGGCCGGATTGAGCGTCGTGAAGTAGTCGCTTCCCGCTGTGGGCTTGCCCGCGATCAGGTGTTCGATGCGCATCGATGTCCAGACGAATTCAATGCTTGAAACAAGAGTCATCGACGATGGTGTTGACCAGCCTTCCGACAGCATCGATCTCGGTCACGACCTCGTCGCCGGGGTTGACGTCGGTCACGCCCTCGGGCGTACCGGTGAGAATCACGTCACCGGTTTGCAGGGTCATGAATTCGCTCAGGTATTCGATGATTCGCGGGATGCGATCGATCATGTCAGCGGTGTTGCCCTGTTGCATGAGCTTGCCGTTGACCCGGGTGCGCAGGCCCAATGCATGCGGGTCGGGCACTTCGGCGGCCGGCACGAACCAAGGGCCCAGCACGGTGGCGCCGTCGCGATTTTTCACGCGCAGATTCGGCCGGTACCAGTTCTCGAGGTAATCGCGAAACGCATAGTCATTGCACACGCAATAGCCGCCCACCACGCCCATGGCGTCGGCACGCTTGACGCGCTGCGCGCGCCGGCCGATGACCACGGCGAGTTCGCATTCATAGTGCAGATGCTTCACGCCGGCGGGGCGCCGCGTGAAACCGCGGTGCCCGATCAGGCTGCTCGGGCCTTTCAGGAACACGAGCGGTTCTTCCTGCGCCGTGACCGTGAGCTCCGTGGCGAGTTCTTTCGCATGATCGGCGTAGTTCAGCCCCAGGGCGATGATGGTTCCGACGTCGAACGGCGGCAGCCACACCACCTGGTCTTCGCCGAGCACGCGCCCATCGCTCAGACGCAAGCCCTGCCCGTGCGGCACGGCTTCGTGCAAAGCGCCGCCGTAGGCCACACGCGCCGTCCTCATCGCCCTTCCTGCGCAGCGTCGACAAAGCTCATCTCGAGGCGGCCAATGGCGTCGATTTCAATGGCTGCGCTTTGCCCGGCGCGGGCGCGCGGCGCGCCGTGCGCGACACCGAGCAGCAGCACGTCTTGCGGGCGCAGCGTCATGAACTCGCTCACGTCGGCGATCAGGCGGGCTGCGGCGCGTTGCATGTCGCCGGTGCCGGCACGTTGCACGATCCGGCCATCGACCAGCACGTTCACCGCCAAAGCGTCAGGCTTGGCGATCGCCGCGCGCGGCACCACATGCGGCCCCATGGGGCAGAAACCGTCGCGCGCCTTATGGCGCACCGATGGTCGGTAGAAACTGGCGTGTGGCACGCTGATGTCGGCGACGATGGTATAGCCCTCCAGGCATTCCAGTGCCGCTTCTGCGTCGACGCGGCACGCCGTTCGCGCGAACACCAGACCCAGGCTCGCGCCGATTTCGAGCTCCATCACCCCGGCCGGAACCACGACCTGGGCGCCCTGCCCGGCCCATGTGTTGCGCGGTTTGATATAGAGCACCGGCGCCACGGGCGGCGCTTTGTAGGGCGTCTGAAACACGGCATCGCCCAGCGCTGCCAAGGCCGGCCGGTGGTTCAACAAGGTTCCGTAGACCGTTCTCATGCCGCAGGCGCCTGGCGCGGCAGCACGAGGCGATCGGCGAGCTTGGCCCAGCAGTCGCTGTAAGCAGGGTCGAGCGCGCCGCAGGTGATCGCGTAGTCGGTGGGCACGAAGCGCAAGCGGCTTTCGAACATGAAGGCGAGCGTGTTGTCGAGCTTGTACGGCGCCAGGGCGATGCTGCTTGCTTTGTCGAAGGCTTCGGCGTCCGGGCCATGGGGCACCATGCAGTTGTGCAGGCTCGCGCCGCCGGGCTTGAAGCCCTCTGGTTTGGCATCGTATTGGCCGTGCACCAGGCCCATGAACTCGGACATGACATTGCGGTGGTACCAGGCCGGGCGAAAGGTGTCCTCGGCGACCATCCAGCGTGGCGGAAAAATCACGAAGTCGCAGTTCGCCGCGCCGCTCATCGGGGATGGCGAGGTGAGCACGGTGAAGATCGACGGATCGGGGTGGTCGAAGCTGATCGAGCCTATCGCCATGAAGTTCGCCGTGTCGTACTTGCACGGCGCCAGATTGCCGTGCCAGGCGAGCACATTGAACGGGCTCGCGGTCTGCGTACAACGCCACAGGCGCGCCCCGAACTTCTTGACGATCTCATACTCGCCGTCTGCGGATTCATAGGCCGCGACCGGGCTCAGAAAATCGCGCGCATTGGCCAGGCCATTCGATCCTATCGGCCCGAGTTCGGGCAGGCGGAATTGCGGGCCGTAGTTCTCGGCGACATAACCACGTGAAGGCCCGTCGGGAAGCTCGATGCGCAACGCCAGGCCGCGCGGCAGCAACAGCACCTCGCCGGGCCTGGCGTGCAGTACGCCGAGTTCGGTGCGGACGATCAGGCGCCCTTGCTGCGGCACGAGCAGCATTTCGGCGTCGGCATTGATCAGCGCGCGCCGCGTCATCGAGCGGTTCGCCACGTAGACGAGTGCGGCAACGCCCGTCTGCGACTCGACATCGCCGTTCGCAGCGATGGTGCGCAGCCCGTCGATGAAATCGACCTCGTCCTGCGGAATCGGAAACGGCCTCCAGCGCAGCGGATCGGGCGGGATCGCCCGGCCGCCGCCCGCCCCACTGGTCCACAGGGCTTGGGCATAGGCCTCGAAGCGGCCCGTCACGACAGACGGTTGGCGCCGGTACATCCAGGTGCGCCGGTTCTCGGCGCGCGCTGCGGTGAATGCCGTTCCCGACAGCTGCTCGGCATACAGGCCCAGCGGCGCGCGCTGCGGGCTGTTGCGGCCCTGCGGCAGGGCACCGGGAATCGCTTCGGTGGCGAACTCATTGCCGAAGCCGGACAGGTAATTCGGTTCAGGGCTGGTCACGGGTCTCGTCCCATTGAATGTCGGGTCGCAGGACGCCTGATTGTCACGCTGGCGCGGAATTGTCGAGCACGCTCGTGCGTGCAGCACTCAAGGCCTCGCCCAGCACCTCGGAATCGCCGAGATGATTGGCCAGCAACAGCACGAGTTTGGCGTTCAACTCGTGGCTTTGCGCCGCGCTCAAGCCGCGGTGCGCGTCGATCAAGGACTCATAGAAATCGTCGGGCGCCGAAAGCTTGGTGTCGGTCACGAGAGGCATCGGAATACTCCTCAGGACAAGGCCAGGGCACGGCGCAGCGCGGCGCGCAACTGGTCTGCCTGCGCGCTGCGCCAGCGCGCACAAACATGCTGATCCGGGCGCAACAGGTAGAGCGTGCCGCTGCGTCCATCGTAGCGCTGCGCGAGCAGGCCGTGCAGGTCGACGAGGATGCGTGCGCCCTCGGCCTTTGCACAGGCACCGCGCGCAGCGACGATCAGCACTTGCAACGGCACTCTTGCCTCGAGCGCCGCCATCCCGGCGAAAGCCGGGATCCACCCTGCGACGGGTGCACTGGATCCCGGCGCACGCCGGGATGACAGGTGCTGAGCAGCGTCATGCAGTTCGCGAACCGTCGCAGCCACATCCTGGGAGCTGAACAAGAGCGCCGTGAAAGTGGAACCCTGCAATTGCCGCAACAACCATCCGGCCTCGCCGTCGACCTCGACGGGAGCGTCGGCCGCTGCCGCGCCCGGCACCATGGCGCCTGCGAATTGCGCGTCGTCGGGCGTGTTCAGCGGCGAGCCGTGCAGCGTCGTCGCCACCGACAAGCGCCCGCTGTTGACGAGCGAGCGAGCGAAGGCGTAGCTCTTGGCCAGGTCCAGCGTCGCGTCGCGGAACAAGCGGCTGACTTCGCTTTTCGGCGTGATGAAGTCGGTGGCCCGCGTCGAATGTCGAATGTTCTCGTCGGCGGCGGCTTCGCGCTCGAGGCCATAGGTGTCGAGCAGGGGATCGCCGGCGCGCCGCTGCAACACCGCAGCGAGTTTCCACGCCAGGTTCTCGGCGTCTTGCACACCCGAGTTGGCGCCGCGTGCGCCGAACGGCGAGACGCCGTGCGCCGCGTCGCCGGCGAAGAAGACGCGGCCATGCCGAAAACTCTGCAATCGCTGGCAGGCGAAGGTGTAGACGCTGGCCCACGCGATCTCGAACCGGATGTCGGGCGCGCCGATGCTGTCGAGCAAGGCGCGCACGCGCGGCCTGATGTTTTCGCGGCGGCGTTCCTGCTGCGGGTCGGCTTCCCAGCCGAGCTGGAAGTCGGTGCGCCACAGGCCGTCGGCCTGCTTGTGCAGGAGCACGCTTTGGCCGGGGTGGAAACAAGGGTCGAACCAGAAGCGGCGCTCGACTGGGAAATCGGGAGCGTCCATCTCGATGTCGGCGATCAGGAATCGATCGCGAAAGGTTCTGCCCCGCGCCTGCACGCCGAGCAGGCCGCGCATTGCAGACTTGGAGCCGTCGCAGGCCGCCACATAGCCGGCCTCGACGACATAAGCGCCGTCGGGCGTGTCCACCGTGAGCCGCACATGGTCGGCGCGCGGCTCGGCGCCGACCACGGCACTCTTCCAGCGCATGTCAATGTTGCTCAGGTCGGCGGCGCGATCCGTCAAATAACCTTCGACGTAATACTGCTGCAGGTTGATGAACGCCGGGCGCTCATGGCCGCGCTCAGGCAGCAGGTTGAACGAATAGATCTGCGCGTCGCGAAAGTAGACCTTACCCACACTCCAGGACACGCCCTTTTCCACCAGCTTCTGGCCGCAACCCAAACGGTCAAAAATTTCCAGAGTGCGTTTGGCGAAACAAATCGCGCGCGAGCCGCTCGAGAGCCGGTCGTCGTTGTCGAGCAAGAGCACGGGAATGCCCTGTTGCGCCAGATCGATCGCCAGTGCCAGGCCCACCGGCCCGGCGCCGACCACCGCCACTGGGTAGCGCAGCGGCGCGCCGGCGCCGTGGTCGGGCGCTTTGCGGTAGGGAAATTGCAGCGCCTGGTAGTCGCGCTGCGGCGCGGCCGCGTCGATGCTTTTCACAGCGCCACCCGGGCCGAGTCTCAGTCTTCCAGCGCCGCCCACATTTCGAGGTCGCGCTGCGCCGTCCAGACACGCGGGTCGGCGTACTGGGTCGCTTCGTCGTAGCAGCGCGTCACGTCGAAGGGCATGCAGTGGTTGAAGATGACCCAATGGCCATACTTGGGCTGCAACTCGGCGAGGGTCTGCTTGTACACCGCTTTCAAGTCCTTGCCGGCGGCAACTCCGGCTTTCACGCATCGCCACACGTCGGCGACGAAACCGCGCGTGCTCGCCAGACCCTGCGCCACCGCTTCGGGCGTGGTCAGCGCAGCGCCGCGCCCCGGCACCAGGGCGCGCGGAGCGAGCGCCGCGAGTTTGTCCAGGGTATGCGGCCAATCCTGGAAATAGGCGTCGCCGGCATACGGCGTGGCGTCGAACTCGACCAGGTCTCCGGAGAACAAAATCTTCTGCTCGGGCAACCAGGCCACGGTATCACCCTTGGTGTGGCCGCGGCCGAGCTGCAGCAATTGCACTTCGAGCTTGCCCAGCCACAAACTCATGCGCCCGGTGAAGGTGATCGTCGGCCAGGTCAATCCGGGTGGCACCGATTCGACGGCCTGGAACAGACGCGGAAAGCGCCCGATTTCGCTCGCCTTATCGGCCTCGCCGCGCTCCCGAATCAGGTCATAGGTGTCCCGGCTGGCGATGATGTGCTGTGCTTGGTAGGCCGAAGCGCCAAGCACGCGCACCGCGTGGTAGTGGCTGAGCACGACGTAGCGGATGGGCAAATCGGTCACGCCGCGGATGCGGCGTATCACGTCTTGCGCCATCACCGGCGTGGCCTGCGTGTCGATCACCATGACGGCGTCGTCACCGACGATGACTCCCGTGTTGGGGTCGCCCTGCGCGGTGTAGGCGTAGGCATTCGCGCTGAGCTTGGTGAACGTGACTTGCTTTTCTTCGAGGTCGGCTTGGGAAGCGAAGGTCTTGCTCACGGTAAGGCTCCAGGTTGCTGCCATGCGGCGCGAGCGCACGCTATGGGCATGCGGCGTTGCGGAGTATCGCGCCTGGGAAATGCGGGCAAGCAAGCTGGCGTGCAACACACTCTCACGAGTCGGGCCCACCGCAGGCAGCCAGGGTCCTAGAATCGCAGCCACACGACTCCGGCCGATTGCATCGCCTCGCCATGCCCCTGCTTTGGAAACATTACAAGTCCGATACCACGGCTTTCATTGAATACCTCAAGGCGCGCAAGCCCACGCTCGAGGACGAGCAGCGCGAAGGCCGCTCGCTGCTCTGGGACCAGCGCATCGACCGCGGCGCCCAAGCCGAGTATGCGGATGCCAAGGTGGCGCAACAGCCCTACGTCTACCAGACCAAGTAGCCCCGGCCTCGGACCGAAGCTCGAGCCATGCCATGACGGCGCTCGGACCACCCGCAAGGTCTGAAATGGCGGCGCTGTCCGAGCGGCTTGGCAGCGGACGCGCTCTGCCCGCCATGGTTGATGGCGTCGCCGTGGCGCGCCTGTACGGCGAGCCGCTGTTCGCACTGCCCGATGACCTGTACATCCCACCTGATGCGCTCGAGGTGTTTCTCGAAGCCTTCGAGGGACCGCTCGATCTGTTGCTGTACCTGATCCGGCGCCAGAACTTCAACATCCTCGATATCCCGCTGGCCGACGTGACGCGCCAGTACCTGGCCTATGTCGAGCAGATTCGCCGGCACAACCTCGAACTCGCCAGCGAATACCTGTTGATGGCGGCGATGCTGATTGAAATCAAGTCGCGCATGCTGCTGCCGCCGAGGAAGGTGCGCGACGGCGAAGACGCGCAAGACCCGCGCGCCGAGCTGGTACGCCGCCTGATCGAATACGAACAGATGAAGCTCGCCGCCGCGCAGCTCGACGCCCTGCCCCTGCTCGGCCGCGATTTCCTGCGCGCCCGGGTCACGATCGAGCAGGCGCTCGCGCCGCGTCTGCCGGAAGTGAATCCAGACGAATTGCGCGCCGCCTGGGCCGACATCATGCGCCGCGCCAGCTTGATCGAGCACCACACCATCACGCGCGAACAGTTGAGCGTGCGCGAACACATGAGTATCGTGTTGCGCCGCCTGCAGGGCCGGCGCTTCGCCTTGTTCGAAGATCTGTTCGATGCGGGTCGAGGGCCACAGGTGATGCTCGTGACCTTCATCGCCCTGCTCGAACTCGCGCGCGAGCGACTCCTCGAGGTGACCCAGGCCGAGGCCTTTGCACCGATCTACGTTCGCCTGTCGTTTGTGCCGAGCTGAGCGGGCGGCCCCTGGAGCTTGAAGGTGATCATCGCGCGCAGCTTGTTGGGCAGCACCGGTTTGATCAGCAGGTGGAAGTCATGCTCTTGCGCCTGGGCTTCGACGCCGCTCATGGTGCTGCCGCTGATCATGATGGCCGGCGTCGCAGCGCCGAACCGACTGCGCAGAGCCCCAAGAGCTTCGAGCCCGTCGCGGCCGTCTTCGAGGCGATAGTCGACGATCAGCAGCTCCGGCGCCGGCTCGTCCGCAGCGCAGCCTGAGGCCCAGGCCGTGCAGGCGCTCACGCTGTCGAAGATGCGCAGCGTGGCGCCCCAGCCCAGGAGCAAGGCTTCGAGACCGGCGCGAACCGCGGGTTCGTCTTCGACGATGATGAAGCGCCGGCCCTCCAACCTCAAGCTTTGCAGCGCTGCGTTGGCGGACGCCACATGCGCCTGCGCATGCGCTTCGCCCGCGGGCAGCTCCAGCGTGAACACGCTGCCCTGCCCTGGCCAGGAACGCAGCGACAAGGGCGCGCCCATCGCCTCGGCCAGGCGCTTCACGATCGCCAGTCCCAGGCCCAGGCCCTTGCGCTGGCCGGGCGCGGCGCTGGCCGAGCCGCGAACCTGATAGAACTCGTCGAAGACGCGCGACTGCTCTTCGGGTGCGATGCCGCAGCCGCTATCCCAGACTTGCAGCGACACCTTCTTCCCGCGCTGGCGGCAGCCCACCAGGACCGTGCCGTCTTCGGTGTAGCGGATCGCGTTGGCGACCAGGTTGCGCACGATGCGCTCCACCAGCAGCGGGTCGGCAAAGACGATGCGCGACGCACCGCGCAGGCGCAAGGCCAGGCCTTTCTCGAAAGCGCTGGGCTCGAAATGCAGACGCAAACGCTGCAGCATGTCGCCGACGCGAAAGTCGCACGGCTTCACCTCGATCATGGCGCTGTCGATGCGCGTGATGTCGAGCAGTTCGGAGAACAGGCTTTCCAGCGCGTCGACCGATTCATTGATGCTGTTCACCAGGGGCGCGACTTCGCTGTCGCGGGTGCGCTCGCGCAGCGCCTGCGCGAACAGGCCCATCGCGTGCAGGGGCTGGCGCAAGTCGTGGCTGGCCGCGGCGAAGAACTGCGTTTTCGCGCGATTCGCGGTTTCGGCCACGCGCCGGGCGTCTTCCGCGGCCTGTTTTTCGTGGCGCAGTTGCACGAGCAGTTCGCTCAACTGCAGCTTGAGCGCGATCACCCGCGCCATCGCCTGGCGGTAGCTGCCGCCGAGCAGCGCTGTCAATACGACGATGAGCGCCAGCAGGCCGGCGAGCTGCAAGCTGTAGCGATCGCCGACGCCGGCGATGCGAACGATGAGCGGCGCTGCGGCAAGCGCGAGGTAGGCGGCGTAGATGCGCGGCTGCGTCGCCAGAATCGGCATCGCCGCGACGCAGAAGGTGTAGACGACGAGAATCAGACCGGTCTGCGTTATCCCCATCGCGTCGGTGTAGAACAGGCCCCCCGCCAGGCCCCAGTTCGCTCCCGAAGCAAGTGTCGCCAAGTGGGCCCTGCGCTGCCAGCTTCTCCACTGCGCCAGGGTGTGCCGGACGGAACGCCGAAACCGCAGGCCGAGCGCCAAGCGCGCAGCCCAGACCGCGCTGAAACACGCCAACCACAGCCCCAAGCGGCCCTGCGGGCCCGAGCCCCAGAACAGCAGGGCCACCACAGCGGCTCCCGCGGCGTTGCCGGCGAGCGTGGCAGGCAGATAGTCGTGAGCAGCCTGCACCTCGTCAGGCACAGCCGAGAGTTCAAGATCGGTGCCGGGGGCAGCAGTGCTCACCGCGAGTCGAGCCGGAGCCGGGGCTTATGCGCGGCGTCGCTGATGGGCCGGCGCTGCGGCGCTGACGGGCCGAGGCGGCGTGTGGGTGCCGGCTAACGCTTGGTCGCGCGCCATTCCGTCAAGGCGCCGCGCTGGCTCATCTCGGCCACAGCCAGCACCGCCTGGGTCCGCGAAGTGACATTCAGCGCGCGCAGCACGGCCGCGACATGGTCTTTGACGGTGTCCACCGACACGTTCAATTCGCGAGCGATCAGCTTGTTCGGCTTGCCTTGCAGCAACAGCGCCAGCACTTCGTTCTGGCGCGGCGTCAGGCCCAGCGTGGCCAGGGGGGGTGGCGCAGGCGCTTCGGGCAGGCCCGAATGAAAGCCCGTGTCCTGGGCACTCGGGCGGCCGATGTGGTGAATCATCGGCGTCGTCTCGGCAAAGGTGGTGACCTGCGCCGCATTGCCCATGGGAGGCGGCAGGTTCGTCATCAGCGCGCGTGCGCCGGTGGGAATGAAGATGCCGCCCGACATCACCAGGCGCAGCGCCTCGTGCAACTCGGCCGTGCTCGAGCGCTTTTGCACGAATCCCATGGCACCGGCATCGACAGCGCGAATCACGTCGCTGTAGCGGTCCGACGCCGACACCACGACCACGGGCAGCGCGGGGTAGGTGGCACGGAACTCGGTGAGGACATCGATGCCGTCGGTGTCGCCCAGGTTCAGGTCGAGCAGGATCAGGTCGAAGTCCTTCTCGCTCTTGAGCTTCTCGCGCCCGATGCGCGCTGTGGCCGCGCCGACCACGCTCACGTCATCGCCCAGTTCCTGGATCACGGCTTGCAGCGCCGCCAGGATCAGCGGGTGGTCGTCGATCAACAATACCTTCACTTTGGGGCTCCGGGGACGTGCGAATCCTGGACCTGGACCGATCAAACGTAGCGGCGCGCCACCGATTCGGCCACACAGACGGGCTTGACGGACCCTTCACGCTCCATCGTGACATGAGTCGTCAATTGCGCGCCGCCTTCGAGCGCTTCGTAGCCGAGCAGCTTGAATTCGCCGCGCAGGCGGCTGCCCACCGGAACCGGTGCCGGAAAGCGCACCCGGTTCAAGCCGTAGTTCACACCCATTCGCGTATCGAGCACCTCGAATGCCGACGCCAGCATCATCGGCAGCAGGGACAAGGTGAGAAAGCCATGTGCCACCGTCGCGCCGAACGGCCCCTGCGCGGCACGCTGCGGATCGACGTGGATCCATTGATGGTCGCCCGTGGCGTGGGCAAACGCATCGATCATGGACTGATCGACGTTGAACCAGTTGCTGCAGCCCAGGACCTGGCCGACCAAGTGTTGCAGGTCGCTCAGTTTCGGATAGATATTCATCAATCGTCTTCTACGACGAAAGCCTCGTCGTTGAGCCACGCGAGGATGGGCTGCCACTGCTCCAGGTCGCTTTCGAAACGGCTCGACGCCATGTCCCACAGCGTCAGGCCGTGCGCGCCCAAATGCACGTAGTTCTGCGTCTCGCGCAGGAACCCCAGCAGCTGCAGATCGAGACCGCCCAGGTAACTGCGCAACTGGTCGGTCGAAATCAAACCTTCACGCGTGCGCATGCCGACCAGGGCCACATCGATGGAGTGGGACTGCTTGTGAGCGCCCAGGGACTCGAGGAAATGGTGCGTGGCGTGGATGTCCAGGATGCTGGGCTGCAGCGGGATCAGCAGTTTGTCGGCGATGCGCAGCACTTCATCGAGTTGCTTGCCGTGCAGCGCGGCAGGCGTGTCGAGCACCACATGCGTCGTGCCACGCGGCGGGCGAGCCAGGTTACCCTGGCTCACGTCCCAACTCTGGATCACCGGCAGGCCGGCCGGGCGCAGCCCGAGCCAGGTGAGCGATGATTGCTGTCGGTCGACATCGCCCAGCATCACCGACGCGCCTTGCGCGGCAAGGTAGCCCGCGATATTGGTAGCCAGCGTGGTCTTGCCCACGCCGCCCTTGGGATTGGCAACCACGATCACCGGCATATCGACCTCCTGTGTCCGAGACTCCCCGATTCGGGTAATGTTAACGGCGACTGCACTGTGGCGAATGCCCGCAAACCAAGGAATCTGCCGCTGTCGTGTGCACAAATCCGAACAATCCCTCGGAGGCAAGCGTGAACCCCATTCCCGCCCCGGCGCGCGCGTCGGCACTGGTCATCATGGCACACCCGCATCTGCAGCACTCACGTGCCAATCGCAGCGCCATGCGTGCCGCGGCGCAGGCGCCGGTGGAAATGCGCGACCTGTACGCGCTCTATCCCGACTACCTCATCGACGTACCCGCCGAGCAGGCCGCGCTCGCGCGCGCCCGGTTGGTCGTCTGGCAGCATCCGATCCACTGGTACAGCGCGCCGCCGCTGATGAAACTGTGGATCGACGAAGTGCTGGCCTTCGGCTGGGCCTATGGACCCGGTGGGACCGCGCTGCGCGGCAAAGACCTGTGGCTGGTGGCCAGCACAGGCGGGCCCGAAGAGTCCTACCGGCCCGACAGTTACAACCGTTATTTCTTCGACGCCTTCCTGCCGCCTTTCGAGCAGACCGCCGCGCTGTGCGGCATGCGCTTCCTGCCGCCCCTGCTGCTGCACGGCGCACACCGCGCGTCGGACGCACAGATCGAGGAACACGCCGCGCTGTACGCGCAGCGCCTGCGCAGCTACCCCGACTGGCCCGAGCTGGCCGACCTGGAACAGTGCCCGGACTGCGCCGTGCCGTTCAACGCCCGACCGAGGCAGGAGGCGTGATGGAACACAACTCGTGGTTGACGGCCAGCCTGATCTATCTCGGCGCCGCGGTCCTGGCCGTGCCGATCGCACGCGCCCTGGGTCTGGGCTCGATCATCGGTTACCTGGCAGCGGGAATCGCCATCGGACCCTGGGGGCTGAAGCTCGTCACCGAAGCGCAGGACATGCTGCATTTCGCCGAATTCGGCGTCGTGCTGATGCTGTTTCTGGTCGGCCTGGAACTCGAGCCGCGGCGCCTGTGGGCGCTGCGCAAGCCCATCTTCGGCTGGGGCAGCGCACAGCTCCTGGGTTCGGCGTGTCTGCTCGCAGGCACGGCATGGTGGTTGGGTGCGGACATGAATCTGGCCATCGTCGCCGCGCTCGGCCTGGCGCTGTCCTCCACCGCGATTGGCTTGCGTGTACTCGCGGATCGCAACCTCATGCCCACGACCTCGGGCCAGGCGGTGCTGAGCGTGGCACTGCTGCAAGACGTCGCGGCGATTCCCATCCTCGCCCTCGTCCCCCTGCTCGCCGCCAGCGCAGTGCGCAGCAGCGGCGGCGGCTGGTTCGCCGCGCTTGAGGCGATCGGAGTCATCGTTGCCATCATCCTCGGCGGGCGGCTGCTGCTGCGCCCGGCGCTGCGCTGGATCGCACGCAGCAAGACGCCGGAGGTCTTCACCGCCGCGTCGCTGCTGCTTGTCGTGGCCACGGCGGCGCTGATGCAGGCAGTGGGACTGTCGATGGCGCTCGGCGCCTTCCTCGCCGGAGTGCTGCTCGCCGAAAGCGAATACCGGCGCGCGCTGGAAACCGACCTCGAGCCGTTCAAGGGCTTGTTGCTCGGCCTGTTCTTCATCGCCGTGGGAATGAGCATCGATTTCGCGGTGATCTGGCAACACCCTGGCCTGGTCGCTGCCGTGGTCGCGGCCTTCCTGCTGCTCAAGGCCCTGGTGCTGTGGGCCATGTGCCGTGCCATGCCGATTCCGCTGCCGGAGCGCCCCGTGTTCGTGATCCTGCTCGCCCAGGGCGGCGAATTCGGTTTTGTCGTGTTCCAAGGCGCCGCGGGTGCCGCCGTCATCGAAGCGCCGGCGGCGTCGATGCTCGTCGCCGCGGTGGCGATCTCGATGTTGCTCACGCCGCTGTTGCTGGTGCTCGCGGATCGCTGGTGGGCCGCGCACCTGGGCAAGCGCAAGACATCGCAGGCGGCACTCAGCGAGCCGCAGAGCGCGCCCGTCATCATCGCCGGCCTGGGCCGCTACGGCCAGATCGTCGGCCGGATGCTGTTTGCGAACGGCATCACGCCGACCGTTCTCGACCACGACGCCGAGCAGATCGAGGCGCTGCGCCGCTTCGGCTGGCTCGCCCACTATGGCGACGCCTCGCGCCTGGACCTGATGCGCGTGGCCGGCGCGGCGCAGGCGCGTGTGCTCGTGCTGGCGATCGACGATGTGGACCAAAGCGTCGCCACGGCACGCATGGTGCGCGAACATTTCCCCCAGCTGCAGATCGTCGCGCGGGCGCGCAATGTCCAGCACTACTTCAGGCTGCGCGACCTGGGCGTGACCCTGATCGAGCGCGAGACGCTGGATTCGGCCCTGATGAGCGCACGCAGCGCGCTCGAACTGCTCGGCTGGGAGCCGCACCAGGCGCGCAACCTGGCGCTGCGTTTTCGGCGCCATAACCTGGCCCAGCTCGAGGCCAGCGTACCGCATTGGAAAGACCAGGCCAAGCTGATCGCCTCGGCCAAGCAAGGGCGGCAGCAGCTCGAAGAACTGTTTGCCCAGGAGCGCGAAGCGGCGCGACTCAAAGTAGCCGGCGCGGGCTGGAGCGAGCACGAGCATGGGCTCACGGCACAATCCGCTGCCGACCGCGCATGAAAATCAACTCGAGACCGCTCGTCGTTGCTGCCTTATCACTTCTGCTCGCGCAGCCGCTCGCCGCGCAGGCTCAAGCGCGCGCGCACCAGCATGGCGTCGCGACGATCGATGTGGCGATCGACGCCGGCACCCTGAGCCTGCGCCTGGAAGCCCCGCTCGAGGCCTTGTTCGGCTTCGAGCGTGCGCCGCGCAGTGACGCCGAGCGCAAGGCCGTGCAGGCCGTTGTCGCGCGGCTGAATGCTGCCGACGTGTTGTTCCGTCCGGATACAGCGGCCGGCTGCACGCTCGAGCGCGTCGAGTTGACTTCGGCGGTGTTGAAAATCGGACATGTGGCAGCAACGGCGCCGCGGGGCGCCGAAGCTGAACACGCCGATCTCGAATCGGAAGTCGAATTCAGTTGCAAACAGATCGCCAAGCTGGCTGGCATCGACATCGGGCTGTTCGAGGCATTTGCCTTCCTGCAGCGCATCGACGTGCAAATCGCCACGCCCAAGGGCCAGTTCAAGCGCAGCTTGAAGCGCCCGCAGCGGCGCATCGCCTTGCTACGTGAATAGGCCGCCGCTGTGCCGGCGCACCGCCCGTGATTCGCGTCTCTGAACTGCGCTTTGCATGGTCGGCCAACGGCCCCGATTGCCTGGCCTTCGAACACCTCGAGGTGGCCGCCGGCAAAACCTTGTTCCTCTATGGGCCCAGCGGCTCGGGCAAGAGCACCCTGCTCGGCCTGCTCGCCGGCGTGCTGGTGCCGCGCCAGGGAACAGTCGAACTGCTCGGCGTCGACTGGGCCGCGCTGCCGGCAAGCCGGCGCGACGCGCGGCGCGCCGACCATGTGGGTTACATCTTCCAGCAGTTCAACCTCTTGCCCTACCTCAACGCGCTCGACAACGTGCTCCTGCCGTGCCGCTTCTCGACCTTGCGCACCTCACGCGCCCAGGCCCAGGCGGGTTCGGTGCGCAGCGCCGCGCAGTCGTTGCTGCAGCATGTCGGCCTGGGCCCCAACACCTGGGGCAAGCCGGCCGGGGCTTTGTCGGTGGGCCAGCAACAGCGCGTCGCCGCGGCGCGCGCCCTGATCGGCGCGCCCGAAGTCGTGATCGCCGACGAGCCCACTTCAGCCCTGGATAGCGCCCTGCGCGATTCCTTCCTGGCCCTGCTCCTGGCGCAATGCCATGCCGCCGGCAGTGCCCTGGTCTTCGTCAGCCATGACCGGCAGCTCGCCGCGCACTTCGACATTCAGGTGTCGCTCGCCGATTTGAACCAGGCAGCGCCCGAGGAATCCGCCGCATGAAGGCCCTGCTGCACCTGGGCGCGCACAGCGCCTGGAACCGGCGCGCAACGCTCGCCCTGGTGGTGCTGTCGATCGCGCTGGCCACGCTGCTCCTGCTCAGCCTGGAACGAATGCGCGCCGACGTTCGCGAGAGTTTTTCGCAATCGGTCAGCGGCACCGACCTGGTGATGGGGGCGCGCAGCGGCTCGGTGCAGTTGATGCTCTACGCCGTGTTTCGCATCGGCGGGGCCACCAACAACATCCGCATGCAAAGCCTGCGCGACATCGCCTCGCACCGCGCCGTCGAATGGGTCGTGCCGATCTCGCTCGGCGACTCGCGTCGCGGCATGCCGGTGCTGGGCACGACGCCCGACTACTTCGCGCGATTTCGCTATGGCGACCGCGCGCCCCTGCTGCTCGCGCAGGGCCGCGTCTTCGCCGGCACGCTCGACGGTTTGTTCGAGGCCGTGCTCGGCGCCGAAGTGGCCGATGCGCTGGGCTACCGCCTGGGGCAGGCATTGACGCTCAGCCACGGCTCGGGCTCGGGCGGCGGCCTGGCCGCGCAGCACGCCGACAAACCCTTCCAGGTGGTGGGCATCCTGGCACGCACCGGAACGCCGGTGGACCGCACCGTGCACGTCAGCCTGGAGGCGATCGAAGCCCTGCATCTCGAGTGGGCCGGCGGAGCGCCGATGCCGGGGCTGAAGATTGCGCCCGAGCAGGTGCGCAAATTCGATTTGGCGCCCAAGCAGATCACGGCGGCGCTGATCGGGCTGAAGACGCGTGCCGCCGTGTTCGCCGTGCAGCGTTACATCGCGGACTACACGCAAGAGCCGCTGATGGCGGTACTGCCCGGCGTCGCCCTGGACGAGTTGTGGGACGTGGTGGGTGTGGGCGAAAAGGCACTGCTGGGCATGTCGGCGATGGTCGCCGTGGTGAGCCTGGCCGGCCTGATTGCCGTCGTGCTCGCCGGCCTGAACGAGCGCCGCCGCGAACTCGCGGTGCTGCGCGCCGTCGGCGCCGGGCCGCGTTACATCGCCGCTCTGCTCGCCGTGGAAGGCGGCTTGATCACCGTGATCGGCGTCGCGCTCGGCCTGGCGCTGACGATTCTGTTCATCGCTGCGGCCGGACCTTGGGTACAGTCGCGCCTGGGCATCGCCTTGCAACTCGCCGCTCCGACCCTGTCTCAATGGACCCTGCTCGCCGCAATCGTCGCCTCAGGACTTCTGGCCAGCCTGGTGCCTTGCTGGCGCGCTTACCGGTTGTCGCTCGCCGACGGCCTTTCACCGAAAAGCTGAGATGAAACTGACTTTGTTGCGACGCCATGGCTCCTTCTCCCGCCTGCGGGAGAAGGCGGGGGATGAGGGCCTGCCGGCCGCCCCTCACCCCGACCCTCTCCCGCAAGCGGGAGAGGGAGCAATGCGTTTCATGCGTCGCGGGTCGCGCGAAGCGCGGTGGAGCAACTGAAATGATTCGCCTTTGCCTGATCGGATTTTCACTGCTTGCGAGCGCCGCTATTGCCTTCGCCCAGGCCAATGCTGCCGCGCCCGCCAAGGGCACCGCCGACGCCGCCAGGACGGCGAACGCCGCAGCCAAGACGGCCTATCGCGAACTCAAATGGGACGAACTCGTCCCCAAGGACTGGGACCCTTTCAAAGAGATGAAGGAGATGAATTTCGCCGGCCTGTCCGACAGCGACCCGCGCGCCGAGGCCATGCTCAAGCGCATGCGCGAGTTCTGGGACAACGCACCGGTGAATGCTCAGCTGAACGAACAGGCGGTGCGAATTCCGGGTTACCTGGTGCCGCTGGACGACGGCGGGATGAAGGAGTTTCTGCTCGTGCCTTACTTCGGCGCCTGCATCCACACCCCGCCGCCGCCGGCGAACCAGATCGTCCACGTCGTGCCGCGCTCCGCCACGAAGGGCTATCGGGCCATGGACACGGTGTGGGTCAGCGGCACGCTCAAGGCGGTGCGCGCCGACACCGCGATGGGCGCGAGCGGCTACCGCTTGGACGCTGTGATCGTCGAGCCCTACGTCGACAAGGCGAAGTAACGCCGCTGCGGGCGCACGAAGTCACTCGATGAGTTGGTCCGCGCGCAGCATGACCGATTGGGGAATCTTCAGGCCGAGTTGCCTGGCGGTTTTCAGGTTGATGACAAGCTCGAATTTCGTCGGTTGCTCGACCGGCAAATCGGCGGGTTTGGCGCCCTTGAGAATCTTGTCGACGTGCGCCGCCACGTGCCGCCACATGTCGGACAGGCTGGCACCGTAGTACATCAAGCCGCCGCCTTCAACAAAGGCGCGCTCGGGATAGATCGCGGGCAGGCGGCGACTCGCGGCAATCTCGACGATCGCCTGCCGATGCGTCAGAAAGACGATGCCCGACAACACCGACAGCGCTTGCGCACGTTCGCCGGCCGCGGCTGCGAAGGCTTGCTCGAACATGCTCGGAGCGCTCGCTTCCAGCACCTGAATCTTCACGCCCAAGGCGCGCGAGACCTCCTCGCGTTCTTTTGCGAACGCCGCAGCGTAGGAATCGCCTGGATTGGTGAGCACGGCCATGCGCGTCATGCCGGAGACGCTTTCCTTGAGAAGTTGCACGCGCTTCGCGTTCAATCCCTGCGCCAGCGTGGTCAGCCCCGTGACGTTGCCTCCCGGGCGCGCAAGGCTCTGTACGAGCCCATCCGCCACGGGATCGCCGGTCGTCACCATCACCACGGGAATGGTGCGTGTCGCGTTTTTCACCGCCAGGGTGCCGGGCGACGACCCTGCAAGGATGATGTCAACGCGGCGCTGCACGAGCTCTGCCGCGAGCGCGGGCAAGCGATCCAGCTTGCCGTGCGCATACACCGACTCGAGCGTGTAGTTCGTCCCTTCGACCCAGCCGAGGTCTCGCATCCCGCGTCGAAACGCCTCGCTCTGCGGCGCTGCGGCCTCCTCCGACAGTGGCGCCAGGCGCCCGATCCGGACGAGCTTCGCGGCCTCCTGCGCCTGCGCACCCAGCGACAAGGCCGCAACTATCGCCAATGCAATTGCAACCGCTGTGCTCGTGATATTCATCGGTCCAATCGTGAGTGCTCAATCAACGCCGGGAGAGTGTACGTCGCGGCGAGCCCGGGCGTTCACCTCAACCCGTCCCACAACAGCTTCACGCCGGTGCAGAACATCCCGGCGTAGGCGATTGTGTAGAACCAGTGCGATCCGATGCGCCGTGCCAGCCACAGGCCGAGCCACACACCCAGCGGTGCGAGGGGCAGCAGGATCAGGGCGGTGCTCATATTGCGAATGTCGAGCAGACCGAGCCATGCATACGGCGCCAACTTCGACAGATTCAGAGCGGCGAAGAACACCGACATGGTTCCGGCATAGGCCATCGCCCGCATGCGCAGGGGCAGCACATAGGCATTGATCGGCGGGCTGCCGGCGTGCGCGACGAAACTCGTGAAGCCCGACGCCACGGCGAGCAGCCGGCCGAGCCAGCGCGGTGCCGGCCTCGCGTCGGCGCGCGGCGTTAACACCAGGCGTTGCGCCAGAAACAGCAAGGTCAGCGCGCCCACGACCGCAGCCACCGTCTTGGCCGACAACACGCCGAACAGCAGGGTTCCCAGTGCGGTGCCGAGCAGCCCGGCGGGCAGCAATAGCTTCAGGAGAGCAGCATCGCGCTCGCGCCAAAGCTGTTGCAAGCCGGTCGCGTCCATCACCAGCAAGAGCGGCAACATGATGGCTGCGGCCTGCGGCACCGGCACCACCAGGGCCAGCAAGGGCGTTGCCACGGCGCCAAAGCCGCTCAGGAAGCCGCTTTTGGACAGCCCCATCAGCAAGGTGGCTGGAATGGCGATGAAGTAGAAGCCCGGGTCGGCGATGAGGGGAAAGTTCACGCAGAATTGTCCGATGTTCGCTCCGTCCCAAGCCGATGTGCGGCGTTTCTTTTGCGAGACCTATCGGAAGCACCGCGAGGCAGCGCCCTTGACGCCGATGGAAGGCCTGGCCTCGCACTGGATCGCCCTGCACCCCGAATACCACGCCGACCTCGGCAGCGTCGAAATCGCGCTCGCGGCGCAGTTCGACATGCGCACCGGCCGCACGAATCCGTTTCTGCACCTGTCGATGCATCTGACGATCAGCGAACAACTCGGCATCGACCAGCCGCACGGCATCCGCTCGGCCTTCGATGCGCTGAGCCAGCGCCTGGGCTCGGCCCACGACGCTCAGCACGAAGTCATGGAATGCCTGGGCGAGATGATCTGGCAGTCGCAGCGCAGCGGCGCGCCGCCCGATGGCGAGCGTTACATCGAATGCGTTCGGCATCGCGCGACGCGGGTTTGATCGCCGCAACCCTGCCGCTTTCGAGGAGGCACCCTATGTCACGCACCGCACGCCCCTGCTCCACTCTGTTCATCTGCCTGGCGGCCTTGGCCACGAGCACGGCCGTGGACACGGCCAAGGCCGCCGGCGCGGACACGGGGGTGATCGTCAACGGCGTCGAGCTGCGCCCACAGACGCTGGCCGCGTTGATGACCCTCTACCCCGTGCCGATTGCGCCGGGGCGCTACTGGTACGACCCGGCATCGGGCGCCTACGGCGTCGAAGGCGGCGCAGTCGCCGGCCAGATGCTCGCCGGCCTGCGCCTGGGCGGAGCGCTGCGC
>JBAQUQ010000080.1:0-15675 GCA_049297615.1 Burkholderiaceae bacterium
GCGATGACCTTCGCCGTCTACTCGGGCCAATGGCTGGCGGTGATCGGCTTCCTGCCCGTCATCGCCGCCCAGGCCGGCGTGTCGGATGCGGCCGTTGGCGGGCTCACGGCGCTGGCCGCCGCCGTCAACATGGTGGGCAATGTGGCGTCGGGCCGTCTGCTGCAGCGCGGCGTAACGGCGCCGGCCTTGCTCAACATCGGCTTCATCGTGATGGGCGGCGCGGCGCTTGCCGCCTTCGCGGGCGAGGCCGGCAGCGGCGCGTCGCCCGGGCTGCGCTACTTCGCCGTGCTGGTGTTTTCGATGGTGGGCGGCGTGATCCCGGCGACTCTGTTCGCGCTCGCCGTGCGGCTGGCACCGAGCGAGAACACGCTGTCCACGACGGTGGGATGGGTGCAGCAGTGGTCGGCGTTCGGGCAGGTCGCCGGGCCGCCCCTGGTCGCCTGGGTCGCCAGCCAGGTCGGCGGCTGGCAATGGACCTGGCTCGCGACCGGTGCGTGCTCGATCCTGGGCCTCGCCCTCGTGGCGTGCATGGGCGCCTTGGCGCGGCGCTGACGGATGTGCGAGCATCGCCGAATGCGACAGCGACAAATGCCACAGCGATTTTCTTCCCAACCCGGCCGCTTGCGCGCTGCGCTGGCGGTGCTGCTTTGTGGTGGGTTGGTCGTCGCTTGCGCCGGCATGCTGCCCTTTGCCTTGAACCCGGGCGACAGTGTCGACGACGTGGTGCATCGCGTAGGCCCGCCCGGCGCCGAGCACGCCACGCCCGACGGCGGCCGCAGGCTCGAATATTCGGTGGGCATGCAGACCTTCATGCTGCACTTCGACGCCCAGGCCCGCCTGCTGAGTTGGGAGAACGTCCTGGACGAAGCGCATTTCAGCCGCATCCGCAAGGGCATCACGCGCGAACAGTTGCGTGAGCAACTCGGCGAACCGACGATGGTCTGGGGCGTGCGCTACCACGATCAGACGGTGTGGTCGTACCGCTTCCGGGGGCCGTTCTGCCAGTTGTTCCATGTCGGAATCACGCCCGAGGGCATCGTCGAGGACACGAGCTACGGGCCCGATCCGCGCTGCGAGCGCAGCGAGCGCTTCATGATGCGAGGCCGGTGATCGGCGGCAGCGCGGAGGCGCCGCGAACGTGTGCTTTGAACAACGGCGGCAGTTTGTTTCAGTCGAGTGGCGCCGACCTTGTCGAAAGCGCCCGTCAAGGGACTCGTCTACGGGTCAACCTGAACGACCAGCGGTCTTTGGCCTATCCCAGGAAGGGCCAGACACAGCCTGCCCCCTCGGCCCCTGACACCTGGCCGCCTTAACGCAAGGGCGGTGAGGGCGCTCGATGACCAGCCCTACTGCGCGCCTGTCGATATCGCCGGCGTGCGGGGGTTAGCACCCCTCCAACCAAAGTGGAAATGCGGCAGACTTCGGCCGTGTTCACGATGCGTTGGAGGAACACAGTGGGTGTCGGGGAAGGCGCGGAATTCAGACTCGGCAGGGGGCTCGTCGCTTCATTGCCGCGCTGCGGTCTCGCCGGTTTCATCGCTGCGGCAGTGCTCGCCTGCGGGGGGAGCAAAGAGGGCGCCGATCGCATATTCGTCAGCCAGGCGGGCTCCAGCACGGTGGCCGTGGTCGACGCCTCGTCCGGCACCGTGAAGAGCCACATCGAGGTGGGCATGCTCCCACATGAATTCGCGCTATCGGCCGACCGCACCACCCTTTACGTTGCCTTGGTGGGCTCACAGGCAGTGGCCGAGATCGACACCGCGACCGCACGCCTTCGCCGCACGCTGCTCACCGCGCCGGTACCCGACAAGCGTGAAGACGGCAGTCTCATCCAAGCCCACGTCGACCAGAATGCCTTTTCGCACACGACTTGCTACGACTGCCACCGGCCGAATGGGGCGCAGCCGAAGTACGCCGGCGACAGGCCGTTCGGGCTGCTGCTGTCGCCGGACGGCTCGCGGCTGTTCGTCTCGCATCTGCGCTCGAGCACCATCGCCGTGCTCGATCTCGCCTCCGGCCGCATCGAGCGCAGCGTGCGCCTCGACCCGGCGGGAGCTGCCACCGAGCCGGTCGCGCTCGCCCGGCTCGGCGCGGAGATCTGGGTCGCGCTGCGGCCGCCCCAACCGTCGCTCTTGCCCGGCACCCTGCTGCGCCTGGACGCCACCACGCTCGAGGTCCGGGGAAACGCCGCGACAGGTTCGGACCCGGCCGCGCTCGTCGCGCTCGCCGAGCGGGGCAGCGTGCTCGTCTCCAACTTCGAGACCGATACGGTAACCGAACACGACGGTTCCGGACGCAAGCTGGCGCACATCGCCGCACCCGGGCCATTGGGCCTCGTCGACCTTCGCGCGGGGCGGGTCCTCGCCATCGATTACTACGCGAACGCCGTCTCGTTCCTCGATCTTGACGCGGGCACGAGCGAGACCGTGGCACTGCGCCGTGGCGACCTGCCCTATGCCAACCCGACGCATGGGGCCCTCGCTTCGGACGGCAGCAGCGTCTGGATCGTCGCCAGCGGCACCGACGGCCACCTGCTCCAGCTCGATCTCGCGTCGCGCCGCATCGTGCGCGATGTGCCCATCGACGGTCTTTCGTTCGCCGTCGCGGTGGTTCCCGCGATGACCCGGTGATACCCGCTTCCCCAAGGAGATGTGAAATGTCGGCGATGCGCGCAAGCGTGCTCTCGATCATGGCCCTGTGCTTCGCGCTTGCTGCGTGTGGAGGTGGAAGTGGTGGGGCCGTGACCGGAACCGGGGGCGGGACCGGAGGCGGAGGTGGTGGCGGCAGCGGCGGTGGCGGTGGCGGCGGCGGCCCCGCGGGGACTGTGAACGGCATCGTCACCGACATCGGAACCGGGGCTCGCCTGGCCGGTGTCGAGGTGAGCGGCGTGGGTTCGAGCGTGACCACGGACGCCAAGGGCGAATTCACGCTGACGGCAGTCACGTCCGCGAACCTGTCCTTCTCGAAGGCCGGCTATGCCCCGGGCTACACCTCGGTGAGCGCGACCTCGGCAGCGGACGTGGTCGTGCTGCGCCTGAAGAAGCAGCCCTCGCAGCAAGCGTACGACGCCACCCAGAGCGCGACGCTCTCGCAGCCGACCGAGGCCGGGCCTTACGCGCTCATCCTCGGGCCCAACACACTCGACACGACCGACACCAACATCAAGATCGCCATCACGCCACTGGACCCCACCAAGGAGAAAGAGGCGCTGCCGGGCAGCCTGGTGGCCGGCGGCGCGAACCCCTCGCTCCTGCTTCCCGTGACCTTCGCCGAGTTCACTCTGCTCGATTCAACCGGCAGGCGTGTCAACCTGAAGACCTCGGCGAGCGCGATCGTGGAGTTGCCGATCCCGCCATCGCTGCGCTCGGCCTACCCGTTGGGCACCAAGATCCACTGCTATGCCTACAACCCCGTCACCGGGAAGTGGGAGGACTTCGTCGACGGGACGGTCCAGGTCTCGAGCGTGGATGGGACGAGCCTGGTCGTCGCCGCCTCGATTCGCCACTTCTCCTGGTATGGCGCGGCACCCGAGGGCAACAATTGCGCCGACGTCTACGTCAAGGTGGTGAGCGCAGTCGACGGCAGGCCCCTGGGCAACGCGCGCGTCGAAGCGTCGCCCGGCACCACGGCCTACACCGACGCCAACGGCGATGCGAGGGTCATCGCCGCCATCGGCAGCGGCAGCTCGACCTACACCGCCTATCAGACCGGCTTCGACGTCGACGGCTCGTTGACCGGTATTCCCGGAGCCAAGTACATCGAATTCGGCAAGGTCGAAGAAGAGCTCGTCGGCCTCGTGCCGAGGCCGTGCACCGGTCCCAGCGGCGCGTCGGTCGTCCCGTCCGACAGGCGGCGCGCCCAGGCGGTGGGTGGCTCGCAGATCGAGCCGCTGACCATCAAGGTCGGAGTGTTGAAGAATCTGCTGTACCAGGTCAGCGCCACGTTGAGCGTGGGCGTGGGCGGCGCGCTGGGCAGCGTGGCCGTGATCCTGGAGCAAGGTTTGCCCGGTCCGGACGGCACGCTGGAGACCCCGCTGCCGGCAAGCGGCGCCAAGATCTTTATCAGCGAGGCCGGGGGGTCGCCGGTTCAGCTCGCTGAAATCGGCGCTGGTTCGGGCTTCTACGGAGCGCCCGCGGGCATACCGGTGACGGCCGGCCGCGCCTACACGCTGCTCGTCGATGCCGACGGCAACGGCAGCATCGACGGGTCGGCGACCGCCAATGCGGTCGGCACGCTGAGTTGGGTGAACCCAACGCCAGGCGGCACGCTACCGCCAGCGATTTTCACGGCGAGTTGGACGGACATCGGCGTCGCCGGGGCGGTGCCGGGCTACGCACCGGTGTACGTGGTGGTCTTCACGCAGACGGCCGGTTTGATCCCTGACTTGTCCACTTATTTCGGGACGGACCGTCAGTTCGTCGTGAGCAGCGCGCTGGACGAGAGTCTCCCCCTGAGCCCCGGCGAATACTCCGGCACGCTCCTGGGATTCAGCGGCTGGTCGGCCACTGCGGGCTCGGGCATCACGGTCACGAACAACGTGTCCGGGGCCAACGTCACGGGCCAGTTCTCCAGCATTGCCACCGCTGCGCCGATCACCTTCACCGTGCAGTAGCGCTGCCTGCGGCGCATGCCACGACGCGGCCAGTGCCAGCGCGCCGGAATCGCGACCCGGACGGCGCGGTTGGCACCGCTGTTCGATTCGCCGCTGGCGCGCACCTCGCCTTGACGAACCGTGGCAAGTCTGCGTCGGCGGCGGCTTCAGTAGCCTGAACCGGACGGTCAGGAGCACCCGCTCCTGCTTGACGCGATGGTTTCAGATCAACAACGCGGCGACGAAGATTCCGATCATCATGAAGGCGATCACGACCTTGGCGACCAGGCCGGCCATGACGCCGAGCCATGTCGCGACGCCGACGTGGACGGCGCGGCGCTGATCGCGCTGCGCGAGGAACTCGCCCACGGCGGCGCCGACCAGGGGCATGAAGAGGATGCCCACCAGGCCCATGAAGATGCCTGCCACGGTGCCGAGCGCCGCGCCGATGATGGCCTGGCGGCTCGCTCCGGCTTTCTTGGCGCCGAACAGGCCGGCGACGAAGTCCAGCACCCACGCCAGCACGGCGAGCACGCTGACGGCGGCGACGCTGCCCCAGCCGATGCGCGCGAAATCGTCGATCCACGCGGCGAGCACGATGCCGGCGAGCACGAACAGGGGTCCGGGCAGGGCCGGCAGCACCGTCCCGGCCAGGCCGGCGGCGATCAGCGCGGCGCTCAGCACCCAGAGCAGGGTGTCGCCCATTTCGGCGCGTCGATGCCCGGGTCAGCGCAGCGCCGTCACGCCGCGCTGAAGCCGTTGCGCTTGTGGCTGCCGTCGCAGAACGGCTTGTTCGCCGAGCCGCCGCAACGGCACAGGACCATCTGTTCGCCGCGCGTCACGCAGCGCCCCGTTCCCGAACAGATCTCGACCGGCCCCTCCACCCTGAGCGGCCCGTTCGGCTTGGGCGTGATCGCCAGCGGGCCGTCGCGGCGCGCGAGGGCGCTCGACTCGGTGCTGAGCGGCTCGCCGCTCGCCTGGAAGGCCGCGGCCAGGTGGCTGTTGTCGCAGAACGGCTTGCGCCGCGACGCGCCGCAGCGGCACAGCGTCGCGCGGTAGCCCAGCGCCTGGCCGTCGATGCGGATGTCGGCGTGCACCGCCAGCGGCCCGTTCTCGAGCACACGAATCGTGTTCACCGCCGGCGCCTGCTCGTCGAGGCCGCCGTCGTGGCGCTGGTAGGTGATCGCGCCCGAAGGGCAGCGCTGCGCGACGGCGGCCACCGCTTCGGCGGAAGCGGCATCGGGGTGCACCCAGCCGCCCTTGGCGCCGGCGACCCAGACGTCGGGCAGCCCGAGCACGCAGTTGCGCGAGTGGATGCAGCGCCCGGCGTGGATCGTGATCGTCACGGACTTGCCGGCATAGGTCTCGTCGCTCATGGTTCGCTCCTGTGGATGCGGGCTGTGACCAGCCCGGTGCCCGGCAGACTAGCACCACTCGCAGCGCCGCGCAGCGCGCGGCGACAATGCGCCGCAACCCGCGATGACGCCCATCGGCCTCCCCCTCGGCGACGCACAACTCCTGCAATGGCTGCTCGTGGGAGCGGTGGCGTTCGCCGCTTCAATTCTCGGCGGCATGGCCGGCTACGGCACCGGCCTCGCCCTGCCCGTGGTGCTGGCGCCCGCGGTCGGTGTGGCCAATGTCATCCCCGTGATGGCGCTGGCGATGGTCCTGAACAACGGCAGCCGCGTCGCTGCGTTCTGGCGCGACATCGAATGGCCGCATGTGCGGCGTTTATTGCTGCTCGGCGTGCCGGCGTGCGTGGCCGGCGCATACGGCTACACCCTGCTCGATTCGCGCCGGGTCGCCCTGCTGCTCGGCGTGTTCCTGCTGGCAAGCGTTCCGCTGCGATGGGCGCTGAAGCGCGCCGACTATCAGCTCGGTGCGCGCGGCGAAGTGTGCGCCGGCGCGGGCTTCGGTTTCATCAACGGCGCCATGACGGGCACCGGCGTGATCCTGATCTCGCTGCTGATGGCCGGCGGCGTGCAGGGCGCCGCCCTGATCGCGACCGACGCGATCGTCTCGGTGATCATGGGCCTGGTCAAGGTGGCGATCTTCGGCAGCTTCGACAGGCTCGACGCATCGCTCGCGGTCACCGCAGTCCTGATCGGGCTGTGCACGATGCCGGGCGCCTTCGTCGCGCGGCGCATGCTGAACCTGATTCCGGCACGCGTGCACGCCCTGGTGATGGACGCCGTGGTCTTGATCGGCGGCGCCGGTTTCCTGTGGCGTGCCTGGCGTTGAAGGCGCTTGGGCTGAGGCAGGGCCTGCGCTGAGCGCGAAGCACCTGCTCACGGCGCTGGCCTGGACCGTGGATTCGACAGGTGGCCCGAATCGCGAAATGCGACGCTTAATCGACGCCCGGCTCGGTCGGCGGTGTTCAAGTCGGGGGTATCGCTGCCGATAGCCCCATGAGCGTCGCCCCGTCCAGGTCTGACGCCATCTCATATCGCCCCAGACCATGACGATCGCCGCGACGATTCCGCTCCCACCGGCCCATGTTCCAGCCCATGCCGACCTGCACGCCGGCGCACGGCTGGACACGCTGTCGCGGCTGCAACGTCATCTGTTCCTGGCTTCGTTGCTGTTGCTGGCGGCTGTGGGAACGGTCACCTGGGTGTTCGTCGACCACAGCCAACGCCAGTTGATCGAGTTCAAGGCGCTCACCCTGGCCGAAGTCGTGGCACGCCAGGCGGCGAGCGCACGCTCGGTGTACAGCGAACAGGTGGTGTCCAAGCTCGGGCGCGACGCCATGGGGGTCGCGTCGGAGAGCTACGCCCACGAGCCCGGCAATGTGCCCCTGCCCGCCCAGTTCCTGAAGCTGGTTGGCCGCCGGGCCAGTGCCGACAGTGGCGGCCTGTACCGCTACAGCCCGCTGAGCAAGTGGAACCTGGGCGAGGGCCAGGACCTGAGAGACGATTTCCAGCGCTGGGCCTGGTCCCAGCTGGAGGCGCAGGATCACGCCCAGCCGAGCGAGCCGATGGCCTGGAAGTCGGTGTGGCGCATCGAGGACGTGAACGGCGAGAACACGCTGCGCATGATGCGCGCCGATCCCGCCTCCTCGGCGGCCTGCGTGCAGTGCCACAACGCGCTGGAGCTGAGTCCTTCGGTCCAGGCGCTACGGGTACAGCAGGGCGTGCCGGCGGGCCGGCAATGGCAGCAGCACCAGTTGCTGGGCGCGCTGGAGGTGCAGGTGCCCCTGGCACCCGTGGTGGCCCTGGCCGCCGCACAGCGTCGCCAGGTGCTGGCCGCGGTGATGGCGCTGGCCGCGGCGGGCATGATGCTGCTCGGACTGCTGGTGTTCGCCGGGACTCGGCGCGCGCGGCGGCTCACCCAACAGCTGGCCTGGCAGGCCGGCCACGACAGTCTCACCGGCCTGGAGAACCGGCCGCGATTCGAGCAGCGCCTGGAATCGCTGTTGCAGGACGCGCAAGCCAATGATGGGAAACACGCGCTCATGTTCCTGGACCTGGACCAGTTCAAGGTGATCAACGACACCTGCGGCCACCAGGCGGGCGACGAACTGCTGCGTTTGCTGAGCCGGCGCCTGCACGAGGGCCTGCGCGCCGCCGACACCTTGGCGCGGCTCGGAGGCGACGAGTTCGGCGTGCTGCTGCCCGGCTGCAATTCGGAGCACGGCGTCGGCGTGGCGAACAAGCTGCTGCAGGCCACCGCGAATTTCCGCTTCACGTGGCAAGGCCGGCACTACGAGGTGGGCGTCAGCATCGGCCTGGTCGAGGTGAACGCGCACAGCCGAAGCGTGGCCGAACTGATGTCCTGTGCCGACATGGCCTGCTACGCCGCGAAGGAGGAAGGTCGGCACCGCGTGCGCGTCTACCGCACCAGCGACGAAGACCTGGCGCGCCGCCGCGAACAACTCGACATGGCCGAGCGCATCACGCAAGGGCTGGCAGCCGGACGGGCTTCGCTGGCGGTGCAGACGGCCCGGGCGCTGGACCCGTCGCTGCCCGTGCAGGCTTACCAGGAATTGTTGTTGCGCTTGTTCAACCCGGACGGCAGCCTCATGCCCACCGGGCCGATGATCGCCGCGGCCGAACGCCTGAACCTGATGTCCACCCGCATCGACCGCTGGGTGCTGCAATCGGCCTGCTGGCACATGCGCAGCGGCCGCTTGAAGACCGATGCAAGGCGCATCGTGGCGGTGAACATCTCGGCCCAGTCCTTGTGCGACCCGAGCTTTCTGCAATTCGCGCAGGACACCGTGCGCGACAGCGGAATCGATCCGCGCGCCTTGTGCCTCGAAATCACCGAAACCGCGGCGATGAGCAACCTGCGGCGCGCCAACGAATTCATGAGCGCGATGAAGGCCCTGGGCTGCCGCTTTGCGCTGGATGACTTCGGCTCCGGCCTGAGTTCGTTCGGCTACCTGAAGAATCTCGCGGTGGATTTCATCAAACTCGACGGTAGCTTCGTTCGCGGCGTCGCCACCGACGAGACCGACCGCGCCATGGTCGGCGCCATCGCCAGCGTAGGCCGCGCGATGCGCATCCCGACGATCGCGGAGTGGGTCGAAAACGATGCGGTTCGCGACGAGGTTCAGCGCCTAGGCATCGACTATGTGCAGGGCTACGGCATCGAGCGGCCTCGCATTCTTTGACGGCGCGTAGCCAGGCGCGTGCTCAGGGCGCTGCGCCGCCGCCGTGCAAGGCGTGCTACGCCAATGCCGCCGGCAACTGTCGCAGGGTTCGCACCGGCGAGCACGTGATGATCGTCGCTTGCACGATGAAGCCGAGCGCGGCGACGACCAGACACGCCGCCTCGCCGTAGGCCGCGCCGATGGCGCCGCCGAGCGCCGAGTGCGGCAGGCGCGACGCCACCATCGGTCAAGGTGCTAGATTCGCAAGCCAGAGGAGGCCACGCTTGGAATCGGCATCGACTCGCAGCCTGACCAGCAGCGCCCGACGCATCGCGCGGCAGGTCGAGGAGCGCGTGGACGGCCATGTCACGAGCGGCGATGCGTTTGTCGTTTCCGTCTACGGAGAGTGGGGCATCGGCAAGACCCGGTGCCTGCAAGACATCCAGCTTCACTTCGAGCGTCAATTGGCGCAGCGCATCGAGCGGATCGCCGCCCCTGCTCCAGAGCGCTGGGTGATCCCGGTGTTTTTCGACCCGTGGCAATACGAACACGAGGAACACCTCGTGATTCCCTTGCTGAAGACGATCGAGCACACCCTTGGCGCGGCGGAAAAGAGAGTCGAGGCCGCGCGCCCCCTCGATGCGGACGAGCGCTTCGTCGCACGAGCCGAAACCGTCGGCAAAGCTCTGAAGACTGCCGGCGGTGTATTCGGCGATGTGGCTGTCGCCCTGCTTTCGGGCTTCAAGTTCAAGTTCGCGCCGCTCAAGGAGATCGTCGGTATCGAGATCGATCTCTCGCCAAAGGACGTGTTCGAGGCTGCTGCCAAAGCCGATGAGAAACGCAAAGCCGCCGCAGCAGCACCCGCGCGCTGGTATCGGCGCTTCATTCGTTCTGAAACGCCCGAACCCTTGCCCGCTTCGAGCGCCGAAGCACACGAGCGTTTGGCGCGGCGCGAATCGCTTTACTTCGACGTCAGGACTGCGCTGCGCTCGCTGACGCAAGCTTCCGAACCGCAATTGCGCTTGGTGGTGCTGATCGACGACCTCGACCGCTGCCTGCCCGAAAAGGCGATCCAGGTGCTCGAATCGGTCAAGCTCTTCCTCAACGTGCCGGGCTTTTCTTTCGTGCTGGCGGTCGATGACGAAGTCGTCGAACGCGGCATCGCGCATCGCTACCGACCTTATTCACCGGTGGGCGGCGACTCAGGGTCGCCGACTGCGGCGCCTGTCTCCGGCGCCGAGTACCTCGAAAAAATCGTTCATCTCCCGGTGCACCTGCATCGCTGGACGCGCGACGAAGCCGCAACTTTTCTGCGCGACGCCTACCCCTTGCTGTTCGCTCCGCCCAAGCCCGGCGAAGGCGACGCCAAAGAGCAAGCTATGGCTCCCGATCTCAAACCGCGCGCAGCAGCGCGGCACGGCGCAGGCACCGGGGCACAGCGCAGCGACGATCTTGCCAAGCTCGTGCTCGACGCGATTCCGTTGGTTCCGCGCAAGCTGATCCGGCTTGCCGAGGCACTCGAATTCCAGCACCGGCATTTCGCCGAGCTGGGCGCGCTCGATCTGTGGCAGCCCTTGCACGCCGCGCGCGTCGTCGCATTGCAGCAGTTATACCCGGCGCTGTATCGGCACTTGCGATTGCGCGCCATTCGCTACTGGCGGATGTTCGATCTCGCGCGCAACGACTACGGCGAGCCGGCGATCAACGACGGCGAGGCTTTGCACGAACTGCGAGAGCGGTTCAACAACCGAGGCAAACCATCCCTCGACCCGACCTTGCCCGCGAGCGCGAGCGCGAGCGCGACCCCGATCCCCACTCGAGCGCAAGTGGATACGCTGCGTGAAAATCTGAGTCTGCTCGAGTGCGTCGAAGACGCCAGCAAACAACGCGGCAACCCCGATCCGATTGCGCTTTTCGCCACCGCCGAAACGCCGGGCGAACGCGATCCCTCGGGCATCGGCCGCGGCTTGACCTTCGACGAATTCGCTCAGCTGTTTCTGCACGGCCTGGCCCTCGCCGCAGCGCGCGCCGCCGCGCCGCCGGCGCCCGAAACCGGCACTGAGCGCATTGCCGTGGTGAACGACCCCACCGAGCTCATCGATCGCCTGCTCCATGCCGACACGCTGGGTCGTCGCGAGTACCTGCAAGCCAAGCCCCTGACCGGCCGGCTGCCCGATTCGTCGTTCGACGCTTTGCTCAGCGGCTTGGCTACGCTGCCCGACGCACGAGTGCGGGTGACCGACATCGAATGGTTGCGCGACATCGCCGAGATCACCAACGCCGAACAACTGCTGCGGCTTTACCAGGAGCACAAGGTGCTCGACGCGCTTGCCCCCGTGCCCGAGGAGAGAATTCAACATGCCTGACACAGCGCTGCACCCCGCCGTCGAGGCACTCGAATTGCTCGTGCGCAAGTGGAACCCGCCGCATCAGCCGCCGCGGCCGATCCGCATTGCCGACTCAGCTGCGCTCAAGGTACCCGCCGCGTTCGCGCGCCTGCCCCTGGCTGGCGCTTACTTGCGTGGTCTGTCGCTCGCCGCGTTGCACTCGGACCAACTCGCCTTGTGCGACCTGCGCGGCAGCCTTCTGACCGCCAGTGCGATTGATGGCCGTAGCTCCCTGCCGCAACGGCTGCGTGCGCTGCCACCGCACGTCGGCTGGCCAAGTCTGCAACCGCCTCCAAGGCTTCAATGGCCTGGCCACGCTGGCTGGGTCCGCAGCGTGGCGTTTAGCCCTGACGGCAAGCAGCTCGCCAGCGCGGGCAATGACCGCGTAGTGCGGTTGTGGGCGCTGCAGGGCAATGGCGGCCCGCGCGAATCCGCCATGCTCGAAGACTATCGGAGCCAGGTGCTCAGCGTGGCGTTCCGCGCTGACGGCAAGCAGCTCGCCAGCGCGGACATGGGCGGCCGCGTGCGATTGTGGGCGTTGAAAACCGACGGCAGCGCGCGCCAGTCGGCCGTTCTCGAAGGCCACAAGGGCGCGGTGAATAGCGTGGCTTTCAGCCCCGACGCCAAGCAGCTCGCCAGCGCCGGCGATGACGAGCGAGTCCGGCTGTGGGCGCTGCAAGGCGACGGCAGCGCGCGCGAGTCGGCCGTTCTCGAAGGCCACCAGGCCTCGGTGAACAGCGTGGCTTTCAGCGCCGACGGCAAGCAGCTCGCCAGCGCCGGCGGTGACAGCCGGGTGCGGCTGTGGGCGCTGCAAGCCGACGGCAGCGCGCGCGAGTCGGCGGTTCTCGAAGGCCACCAGCGCTCGGTGCTCAGCGTCGCCTTCAGCGCCGACGGCAAGCAGCTCGCCAGCGCCGGCGCTGACAAGCGGGTGCGGCTGTGGGCGCTGCAAACCGACGGCAGCGCGCGCGAGTCGGCCGTCCTCCAAGGCCACAAGGACTGGGTGCGCAGCGTGGCTTTCAGCCCAGACGGCAAGCAACTCGCCAGCGCCGGCGATGACGCCTGCGTACGGCTGTGGGCGCTGCAAGCCGATGGCAGCGCGCGCGAATCCGCGTTCCTCGAAGGCCACGAGGGCTGGATGAACAGCATCGCATTTAGTCCCGACGGCAAGCAACTCGCCACCGCGGGCGATGACGCCCGAGTGCGGCTATGGGCGCTACAAGCCGACAGCAGCGCGCGCGAGTCGGCCGTTCTCGAAGGCCACCAGGACTCGGTGCGCAGCGTGGCTTTCAGCCCAGACGGCAAGCAGCTCGCCAGCGCCGGTGATGACAAGCGGCTGCGGCTGTGGGCGCTGCAAGCCGACGGCAGCGCCCGCGAGTCGGTAGTTCTCGAAGGCCACAAGGACTGGGTGCGCAGCGTGGCTTTCAGCCCAGACGGCAAGCAGCTCGCCAGCGCGGACGATGATGGCCGGGTGCTGCTCTGGTCGCTGCAAGACGATGGCAGCGCGCGCGAGTCCGCCGTGCTCGAAGGCCACAAGGGCTGGGTACTGAGCGTAGCTTTCAGCCCCGACGGCAAGCATCTCGCCAGCGCCGGCCGTGACAGCCCGGTGCGGTTGTGGGCAATGCAAGCGGACGGCAGCGCGCGCGAATCGGCGGTGCTCCAAGGCCATCACGGTTGGGTGAGCAGCGTAGCTTTCAGCCCCGACGGCAAGCAACTCGCCAGCACCGGCGGTGACCGCCAGGTGCGGCTGTGGGCGCTGCAAGCCGATGGCAGTGCGCGTGCGTCGGCCGTTCTCGAAGGTCATAACGGCTGGGTGCGCGGCTTGGCTTTCAGTCCCAACGGTAAGCAGCTCGCCAGCGCGGGCGATGACCACCTGGTGCGGCTGTGGACGCTGCAAGCCGATGGCAGCGCTTGTGAGTCAAGCGTGCTCGAAGGCCATGAGGGCCCGGTGCGCAGCGTGGCTTTCAGCCCCGACGGCAAGCAGCTGGCCAGCGCCGGCGATGACGGGTGCCTGCGCCTTTGGGCAACCGACGGCGCCGTATTGAAAGGTCGGCGCAGCCTTTGGACCAGTATCGGCCGCGGCTTGGCATTGCTCGGCTCGACCGACGACGCCACCTGGCACCTGGTGCGGGCCGACGGCGCGCGCTGGACGACGATGGAAGTCGACGGCGAACGGCTGCCCGCCGACCCGCTGCTTTACCCCTGGCTGTGGTTCATGGATCCCACCTGGGGCGTAGTACCCGCGTTCGAAGTGCCACCGCACTGGCTTCAGTGGAGCGACGACGGCCGCGTGCTCAGCGTCAGCCGCGCGGCGCACGACCCTCAAGAACTGAAGGACTGGCTGGCTTCGCAGCCGGCCGAGCCGCAAGGCTGATCAGGCGCTGTGTCGGTACCCATCACGATCAATCGTCGATCTGTCCGTTCTCGGTAGCCCATTGGAGCCAGTCGACCGATTCCGTGGATACCACCTCGAGGATAGCGGCCGCACCGAGATTGTCTGGAAACAGAATTAAGTTTTCGCAGTCCCAGTGAGCGCATGGTGCGATGAGCCCGTCGCATTCGAGGAACTGCACCGCGTCGCCGATTTGCCGGGTACGCTCGTAGTTGACGGCCAGGTAGTCCGAGTCGTTCACGCCGAGCGCACGTAGCTCGACACGCATGAGCCTGAGGGTTCGCTGGCAAGCGACCCGAAGCGTGTGCAGGCTGGCCGGCTTGGAGGGACGTGGCGTCCACTGTGCCCAGTGAAAGCAAATCTCGGCCAGAGCACCCTCTCGCGCCAGGCTTGTGCACAGCACGCCGGCGCCGCCTGATGGTATCCATCGGCCGCCGCTCGTCGAATGCGCCAGCGCATCGAGACTCTGGCGGGTCGCGCGAAACACGTCGCCGGCGAACGCCTGGGTGGGGAATCCGGCGAGTCGGTCGAGCAGCTCCGCGTCGCGGATCATGGGGAATCGAAGCGGCGCTGAGCTATAGGTAAACGCCGTCGCGCAGCTGACTGATCGCGGCGAGGACTTCGTCGACCCGGTTCTGTTGAATCATCTCCGCAGGAACCTGGCCGCCCAGCAGCTTCTGGCGGGAAAGGATCCACAAGCGCGCCTCGGCCGGCTCGTAGAAGTCCGAGAGCTGCTCGACGATGAAGGCGAGTTCCATCAGATGCTTCTCGGTCTGCGGATGTGGGAACGCCTTACCTTGGTTCCACCGGGAAACGGTCTCGGGCCGTACGCTCAGGACATTGGCAATGTCGGAAGAACGCATCGCCCCCTTCTCCTGAATCAGGTCCAGTCGTCGAGAAATCGCATTACTCATAAGCTGCTTCCAAGTGATGCATGATGGGTTCAGCGCAGGCTTCACGAGCCGCCCGAGTGCTCCAGCATAGTTGACGGAAGTATAGCGTTTTTAGTAGCGTTTTATATTAACTTTTCTGGCGCAATTCCAAGACGGCGCTGGCCTTTGCCGCGCAAGGCGTGCTACGCCCCCACCGCAGGCAAATGGCGCAAGCTGCGCACCGGCGAGCACGTGATGATCGTCGCCTGCACGATGAAGCCGAGCGCGGCGACGACCAGACACGCCGCCTCGCCGTAGGCCGCGCCGATCGCGCCGCCGAGCGCTGCGCCGAGCGGTCGGGCGCCGGTGTTGACCGTCAGGAAAATCGCCGACACCTGTCCCAGCATGGCGCCGGGCGCGACGGTCTGGCGCAGCGTCGTCGAGGTGATGACCCACAGGATGGGCCCGGCGCCGAACATGAAAAACGAGGTCGCGGCGAGCGCCCCCGTGGGCCAGCACAGCGTGGCCGCCATCACCAGCGACGCGGCGACCGAGGTGAACGGGCCGAGCAGGATCGCGCCGCCGAACGACACGGCGCGCAGCAGGCGCGCCGCCAACATGGCGCCTGTCACCATGCCCGCGCCGTAACAAGCGAGCGTGACGCCCACCGCGCCGGCGTCCAGGCCGAGGCTGCGCATCGCATAGGGCACATAGGCCGCTTGCAGCACGAACCACGCCATGTTCCAGGCGATCGCCGTGAACAGGATCGGGCGCAGCAAGGCGTGCCCCCACACCAGGCGCGCGCCGGCGCGCAACTCTTCGAAGACGTGGCGCGTCGGCGC
>JBAQUQ010000081.1:0-4115 GCA_049297615.1 Burkholderiaceae bacterium
GTGGTGCTCGCCGCAGCCGCGCCAGCGAGTGCCGACTGCCCGGCCGTGGCGCGCTTGCGCCGTGCCGGCGCAGCCTTCATTGGCCGCACGAATATGAGCGAGTTCGCGTTCTCGGCGGTGGGAATCAATCCGCATCACGGCACGCCGGCCAATGCCGCCACGGCGCGCCTCGATGCGACACCGCGCATTCCCGGCGGTTCCACGTCGGGAGGCGCCGTATCGGTGGCCAGCGGCGCGGCGTGGGCCGCCCTGGGCTCGGACACGGGCGGATCGATTCGCATCCCGGCTGCATTGCAGGGCCTGGTCGGCTTCAAGAACACGGCACGCCTCACGCCGACATCGGGCGCAGTGCCCTTGTCGACAACGCTCGACACCGTGTGCGCCATCACACGTTCAGTACGCGACGCGGCGCTATTGCATTCAGTCCTGGCGGATCAGCCTGTGGCGCCGCGCGCCGTAGCGCCGGCGGCCCTGCGACTCGCAGTGCCGCGCGGCTATCCGCTGGAAGAATTGGACGCCACGGTGGCCAGGGCGTTCGAGCGCGGCCTGGCCGCATTGAGCCGGTCCGGTGCGCACCTCGAAGAGATCGATCTTCCTGCCTTGGGCGAGGTCGCCTCTATCATGGCGGGCGGCGGTTTCGCCCCGGTCGAAGCCTGGGCCTGGCACCGCCAGAGGCTGGCGCGCGAAGAGTCGCGCTACGACCCGCGCGTGGCGATGCGAATCCGTCGCGGCGAGGGCATGAGTGGCGCCGAATACATCGAGTTGATCGCCAGGCGTCATGCCTGGATTGGCGCGATGCAGGAGTCGCTGCGCAATTACGACGCGATGCTCAGCCCCACCGTGCCCATGGTCGCGCCGCCGCTCGCACCCCTTGTCACTGATGACGCAGCATTTTTCTCCACCAATGCGCGGCTGTTGCGCAACCCGTCCCTGGTGAACCTGCTCGACGGGTGCGCGATCTCGCTGCCTTGCCATGCTGAGGATGAAATGCCGGTGGGCCTCATGCTGTGGAGCAGCGCAATGCGCGACAACGCCCTGCTCGACGCGGCACTCGCTGTCGAAGCGGCGCTCGATTGGCGCAAGCGCTGAGCCATGCACATTGCCGTGATCGGCGCCGGGGTGGTAGGTGTCACCACGGCATGGGAACTGACCCTGGACGGCCATACTGTGGACGTGTTCGACCGCTGCAACGCCGTCGCCTCCGAATGCAGTTTCGCCAACGCCGGCGTCATCGCACCCGGCTATGTCACTCCCTGGGCAGCCCCAGGGATGCCGGGCAAAATCTTGCGCCATCTGTTCAGCGCGCACACCCCCGTGCGCGTGCATGCCTCGCTCAATCCCGCGGTATGGCGCTGGGCGTGGCGCTGGCTGCGTGCCTGCCGGCAGCCTGTGTACGAGCGAAATCGCTCTGCGATGCACCAGCTGGCCCGGTTCAGCCAGGAACGGCTGGCGGCCCTGGTCGAGAAGCTCGAACTCGAATTCGAGCGCAACCAGGGTGTCTTGGTCCTGCTGCGCGAGGAGTCCGAGTTCGAGCAGGCGCGCCCCTCCATGGCCCTGCTGCACAGCATGGGGGTGACGTTCAAGGAACTCGATGGCGCGGGATGCCGTGCCGTCGAGCCCGCCTTGCACGCCGAGCAAGCCTTGAGCGGTGGAATCTATTTGCCCGACGACGAGGTCGGAAACTGCCGCCAGTTCGCGCAGTTGCTGCGCGACGACGCCGAAAAGCGAGGCGCCGAATTTCATCTGGCCAATCAGGTGCTTCGCATCACACCAGGCCAACGCGTGGGGCTCGAAGTGCGCCAATTGGCGGTGAACGACGAATACGCAGCGTCGCGTCTGGCGCAGGCGACCGATCTCAATCCCGAGCGTGTTTCGCAGGCCATGACGCTGCGCTCGCGCGCCGCGGCGCGCTTCGGCCACCCGGTCAGCCACACCGAGTTCGACGCTGTGGTCGTCTGCGCCGGCGCCGACAGCGGACACTTGCTCGCGCCTTTGGGCATGCATCTGCCACTGCTGCCGCTGTACGGCTATTCCTTGACGTTTCCGCTGCGCGCTGTCGAACACGGCCCGCGCTCGGCGGTGATGGACGAACGCTTCAAGGTCGTCATCAGCCGGCTCGGGCAGCGCCTGCGAGTCGCGGGCAGCGCCGAACTCGGTGGGCAGCTCGCCCGCCACCACACGGGCGCCCTGAGCACGCTGTACAAGGTGCTCAACGACTGGTTTCCCGGCGGCGCGCAACTGCGCCGGGCGCAGGTGTGGAAAGGCGCACGACCCATGCTTCCCGACGGCCCTCCCATCGTCGGCAAGAGCAGTGTGGCCGGCGTCTGGCTCAACCTCGGCCACGGCTCGAGCGGCTGGGCGCTGAGCTGCGGCTCGGCGCGTGCCCTGGCCGACATGGTGGGCGGGCGCGAAGCGCCGCTGGACATGCAAGGCTTGGCGCTCGAAAGATTGGCTTTATGAGCCACGCACGATGAAGCGTGTCTCTCAGCCTGGACGCGCACTGCCGCTGTACGACCTTGCCGCGACGCGCGGCATCGAAGTGCGGGCGCAGCACACACTCGGCCCTCATGTCCTGATGCAACGCGCCGGGTTGGCGCTGGCACGCCTTGCACTCGCTTTAGCGCCGCATTCGCGCGCCATCTGGATCGCCGCCGGGCCGGGCAACAACGGGGGCGACGGCTTCGAAGCAGCCCTGCACTTGCACCGCTGGGGCAAGCGTGTTGCCGTGGCTTCGCTGGCCGACGATGCGTCCCAGCCCGCGGATGCGCGCGCAGCCTTGCTGCGGGCGCGCGCCGCGGGCGTCGCCATCGATTCCAGCCTCGACACGGGTTTTGTCCCGGATCTGGCAATCGACGCCTTGCTCGGGATGGGTGCGCGACGCGCGCCCGACGCGCGCCTGGGAACCTGGATGCAGCGCCTGAATGACTTGGCTTGCCCGGTACTGGCGGCCGACTTGCCTTCAGGACTTCATGCCGACACCGGCACTGCGCTCGGGCCGCAATGCGTGATCGCCCACCACACCTTGAGCCTGTTGACCTTGAAGCCCGGCTTGTTCACCGGTGCCGGGCGCGACCACAGCGGCAGCGTGTGGTTCGACAGCCTGGGTGTTGACGACGCACAGGTCGTGCCTTGCGCTTGGCTGAGCGGCCTGGCCGACCTGCGCGCGTGGATGCCGGCACGCCAGCACGCCCAGCACAAGGGCAGCTTCGGCGATGTAGCCGTCGTCGGCGGTGCAAGCGGCATGAGCGGCGCGGCCCTGCTCGCGGCGCGCGCCGCACTCGCCGCGGGCGCCGGCCGCATTTATGTCGATTTTCTCGACCCCATTGGTGCCAGCAACGATCCACTGCGTCCTGAATTGATGTTGCGTCCGGGCTGGGCCGGCGGTGCGCCCGCTGCCTTGGGACGCGGCGTCGTGGTCTGCGGTTGCGGCGCCGGCGACGAGGCACGCAAAGTCCTGCCCAAACTGCTCAGCCAAGTTTCCAGGCTGCTGCTTGACGCCGACGCATTGAACGCGATTGCGCTCGACACAGCCCTGCAGAGCCTGCTCGGCTCGCGTGCTGGGCGTGGCCATAGCACGGTGCTCACCCCGCATCCCCTCGAAGCCGCACGTCTGTTGGGCTGCAGCGCTGCGCAGGTTCAGTCCGATCGAATCGGCACCGCGAACCAGCTCGCGAGCCGCTGGAGTTGCGTCGTCGTCTTGAAGGGCTCGGGAACGGTGATCGCTGCGCCGGGCCGGGCTGCGCACTTGAACCCGACGGGCAACGCGGCGCTCGCCAGCGCTGGCACCGGCGATGTCCTGGCAGGTTGGCTGGGCGGGTGGTGGTCGCAAGCCGCTCTAGCTCGCAGTTCCTCGCAGAGTTCTTCAGGTGTCGACGATGCCGCTTTTGACGCTGCGCGCTGCGCCGTCTATTTGCACGGGCTTGCCGCGCAAGACGTTCGAAGCGGAGCGTTGCGCGCCACCGATCTCATCGAGCGCATGCACAGTTTGAACGCCGATGCCAGCACGAACGGCGCGGTGCCCTGACCGCTGCGTGTGCCGAGGCTGCTCGCGCCGACAGCGCCGCGCCGCTCTCATTCACCTGCGGCGCGCCACCTTGCCTGCCACTGGCTTGGCC
>JBAQUQ010000082.1:0-2946 GCA_049297615.1 Burkholderiaceae bacterium
GTACAGCGCCGCCAACAGGGCCAATGGCAGGAGCCAAGCCCAGGCCGGCAGCGCGCCAGCGATGGCGCTGACGGCCAGCGACAGCGGGAAGCCCGCGGCCATCAAGGCACGCCTCCAGGGTGAACCACGGCAGGCCGCGACGCCGCAGGCCGACACACCCAGCAGGGTGGCCGCGAGGGCAGCGAACAGCGCGGGAACAGCCAGGGCACGCAGCACGGCGAACACCGCCCAGGCCGCGGCCCAGACGAGCAGCGCAGGCACAGGCCAGCGCAGCGCGGGCAATGCCATCAAGACCGGTGGCTCGAGAAGACGCCGGGACGCCGCGAAACCTGGGCCCGGGGGACCGTCAGAAGGCGCGCAGCTTCACGCGCAGGCGGGCGATCGACTGGCTGTGCAACTGACAGACGCGTGACTCCGTGACCTTGAGCACAGCGGCGATTTCTTTCAAATTCATGTCGTGCTCGTAGTACATGGTCATGACGTACTGCTCACGCTGCGGCAGGTGTTTGATGGCCTCGATGAGGGCAGCGCGCATGCGCTGGTCCTGCAACAGCGCCAGGGGATTTTCATCCTGCTCGCCGATGTGGCGGTCCAGGAAATCTTCTTCGCTGCCCGAGCCCGTCATGTCCTCGAGGTAGACGAGCTGGGTGCCGCGCACCCGGCCCAGCAGGTCCTGGTACTCGGCCAGCGAGAGTTGCATTTCCTTGGCAATTTCGCTTTCCACCGGAGCCCGCCCCAGGCGCTGCTCGAGCCGGTGCACCGCGGCTTCGATGGAACGCTGTTGCTTGCGCGTGCCTCGCGACAGGTAGTCAGTGCCGCGCAACTCGTCCAACATCGCGCCGCGAATGCGCTGCGTGGCGAAGGTTTCGAATTGCACACCCAAGGCAGTGTCGAAACGCGACAACGCGTCGGTCAAGCCGATCAGGCCGACCTGCACCAGGTCGTCGAGCTCGACATTGGCCGGCAGCTTGGCCAGCATCTGGTGCGCCAGGCGGCGCACCAGGGGGCTGTATTGCTTGAGCATCGAGTTGACGTCGAGCTGGCCTTTGGCGGTGTACATCGTTGTCTGCGCTCCAGAAGATCGATCACTAGTTCAAGACCGGGCGCACGGCGGACAGCGGATTGCCCAGGGGCCGCAGCGCCGCGCTCAGGCCGGGACTGTTCAGCCATCGCTCGGCCCAGCGTCGCAGCTCGCTCGGCGCGGGCTCACTGGCGTCGCAGCCAGGGTCGATGCGCAGGGCCTGGCGCAGCGTGGCTTGCAAGTACAGGTCGGCGCACGAAGCCAATTGGTCGGCGACGCGCGCGGCGCGCGGCGAATCCGGCGCGGCACCGAGCAAGGCGTCGTGCACCAGCAGCTTCGCGCGCTGCGCAAGCAGCTTGAGCGCGGCATAGGCATGCGTCACACTGGTGGGCCGGTCGTCGCACAGCAGCAGCGGATACACGTCGTGGCGCGCCGCGTGGCGCGGGTCGTCGCGCGAGAACAGCCGGCACTGGTCGGCCGCCGGTGCGTGCACCAGGACGACGTCGATCTCGCCCGTGGCGTCGAGGATGGCGTCGAGAAAGGCCGACGTGAAACCCTCGGCGTCGATGCAGCGCCCCGGCAGCCCGCGTGCGGCGAGGTAGGCGACCTGGGGCGACAGGTATTCGATGCCCGAGGCCAGGTCGACCAGGGTGGCCGCCTCGGCCTGGGCGGCGCGCTCCGCGGCGTCGACGACGAGGCAACGCGCGCCGTGCGCACCGAAGGCGGTGCACAGGCGCTCGAGCAGCAGGCCGCTGAAGTCGATGTGAGGGTTGGACACGACGGGCACGAAGCGCACCCGGTGCCCGGAAAAGAGTTGGCGCAGGCCATGGGCCTGATCGAGTGGCAGGGCGCGCGTCGCCGCGCCGAACGAGGCGGATTCAAGCATGGGCCACCTTGGCGTTGTTCGACGCAGCACGCGCCGAGAGTTGCGCAATGGGCGCGCTGAAGATCAAGGGCAGGTCGGTGGCGTCGAAGCGGTAGGCGCTCCACGCCGTCGCGCGCATCGCCAGGTGCACCAGGACATGGGAGCTCAGGCGATGCCAGTCTTCGGGAACGCGCTGGCCATTGGCCACACCCAGGACGCGCAGTTTGTAGCGAATCACGGCGTCCAGCGCGGGGGCGAGCTTCACGGCTTCGTCCAGCCTGGCCAGGACCACGCCACGCGCCGACGCGCCGCGGTAGGAGACGATCACGTCTTCGAGCGTTTCGCCCTGCGCCGCGGCATTGAGCACGAGCAGCTTGTGGATCGATTCATGCTCGAGCATGTCGAGCAGTTCGGCGGTGCGGGCATCGCGCTGCGCCATGCCGGCGGTGTCGATCAACACCATCTTCTTGCCCGCCAACAATTGCAGCAGATCGTCGAGCGAGGCTTTGTCGTGCGCCGTGTGCACGGGCACGCCCAGGATTCGGCCGTAGGCGCGCAATTGTTCATGAGCACCGACGCGATACGCGTCAAGCGTCACCAGGCCCAGGTGGGCTGCGCCATGCTTGCTCGCAAAAGCCGCAGCGAGTTTGGCCGTGCTCGTCGTCTTGCCCACGCCGGTGGCGCCCACCAGGGCGTACACGCCGCCCTGGTCCTCGAGCGCGCCCTCGCCTTCGCCGGTGGCCAGGTTGCGCTCCAGGATGCCCGCGGCCCACTGCCCTTCGTCGGCCACGGTCGGGTCCAAGTGCTGCGCGAGTTTGCGGATCAGCGCCGCCGAGAAGCCGCAATCGAGCAGGCGCTGCGTCAGGCGCGCGTGCGCCGGATGACGCTGCAATTTGTCGATGAAAGCCAGCGCGCCGAAACGGTCTTCGATCAGGCCCTTCACCTGGCGCAGCTCGGCCATCATCGCTTGCTGGTTGCGCTGCGCTGCCAGGTGCTCGGCACTCGCAGGGGCCGCGCCGCGCACTGCCGGCGCCAGGTCGGCCAGCGGCGTGTGCATCGG
>JBAQUQ010000083.1:0-3205 GCA_049297615.1 Burkholderiaceae bacterium
ACCTGGAGCGCCCAACTTGACCTCGACTACCGGCGCACCGGCGAGCGTTGCGTCGTGTACGACCGGCACAGCGGCCCGCTGCGCGTCCTCGCCAGCCTGTATCCCGAGTCGGCCGCGGTCTGCCACAACGTGCTCGTGCACCCACCCGGCGGGCTGGTGGGCGGCGACGCGCTGCGCATTGCCCTCAGCCTGGCCGCGCACAGCCACGCGCTGCTGACGACACCGGGCGCGACGCGCTTTTATCGCAGTCAGGGCGAGACGGCCTCGCAGACACTGACGGCCCATGTCGGCGGTGGCGCCCGCTTGGAATGGTTGCCGCAGGAAACGCTGTGCCGGCGCGGCGCGATCGCCGAAAACCGCATGAGTTTCGAGCTCGAGCCGGGCGCCGAGATGATCGGCTGGGACGTCTTGGGCCTGGGCCTTCCGGCCAGCGGTGAAGACTTCGACCGCGGCCACGTCACGCAGTCGATCGCGGTGAATCGGGTTTGGCTCGAGCACGGTGTGGTGGACGGTGGCGCCGACCGCCGCCTGCTCGATTCGCCGCTGGGTTTTGCCGGCCAGCGCGTGCTGGGCCTGCTGTGGTATGCCGCAGGCGCGGCGCCGGACCTCGGCAAGCGCGATGCCCTGCTCGACGCGGCGCGTCAGGCGAGCAGCGTGCATACTTTGCACGCCACGGCGGGCAGCACGTCGCCGCACGAACAGGTGGTCTTGTTGCGCGCCCTGGCACCGCGCGTCGAGCCCCTGATGCAGTTGTTTTGCGCCGTATGGTCCGCATGGCGACCCCTGGCCTGGGGCCTGCCGGCCTGCGCGCCGCGCGTCTGGCGCACCTGAACCGCGAGACGCCCGCCCTCAGGGTCATGCGCGAACCCAGGCCGTGAATAGTGCACGGCAGCGCTGGAGCGCGTACCGTCAAGCCGGTGCGCGGAAGTGTCGATAAGCAGGCGCGATGGAATCGCTTCTTGCGCCCCAATCAGAAACTGCACGCGACGCGCCGCCGGCGACCGATGACACGGCGCTGCAGCTTGCGTTCGACTTCGCACGCACGCCGGGCACGGGCATGCTCGCCGCCTGGCATGGGTTCGAATTGACCCTGCCAGCCCTTGCCGGCGTGGCCCCCGAGGCGCTGCTGAGTGCCGCATTCGGCGTCGCCCTGTCGCGCTACAACGCCCAGGAGTCGATTCCGCTGCTGCAGGCGCGCTTGCTGGCGTCGGGGCAGTTGCTGAGCAGTTCGGCCTTGCACCTGTGCACCGTCGCGCAGAACACGCTGCGCAAGCTCGTGGGCCAGGTGGCCGAGCAATCCGCCAGCGTGGTGCCCCGCGGCTGGGCTGCGGTAGGTGGCCGGGCCGCCATCAGTTTCATCGATTCCGACTTCGCCCAGGCTCCGGACGTGAAGCGCCTGCTCGCACAATCGAGCGCCGAGCTGCGCGGCGCCGATCTTCACCTCGTGGTCACGGGCTCGGGCGAGCAGCGCCACTGCGCAATCGCCTACAACGCCAAATTGTTCAAGGGGTCCAGCGTGGCACGTTGGGCGGCCCACCTCGACGTGTTGCTCAGCCACGCCGCCGCGCGACTCGATACGCCGATCGCCCGGTTGCCGCTGTTGACGGCGCAAGAGCGCGATTGGCTGGCGCGCGTGGGCACGGGGCGCAGCCGAGTCCTGCCGGCGCAATTCGTGCACCAGTCGTTCGAGGCCCATTGCCTGGCCCGGCCCGAGGCGACGGCGCTTCGCTACCGCGACCAGGCGCTGAGCTATGCGCAACTCAATCAGCGCGCCAATCAGCTCGCCCACCACCTCATCGCGCAGGGCATAGGCGTCGAGGATGGCGTCGTCGTCTGCGTCGAGCCGAGCCTGGACATCGCCGTCGCCCTGCTCGCCATCCTCAAGGCCGGCGCGGTCTACGTGCCGCTCGAACCCTCGTACCCGGCAGCGCGGATTCGTGCGATTCTGGAAGACACCCGGCCGAAAATCGTTCTGACGCAGCTGCGTCTGCTCGAAAAGCTCCCGCTCGACGGCGTGGCGCACTTCGCCTTCGACCGCGACGCTGCCCTCGTGGAAGGCGCGCCGACGACAAACCCGCTGCTGCGCGTCGACGCCTCGCAAACCGCGTCGATCTACTACACCTCGGGAACGACAGGCCAGCCCAAGGGCGTGATGGCGAGCCAGGCCAATTTGCGCGCCTACATCCAACTCGCGCAGGAGCGCTACGCGATCGATGCGCGCGACACCATCCCGGCGATCGCCCGGTTCAGCTTCAGCATCAGCATGTTCGAGCTGATGTCGCCGCTGGCGGCGGGGGGCACATTGATCGCTCTCGATCGCGAACATGTACTGAACCTGGAACGCCTGGCCAACACGCTGCGCGAAGTGACGTTTTTCCACGCCGGCCCGAGCCTGTTGAAGAACCTGCTGGCCCACATCGTTCGCAGCAAGGCCGACTTGTCTGCCTTCGCCGGCGTGCGCCACGCATCGTCGGGCGGCGACATGATCGCGCCCGAAGTTCTGGAATCGATGAAGCGAATCTTCACGAGTGCCGAAGTCTTCGTCATCTACGGCTGCAGCGAAATCAGTTGCATGGGCTGTACCTATCCGGTGCCGCGCGAGGCGACGCTCACCCGAACCCTGGTCGGCGCCCCGTTCGACAATGTCGTGGTCAAGGTGCTCGATGCGAGCCTGAATCCGCTGCCGGCGGGAATCACCGGCGAGATATTTTTCGCTGGCGCGGGTGTCGTCAAGGGCTATTTGCACCGCCCCGAACTGACTGCCGAGAGGTTCATCGAGATCGACGGCCAGCGCTTCTATCGCACCGGCGACATGGGGCGCCTGAGCGAGGACGGCTGGCTCGAAATCCTCGGCCGCAATGACTTCCAGATCAATGTGCGCGGCATGCGCGTCGAGACCGGCGAGGTCGAATTCCACTTGCGCAAGGCCCCCGGCGTGCGTGACGGCGTGGTGATGGCCCAACAGGCACCTTCGGGCGAAAAACTGCTCGTCGCCTACTTCGTCCCCGACTTCGAGAAGGCCCAGGCGCGCCCTGCGCAGCGCGTCGCTGCCGTGCGCCGCCACATGGCCCTGCATCTGCCCGATTACATGGTTCCCTCCAGTTATGTCGAGCTGGAACACCTGCCGCTGAATCACAACATGAAGGTGGACCGGCGCGCCCTGCCCGCGCCCCTGCTCGGGCAGCAACGCGCCGCAGCCGCAGGC
>JBAQUQ010000084.1:0-8829 GCA_049297615.1 Burkholderiaceae bacterium
CTCCAGGGCGAAGCCGTTGCGAGCCCGGTGCCAACGCCCAATCCCACCAGACCCGCCGAATAGGCGCCCGCACCGCCACCGATGGCACTGTGCGCCTGGCCGCTCAAGTACACGGTCTCGTTGACGGAGCGGCGAAACTTCAGGCCCAGGACGCTCATCGGCCGCACGCTGCCGTCCCTGCGCTGGGCGCGCAACACGTCTTGCAGGCTCAGCGCCCACTCCATGTCGTGCACGGTCGAAGTCGCTGCTGCCATGGCGCAGCAGGGCGGCGCGTCGACCAGGGCCCTGCCCAGCGAAAGTTGCGCATAGGGCGAGTCGAAGCCGCCATTCAGGGCACGCGCCCGGCCCGCGTCGAGCCCCAGCGACCACTGCGGGTTGAAATCCAGCCGGCCCGCCAATGCCAGTTTGGCGATCGGGCCCCCGCCAGTGGGAACGGCGCCACCGCCGCCCAGCCCTGCGGCGCCACGAACACCGATGCGAAAGGCGTCGTTGCCCAGTGGCCAAAGGGCCTGCAAGCCGACCAGGGTTTCGGCGTATCCGTCCGCGCTTCCCGTGGCCGCGCCGGCGGCTTCCAAGGTCGCTGCCATCACGGCGTCGAGTCGTCGATGGAAGCGCATGCCCACGAAGCCGAGCGCGTTTGGGTTGCCCGACCCGCTGCCCGATGCGGCGCCGTAGCGGCCCACGACGAGCTCCATGCGTTCCATGCCGAGCCCCCCCGAGCCCGCCGCGCTGCGCCCCGCCTGACCGGGTGCGATGAATCCGAAGTCATGCGCGAGCGTGACTTGCGCTCCGAGCTGCGAGCTGTGGATCGAGCCGCTTGGGAAGTGCACCTGCGACGCCGTGATGCCAGCCGCGAAGCCGCCGAAGTCGCGCATCAGGTCGACGTGCGGGCGCAGCATCAGGCCACCGCCGACCGGCGCGTTGGCGCCGCCGCCGCCGCCCGCGTAGAACCCGGCCGCGACTGCCCAAAACTCGCCGAGTCGCCAGTTGCGCCTGGCCTCGGCACCCCAGGTGAACAAGCCGCCGCGCCGGCCTGTGGCGGCTCCGTACAATGCCGGGCCCGCCCACCAGCCCGGCGATATTTCAACCAGGTAACTCGCACCGAGCAAGCCCATCGTCTCGCGATCGGGCAGGCGTACACGTTCGAATCCGAGCGTGGCCTGGGCCGGCAGGGTCTGCATCGGGGCCAGGCCGTCGGCGCTGGCTGATGAAGGGCTCGCGCCCGCCAGGACGAGCGCGATCGCGCCGCACTTCGCCGTCATTCGAATCGGGATCAGCATGCTTCATGCTGACCGAAGCGCGGCAAACTTGCTACCGCGATCAGGGTTTCCTCGTGGTCCCGGACTGACCCCGCGCCTCAGGCGCCGGCCAGGCGCGCCCGTTTTTGCGTCTGCGCGATGTAGTGCTGCAAGTTGCGCAGCGCGCTGATGTTCGGGTTGACGAATTGGCAGCCGAGCTTCATGCCGGTGGCGCCGGCGCTCAATGTCGAGACGTGCTGGACGCGCAGGTCGGTTTGCACGCGCACATTGACTTCGAGGTCCAGCACCGCGCCGCGCAGAACCGTGGCTGCCGCGATGGGCGGGGCGTCGTTCGGCAGGAACAGGGCGCAGCCGCCGACGCTCACGTCGAGAATGCGCAGCAGCGCCGGCAAGCCCGCGTGCGCGATGCGCGCCACCGGCGCATTGCGCAGGGGCGGGCGGACGCGGAAATTCTCGCGGCGCTGGAAGCGGTACAGCTCGCGCGGCATCGCGCAGCGCAACGCGCTCGTCGTGCCGCTGTGCACGAGCACGAGGCCGAGCACGTCGAACTGGATCTTCACGTCGTCGATGACGGCCACGGCGATCGTCTGCGCACACTCGAGCACGCGCTGCAGCCGCGGGTCGTCCTTGTTGCCGTCGAACATCATGCTGATGGCCGAGCGCGCCGAGTCGATCACCCAGGGCCTGACTTCCCAGCTCGCTCCGTCGTTGGCATTCAGATTCAAGACCACGCTGGCGCTGCAGATGCGATTGAGCATGGCCCGAATCTCGACCGCCGAGGTCATGCGAAAGTCGTGCAGGCCGCCGTGCGCGGCGGCCAGCGAATCCAGCGACATCGGCAGCGTGTCCATCGTACTGAGGCCCAGGGCGTTGCGAGTCTCGATCGTGCGGCGAAGTGTCAGTGCACCGTTCGGTTGCGTCCGGCCAGCAGGCGGTCGAGGTCGTCGAGCCAGGGCTCGGCGAGCTGGCGAATCTCGGCGTCGTTGATCAAGATGCGCTGCATGATGCGCGACTTGAGTTGTGCTTCGTCAGGTGCCAGCGATTTTTGCGCTGCGGCGTGTTTGAGGTGCGAGATCAACAAGGCGCAAGCGCCTTCGAGCTTGACGACGCGATCCCAGTCGCCGTCGCGCGCGGCTGCGAGCATGTCCCGGCTGGCCTGCTCGATGGCTTCGTAGTAGTTCAGCAGCGTCGCGGGCATGGGGGAGTCGAGCGGCATGGACGCACTGGGGTTCATAGGCGGTCGGCCACGGGCCTTGGGGTTTGTACCTGCACTGCGATCGTGCGCCAGGCGCTGCGCACCGGTTCGATCAGGCGTGCGCACTCGGCCAGGGCCGCGTCGTCGTTGTTCAGGTTGGCCTGCGTCAGGCGCAGCGCGATGTAGTCGTAGAGGTCGCGCAATTCCAGCGCGAGGCGGCCACCGGCGTCGGTATTGAGCGCACTGTCCAGGCCTTCGCTGACGATGCGCAGCGCGCGTGCAATCGATTGGCCCTTGGTCGCGAGGTCGCCGCAGCGAATGGCGCCTCGCGCCTGGGCGATCGAATCTTGCACGCCGTCGAACAGCATGGCCACGAGGCGATGCGGCGAAGCGCCTGAAACGCCGGTTTCGATGCCGAGGTGCCGGTACGCATTGGCGTTGGCAAAAGCATCGGACTTGTTGGGGCGAACGAAAGTCGCTTGCATGGCTGTCGTGTGACCTGGGGGTTGGCGTGCCTTGGTTATCGACACGCTGCCGGCCGACTTGAGCCGCTCAAACGACGTAAACAGGCTCCTATCTGTTATTGAATACCGCGAGTTGTTGCGTGATGTATCCCGACAGGCTGGTGAGCTGCCCCATCTGGCGGTCCAGCGCGGTGTACTGAGCGCGCAGGCGTTTCTCGACCTGGGCAATCCGCCCGTTGAGCATTTCCTGGCGGTCCTGGTTCAAGTCGATGCGCTTGCGCAGGCCTTCAGTGCGCGTGACGATCGTGCCGTCGGTGTCGAGCAGGCGATCCGCCATCGTGCGGATTCGCGTGGCGATGCCGTTGTTATCGCTCACCAGCGAGTCGACATTGCCGAACAGCTTGCGCGCTTCCGTGGCATTGGCCAGCGCGCTGGTCAGTTTGGTCTCGTTCAGCGCGATCGAGCCGTCGCGCTGCACGTCCAGGCCGGCGTCGGCCAGGCGCATGAACACGGTCGACGCGGTGCTGGTCGCGCCCAGCAACTGGCGCATCTGGCTGCGGATCGCCACCGCCGCGCTGTCGCCGTGCAAGGTGTTGCCGGTCTTGTTCGCCGTGTCGAGCCTGGTCTGGTCCGCCATCAGTTTGTTCAGATCGTTGTAGGCCGCTACAAACGCGTCGAGCGATTTGCGAAGCGCCGGCGTGTCCTGCGCCACGTTGATCTGTACCGGGCCGGATGTCACCTTGTTCAGCGTGAGCGTCATGCCGTCGAGCACGTCGGTCAGGGTGTTGCTCTCCGAAGCGATCGCAAGGTTGTTCAGGCTCGCCGAGGCGTTCGCCGCGGCCAGCGCTTGCGCCATCGTCAGGATTCCCGCGGAAGGGTCGAAGGCCAGCGCCGACAAGCCCAAACCGTCGCCGTCTGTGCCATCGCCGTCGGCCACGGCGATGCGAAACGCGTTCGAGACGCCCGTGGCGCTCGCGCGCAGCACCAGGCGCGCGCCGCTGGCGTCGGTGAGCACGGAAGCGGTGACGCCGGCGCCCGATGCATTGATCTTGTCGCGCAATTGCGCCAGGGATTGCGCGGGCGGGCCGACCGAGATGTCCACCGCGGTGGCGCCGACCTTGGGCGTGAAGCCGGTCTGTCCGGCGTCCCAGGTGCCGAGTTCGATGTGCAGGGTTCCTTCGAATTGAGCGCTATCGGGGGCAGCAAACACACCGGTCGCATTCGACTGCGCGGCGGCGAGTTGCTGGACCTGGATCGAGTAGTTGCCGGCCTTGGTGTTGGTGCCGGTCGTCACCGTCACGGCGCCCGGGTCGCTCGAAATACCCGTGGTCTTGCCCCAGGTCTCATTGCGCGTCAGCGCCGACGCGGCGTCGCCCAGGGCCGAGATCGCCGCCTTGACCTTGCCATAGGTCGACAACTTGGTCTCGAGCGCCTTCGCCTGGGATTCGAGCTTGGTCAGCGGGACGCGCTCGACCGCCACCAATTGCGTGATGATGCTGTTGATGTCCAGCCCGCTGCCGATACCCGGCGATGAAATCGTGGCCATGGAAATAATCCTTTGTCGTCATACCGCGTTTCGGCAGGACTCGGCGCGACTTGAGGGATTTCGCGAAGCGGCCAGGCGTTCACTGCCTCGGTGCCCATGGGCGAGGCAGTGAGTACCGAAAGGGCGAGCGATCAGCTGCGCAGCAATTGCAGCACTTGCTGCGGCAACTGATTCGCCTGGGCGACCATGGCCGTTCCGGCCTGCTGGAGAATGTTGGCGCGCGACATGTTCGCGGTTTCCGCGGCGAAGTCGGCGTCCATGATGCGGCCGCGCGCGGCCGACTGGTTTTCGCCCGTGATTTGCAGATTGGCGATTGCAAACGCAAACCGGCTCATCGCCGCGCCATAGGTTGCGCGATCCGTGTTGATGGCGTCCAGCGCCACGTCGATCGCGTCCAGCGCCGTGCCAGCGCCGCCTGTCGTCAAGATGTCGCCCGTCACCGACGTGATCGCGACCGTCGTCATCGTCAGCGTGTCTCCGTTGTTCGGCCCGACCTGGAAAGTCTGTGTGCCCGCACCGGTGCCGACGATCGCTACGCCGTTGAACTTGGTCTGCAGGGCAACGCGGTCGACCTCCTGAGACAGTTGCTGGTACTCGGCGTCCAGATTGGCGCGATCCGAGTCCCCGTTGGAACCGTTCAAGGCCTGGATCGCCAGTTCGCGCATGCGCTGCAGCGCGTCGGTGACGGTGGCCAGTGCACCTTCAGCCGTCTGCGCCAGCGAGATGCCATCGTTGGCATTGCGGATCGCAACGCTGATACCGCGAATCTGCGCATTCATGCGGTCGGCAATCGCCAGGCCGGCGGCGTCGTCGCGCGATGAGTTGACGCGCAGGCCCGAGGACAAGCGTTCCATCGAGGTCGCGAGCGAGTTCTTCGACGCCGTCAGGTTGCGCTGTGCGTTCAACGAAACGACATTGGTATTGATGGTCTGGGCCATGCAGGTGCTCCTCGAGAATCCATGAGCGCCCGGCTGCTGAGCCGGTCGGATCAGACCTCAGTGCTGGGGTCTGCTGCGTGGATTCTTCTGCATGGCGCGGGCAGCGAGTCGTTCGATAAGGGCCGCGAAAACGAAGCTAATCGGAATGGAAAAGCCGCCCTGAAGGGCGGCCTTGGTGGTTTCATGGACCTCGCCTTCGAGGTCCGTCTCTTGATCTTAACGAAGCAGCGCCAGCACCTGGTTGGGCAACTGATTCGCTTGCGCGACCATCGCGCTGCCGGCTTGCTGCATGATCTGGGCGCGCGAGAGGTTCGCCGTTTCCGCGGCGAAATCGGCGTCCATGATTCGGCCGCGTGCTGCTGCTTGGTTCTCGCCCGTGATCTGCAGGTTCGCGATCGCGAACGAGAAGCGGCTCATCGCTGCGCCGTAGGTGGCGCGGCTGGTATTGATCGTGTCCAGCGCCGTGTCGAGGTCGTCGACGGCCGTCAATGCGGTCGCTGCGGTGGCCACGTCGCCCGCCACTGTCGTCACCGATGCCGTTGTGATGGTCAGGGTGTCGCCATTGTTCGGCCCGACCTGGAAGACATTGTCGCCCGCGCCGGCGCCGATGATGGCCACGCCGTTGAACTTGGTCTGGTCGGCGATGCGCGTGATTTCCTCGGACAGCTGCTGGTATTCGGCGTCGAGGTTCTCGCGGTCCGAATCGCTGTTCGTACCGTTCTGCGCCTGGATGGCGAGTTCGCGCATGCGCTGCAGCGCTTCGGTGATTGTCGCCAGCGCGCCTTCAGCGGTCTGCGCCAGCGAGATGCCGTCGTTGGCATTGCGGATCGCGACATTGATGCCGCGAACCTGTGCGTTCATGCGGTCGGCGATCGCCATGCCGGCAGCGTCATCGCGTGCCGAATTGACTCGCAGGCCCGAGGACAGGCGTTCCATCGAGGTGGCGAGCGACACCTTCGAGTTCGAGAGATTGCGTTGCGCGTTCAGCGAAACGACGTTGGTGTTGATGGTCATTGCCACGATGAGGGCTCCTTGCAGTTGATGTGACTGGCGGCGTTGCTTGCGGCTGCCTGAGCTGAGCACGAGCCTGGTTGCCCAGGTGCGTTGCTGTCGTTATCGGACCGGTCCCGCCTGGACTTGAGGACGAAATGCGGCGGTTGTGAAAAAAACATCAAACATGTCGAGTGGCATGGTCGGTCGATAAGACGGCATCGAGCCCGGCTTATCGGCGCATCGCGCGCAAGCTTTAGTGGTGCGGACCCGGCTTGCAGTTTCACGAACAGGACGGCTTGCGCAGCGCAATCGTCGCTCAAGTCGTCTGTGGCTCGCACCGATATCCGCACATCACTGAAAGGGTAGACCGCCTGCGGCATCGCCTTCGAGCCTTGCCATGAGGGCCCAAGCCCTTCTGCGCGACACGAATCCAACCGTTCAATTCAAAGCGAACAAGCGCGACGCGTTTGTCGCTGCGACATAGAACGGAACTGCTGAGCAATGAGCACAAGGGAACTCCCATGGCCACCATCATTCCGAATCTTTCCACCGCGATCATTGCGGGTCTTTCCACATCGACGATTGCCGGACTGACCACGGAAGATTGGGCGGCCTTCAGCACGGCGCAGATTGCCGCGCTGACATCGGTGCAGGTTGCCGTCATCCCTTCGACAAGCGTCTCAGCCTTGAGCACGGACAATATCGGTGCTTTCGAAACCGCTGACCTGCGTGCTTTCAATTCCTCTGCCTTGCGTGCGTTCAGCAGCGACCAGCTGGCGGCGCTCACGTCCAGCCAGGTGGGGGCGCTGACGACTAGCCAAGTGGTCTGGCTGACCACGAGCCAGGTCCTGGGCCTGACCACGGAGGACTTCAACGCCCTGGGGACGGCCCAGATCGCCGCCCTGAGCAGTGCCCAGGCCGCCGTGCTCAGCACGAACCAGATCAGTGCCCTGGAGAGCGCCGACCTGCGCGCCCTGAGCTCCGCGGCGCTGCGTGCGTGGAGCACGGACCAGCTCGGCGCGCTGAGCTCGGACAACATGGGCGCGCTCAGCACCGCCCAGGTCGCCGCCCTGAGCACCGCGCAGATCGCCAGCCTGGTCAGTGACAACCTCAATGCCCTGGGCACGGCGCAGTTCGCCGCGCTCACCACCGCCCAGGTGGCAGCGCTCACCTCGGCGCAGATCGCCAACCTGACGACGGATGATCTGACGGCAATGGGCACGAGCCAATACGCGGCCATCACGACGGCTCAGGTCGTGGCGCTGACAACCGACCAGATCAGCGTGATCGAAACCGCCGATCTGCGCGCCCTCACGTCGAGCGCCTTGCGCTCCCTCACCGACGCCCAACTCGCCGAGTTGACGACGACACAAATCACGTCGCTGGGCGGGCAGGTGATCAACCTGACGACGTCGCAACTTGCAGGCCTGGCTTCGGACGATCTGAATGCGCTGAGTGCGGCGCAGTTCTCGGTGCTCACCAGCACCCAGATATCGAACCTGACCACGAGCCAGATCTCGACGCTGGAAACGGCCGACCTGGCGGCGATCAATGTGACGGCGTTGCGCGCCATGACGACGGACCAGATCGTTGCCATCACGACGGACCAGTTCCAGGCATTGACCCCGGGGCAGATCGCCGGCATCACGACCCTGCAAGTCCAAGCGCTGACGACGGACCAGATCGTGGCGCTGACCACGGCCCAGATCGTGGCGCTGGAGACCGCAGACATTGCCGCGATGTCGATGAACCAGGTCTCGGCGTTCGAAGGCAGCGACATCGGCGTGATGACGGCATCGCAGATCGACGCCTTGTTCAGCGCCACGCCGATCATGCTCGATCTGGACGGCAACGGTGTGCGCACCACGGCGGCAGCGAACGGCGTGCTGTTCGACCTGAACGCCACGGGCAATGCCCAGAGGGTGGGCTGGGCTTCGGCGACCGATGCATTGCTGGTCATGGACCGCAACGGCGACGGCCGGATCAATGACGGGAGCGAGCTGTTCGGCACGGGGACGCGACTCGCCGACGGCACGCGCGCCGGCAACGGTTACGCGGCAATGGCGCAGGAAGACAGCAACGGTGACGGCATCCTGTCCGCGGCGGATGTGAACTTCGCCAGGCTGCAACTCTGGGTCGACGCCAACCTCGACGGTCGCACCGACGACGGTGAACTGCACAGCCTGGCCGAGTTCGGAGTCGCCTCGCTCGATCTGAGGGGCGTTGCCGGCGATCAGATCGACAACGGCAACCTGCTGGGTCTGGTGTCGAGCTACACGGCAAGCGACGGGACGCAACACGCGATGGCCGACGTGTGGTTCGCCCGGGACGGGTCGCAACACGCCGCACCTCCCAGACTCGACGAATTGCTCGCCGCGCCGACTGCCGACGTGCTGCCTGGCGCACCGGCAGCGAGCAGCGCGCCGGCGCCGGC
>JBAQUQ010000085.1:0-12646 GCA_049297615.1 Burkholderiaceae bacterium
GCACCTGGCCGGCGCGCAGCGTGCCGAGCTCGAGTCGCTCGAGCGTGTCGGCGCGCTCGGCTTCGGTCTGGGAGCCGCGCAAGGCGCGTGCCTGCAGCGCCAGGGCCGTCAGCGGCGTACGCATTTCGTGCGCCATTTCGCTGGCGAGCTGGCGTTCGCGGTTCAGCGCAGCCTGTTGCCGTTCGACGAGCTGGTTGATCGAATCGACAACGGCCTCGAATTCGATGTGTGGATGGCGGGTGCGCAGTGGCGTGGGCTGATTCACGTCGAGCTCGTGAACATCGCGCGAGAGCTCGTGCAAGGGCAGCAGGCCACGATGGATGGCCAGACCGAGCGCCAGCGCGATCACCGGCAGCAGCCACAGGCCGGGCTCGATCACTTGCTGCGCGATGTCCGATGCGAGTTCGTCGCGCTCCTTCACGCTCAGCAGCACCATCACCTTGCGCTCGCGGTTCGGGCCGTCCCAAAGCGAGAATCCGCGCCAGCGCTGCGGTGGATCGCCGAGCAGCAAATCGGCAAAGCCTTCACCGCTGGCGAATGGGGGCGAGGGTGCGTCGCCGCTGCGCGTGACGAGTTGCCCGCTGGCGTTCCAGAGCATGATGCTCATCGACTGCTGATAGTCGTGACGCTTCAGATCGGGTGTCACCGATTGGCCCGCGTCGCGCCGCTCGACGAATTCGCCGTTGGACTGGCTGAGAAGAATCGAGGCCACGCTGGCGAGGTGGCCGTCGGTCAATTCATCGGCTTCGTGGATCCCGGTGCGAAAACCCACGACGATGAAGCTCGCCCACACCAGCGCCAGCGCGCCGAGCGCCCAAGCCAACAGATGGCGAGCCAGGGAGCGCTTTCTCACGATGCCTGCGCCTGCGCGGGGACGAAATAGCCGACGCCGCGCAGCGTGCGGATCACGCCTTCGCCGAGCTTGCGCCGCAGGTGGTGCACATGCACCTCGATCGCATTGCTCTCGAGCGGGCTGTCCCAGTCGTACAGGCGAGCTTCGATCTGGCCACGCGACAACACCCTCGGCGAAATCTCGATCAGGGCCAACAGCAACATGTACTCGCGTGCCGAGAGCGCCACCGCTTGGCCGCGAAGGCGGACCGCCCGCGCGCCCGGGTCGATCTCGAGCTCGCCGTGCCTCAGGGTCGGCACAGCCCGGCCATGCGCGCGGCGGCGCAGCGCGCGAATGCGAGCGGTGAGCTCGTCGGGGTCGAGGGGTTTGACCATGTAGTCGTCCGCGCCCTGGTCGAGGCCGGCAATGCGCGAGCTGACCTCATCGCGCGCGGTCATGATCAACACCGGTGTGGCGGCGTCGGGCAGGGCGCCATCGGGCGCGTCGCGCAGGCGCCGCAGCACTTCGGCGCCGTCGCCGTCGGCCAGCCCCAGATCGAGCAGCACGAGGTCGAACGGCTCGGCACGCAATGCGGCCCAGGCCGAAGCCACGCCCTGGGCGAGGTCAACCGCATAGCCCTCCTGGCGCAGGTGGCCACGCAGCCCCGCGGCGATATCTTCATCGTCTTCGACGATCAACACACGCATGCCCGCATTGTGCGGCGCCGCTGGGTCGGCGACGAGGACTGTTAATGTGACGATAAGGTGATCTGGCGACCATCGACCGGATGCAAAGCCCGACTGCCAGGCCAGCCTTGTGGGTCGCCACCCTTTCGCTGCCCCTGCTGCTGGCCTGGGACGCCAGCCCGCTCGACATGCAATTGGCCGCCTGGTTCGGCGGCCCGGCGGGTTTTCCGCTCAAGGACGATTGGCTGCTCAGCGCGGTGCTGCATGAAGGCGGGCGCCTCGCTGCCTGGGCTTGCGTGCTCGTCGCGAGCCTGATGGTGTGGTGGCCGCTGGGCGTGTTCAAGCGAATCGACGTGTCACGCCGGCTGCAACTGGTGGTGAGCGCGCTGGTGGCCGTCTTGGCCGTCAATGTGCTCAAGGCCTTCAGCAATACCAGCTGCCCGTGGGATCTGGCCGAGTTCGGGCGGACCGCAAGGCATGTCTCGCATTGGGCCTGGGCCATGTTCGACGGTGGCAGCGGCAGGTGTTTTCCGGCCGGCCACGCCTCGGCGGGTTTTGCTTTCGTCGCAGGCTATTTCGCTTTTGCCGAGGCCGCCCCCAGAGCCGCGCGCGCCTGGCTCGCGGTGGCCTTGGCGGCAGGCCTCTTGTTCGGTCTCGCCCAGCAGGCGCGTGGCGCCCACTTCATGAGCCATACCTTGTGGACGGCCTGGCTGTGCTGGTGCATCGCCTTGTCGGCGGATCGGTTGCGCGACGCGTACGGGCCGTGGCAGGGTGCCGAGTTCGACGCCGGGGTGAGCTGAAATCCCGCTCAACCGTACCGCAGGGCCCAGGGGCCGAATGATTGCAACTTCGACACGATCGCGGCGCCGCTTCGCGTGCTGCCTGGGAGGCAGGCTCGCGCTGGCCGCGGGCATGCTGTGGATTTCATGCGTCGTGCGGGCGCTGGAGCCGGCTGCGCCGCTGCCTTCTTTTGCGGAACTCGAGGCCGCAGGTGCGACGATTGGAGAGATTCGCATCGTCAATCGCGACATCTTCGATACCGAAAATCCAAAGGAAGACAAACTGCTGTTCCGCTGGGCGAACGCGCTGCACATTCAGACGCGCGTGGGCGTCATCGAGCGGGCGCTGCTGTTCAAGAGCGGCGAGCCGCTGTCGGTACGCCTCATCGACGAGACCGAACGCGTGCTGCGCAGCACGCGCTATCTCTACGATGTCCAGTTGCGCCCACTGGCCTACCACGACGGCGTGGTCGATATCGAGGTGCGCACGCGCGACACCTGGACGCTGGACCCGGGCTTGAGCGCGGGTCGATCCGGCGGGGCCAATTCAAGCGGCATCAAACTCGTCGACTACAACCTGCTGGGCAGCGGCGTCACCGTCAGCTACGGCCGCTCGACGAATGTCGACCGATCCAGCAATGAGTTCCAGTTCTCCAACGAGCGCGCTTTCGGCGGCTGGACCTCGCTGAGCTACAGCCACGCAAGCAACAGCGACGGCAAACGCGATGCGGCGACGCTTGCCCAGCCCTTCTACGCGCTCGACACACCCTGGGCGGCCGGCGTCACGGTGTCCCGGGACGACCGCATCGACGCGATCTACAACGCCGGCGTCGTGGCCAGCGAGTACCGCCACCGGCAGAACCAGGCCGAGGTGTTCGGCGGCTTGTCGCAGGGCCGGGTGGACGGTTGGGTGCGGCGCTACTCGGTCGGCGTGAGCCAGCAGCACGACGCCTACGCAGTTGAACCAGGGCGGGTGGCACCCGCGCAATTGCCGGCGCAGGACAAGCTGGTGGCGCCCTTTGTCCGCTTCGACTTGATCGAGGATCGATTCGAAAAGCTCAAGAACCGCAACCTGATCGAACGCACTGAATTCTTCGCGCTCGGACTCACCTCGACGCTGCAACTGGGTCGGGCGACCACTGGCTTCGGTTCGAGCCGCGATGCCTGGCTCTATTCGGGATCGTTGTCACGCGGTTTCGAACCTGCGCCCGAACACACCCTGCTCGCTTCGGCAGCCATTTCGGGCCAGTATTCGGGCACCGGGGTCAGGCGCCAACGCCTCGGGGGCCAAGCTCAATACTACTTGCCGCAAAACCCGCGTTTCTTGTTCTATGCGTCGGCAACGGGCGACATGCTGACCAGGCCCGACGCCGCCGATGCCCTGCAGCTTGGCGGCGACAACGGCCTGCGCGGCTACCCGCTGCGCTACCAGAGCGGGACGCGGCGCGCCCTGTTCACGCTCGAAGAACGCGTTTACACCGACGTCTACGTTTATCAACTGTTTCGCGTCGGTGCCGCGGTGTTCTTCGATACCGGCCGCGCCTGGAGCGGCGACAACGTGAACGCCGCCAATCCTGGCTGGCTGCGCAATGCCGGAGTGGGCTTGCGGATTTTCAACACGCGTGCGGCGTTCAGCAATGTGTTGCACGTCGACATGGCGTCTCCGATCGATTCGGACGTCAGCGTCAAGAAGTTTCAGTTCCTGGTCAAGACCAGGACCAGTTTCTGAGCGCCTTCTCGGGACGCTGGGCGAGCCTTAATTGGCGCCGGGCGTCTTGGCCTTGATCAATGCCATCGCGGTGGCGATCAGCGACGACACCTCGGTCATATTGCCCGGGACGATCATCGTGTTGTTCTTTTGCGCGAGGTGGCCGTAGGCTTCGACGGCCTTCTCGGCGACCTTGAGTTGCACCGCCTGCTCGCCCCCGGGTGAGCGGATCGCTTCGGCGATCTTGCGAATCGCGTCGGCGGTGGCGTCGGCCACGGCGATGATCGCGGCGGCCTCGCCTTGCGCCTGGTTGATCTCGGCCTGGCGTTGCCCTTCGGAGCGTGCGATGAAGGCCTCGCGTTCGCCGGTGGCGATATTGATCTGTTCCTGCTTGCGCCCCTCCGAGGCGGCGATCAAGGCGCGCTTTTCACGCTCGGCCGTGATCTGCGCCTGCATGGCGTGCAAGATTTCCTTCGGTGGCGTGAGGTCCTTGATTTCGTAGCGCAGCACCTTCACGCCCCAGTTCTGCGCCGCGACGTCCAGGGCGTTGACCACGGAGTGGTTGATCGCGTCGCGCTCCTCGAAGGTCTTGTCGAGTTCCATCTTGCCGATGACGGAGCGCAGCAGTGTCTGTGCGAGTTGCGTGATCGCGAACACGTAATTGCTCGAGCCATAACTCGCGCGCATCGGGTCCGTGATCTGGAAGTAGATGATGCCGTCGACCTGCAGCTGGGTGTTGTCGCGCGTGATGCACACCTGGCTCGGCACGTCGAGCGGCACCTCCTTGAGCGAATGCTTGTACGCCACTCGCTCGATGAAAGGCACGACGAACTTCAGGCCCGGTGCCAGCGTGCGGTCGTACTTGCCGAGCCTCTCGACCACCCAGGCGTGCTGCTGCGGGACGATCTTGAAGGTACGCACGACGAATATGACGACGACGACAGCGACGATCAGGGCGATTTCCACGGTGTGCTTCTCCGTTGGATTCAGGAATCGGTGCGCGGGGCGAGCACCAACCAGTTGCCTTCGACGGCGCTGACGCGGTGCTCGCCACCGGCGGGCACCGCGCCGGGTGCGAGGCGTGCGGTCCAGGTGGAGCCGCGATACTGCACGCGCGCCGTGCGGTCGGACGCCCATTGTTCGACGTGCACCGAGCTGCCGATGTCGAGGTTGACGTCGCGGTTCTCCGGTGCCGGCTTGGCATGCGGCGCGCGCGCGCGCTTCCAGTGCCACAGGGCGGTGGTGCCTCCCGCAATGACGGCGGCGGCGACAATCTGCGCGTTCAACGACGCGCCCAGGTGCGCGGCGACCGCCCCTGCCGCCATGCCCAGCGCGAACAGCAGCAGGTAGAACGTCCCGGTAGCCAACTCGGCCGCGACGGCCACACCGGCCGCGACCCACCAGAGGGTTGCAGGGGACGGGTCCATTCGCTCTCCTTGTGCAAAGTCCAGGTGCAAGGTGGCGCCAGTGGCGCCCGCGAAGTGTAGGGCGCCGGCACCACCCGTGGCTCTACACTTCGCGCCTCCCGTCCCTGCCCGAGGCAATACGCATGCTGCGTTTCAACTTTCCGATCGTCATCATCGACGAAGATTTCCGCTCCGAGAACACCTCGGGCCTGGGAATTCGGGCGCTCGCGGCGGCGATCGAAAAAGAAGGCTTCGAAGTGCTCGGGGCGACCAGCTACGGCGACTTGAGCCAGTTCGCGCAGCAGCAAAGCCGCGCCAGCGCGTTCATTCTGTCGATCGACGACGAAGAGTTCACGCCGGGGCCCGAGCTCGACCCGGCCGTCGTGAGCCTGCGCAAGTTCATCCAGGAGATCCGCTTCAAGAACTCGGAGATTCCGATTTACCTGTACGGCGAAACGCGCACGTCCCAGCACCTGCCCAACGACGTCTTGCGCGAGCTGCACGGCTTCATCCACATGTTCGAAGACACGCCCGAGTTCGTGGCGCGCCACATCATTCGCGAAGCCAAGAGCTACCTCGACGGCTTGGCGCCGCCGTTCTTTCGTGCCCTGGTCGACTACGCTCAGGACGGCTCCTATTCGTGGCATTGCCCGGGCCATTCGGGCGGCGTGGCCTTCCTGAAGAGCCCGGTGGGGCGCATGTTCCACCAGTTCTTCGGTGAGAACATGCTGCGTGCCGATGTGTGCAATGCGGTGGACGAACTCGGCCAGTTGCTCGACCACACCGGCCCGGTGGCCGCTTCGGAACGCAACGCGGCGCGCATCTTCAACGCCGATCATTGTTTTTTCGTCACCAATGGAACGAGCACCTCGAACAAGATGGTGTGGCACCACACGGTGGCGCCGGGCGACGTGGTGGTCGTGGATCGAAATTGCCACAAGTCGATCCTGCATTCCATCATCATGACGGGTGCGGTGCCCGTGTTCCTGCGCCCGACGCGCAATCACTACGGCATCATCGGTCCGATCGCGCAGGACGAGTTTTCACCCCTGGCGATCCGGCGCAAGATCGCCGCCAACCCCTTGCTCGCCGGCGTCGACCTCAAGGCGGTCAAGCCGAGCATCCTCACCCTCACCCAGAGCACCTACGACGGCGTGCTCTACAACACCGGGACGATCAAGGCGTCGCTGGACGGCTACATCGATACCTTGCATTTCGACGAGGCCTGGGTGCCGCACGCGGCCTTCCACCCCTTTTACAAGGGCTATCACGCGCTGGCGAAATACGACGCCCGCCCGAAAGACCAGTTGGTGTTCGCCACGCAGTCGACCCACAAGCTGCTGGCGGGCCTGAGCCAGGCTTCCCAGGTGCTGGTGCAGGATGCGCAGACGCGCAAGCTCGACCGCCACCTCTTCAACGAGGCCTACCTGATGCACACCTCGACGAGCCCGCAGTACGCGATCATCGCGTCGTGCGACGTCGCCGCGGCGATGATGGAGGCGCCCGGCGGGACCGCGCTCGTCGAAGAAAGCATTCTCGAAGCTCTGGACTTTCGCCGCGCCATGCGCAAGGTCGACAAGGAATACGGCGCTGACTGGTGGTTCAAGGTGTGGGGCCCCGACAAGCTGGCCGGCCAGGGCGTGGGCAGCGCCGCCGACTGGATTCTCAAAGCGGGCGCCAAGTGGCACGGCTTCGGCGACCTGGCCGAAGGCTTCAACCTGCTCGACCCGATCAAGAGCACGATCATCACGCCGGGCCTGGACGTGTCGGGCAGATTCGCCAAGACCGGCATTCCCGCATCGATCATCACCAAGTTCCTCGCCGAACACGGCGTCGTCGTCGAGAAGACGGGTCTTTATTCATTCTTCATCATGTTCACGATCGGCATCACGAAGGGCCGCTGGAACACGCTGCTCACGGCATTGCAGCAGTTCAAGGACGACTACGACAAGAACCAGCCGATGTGGCGCATCTTGCCCGAGTTCTGCGCCAAACACCCGCGCTACGAACGTCTGGGCCTGCGCGACTTGTCGCAAAGCCTGCATGAGATGTATGCCAAGGGTGACATCGCGCGCCTGACGACGGACATGTATTTGTCGGACTTGCAACCGGCGATGAAACCCAGTGACGCCTTCGCCAACATCGCCAAGCGCAACACCGAACGCGTTGCGATCGACGCGCTGGAAGGGCGCATCACGACCTCACTGCTCACACCGTATCCGCCGGGAATTCCGCTGCTGATTCCCGGCGAACGATTCAACAGGAAGATCGTCTCCTACCTCCAGTTCACGCGTGAGTTCAACGCAGCGTTTCCGGGTTTCGATACCGACGTGCACGGCCTGGTCGACGCCGAAGGCGAAGGCACTTCGCGGCACTACTCGGTCGACTGCGTTCGCTGATCCCGCGCGCCCGCCTTCACGCGGATTGCCTGGCACGATCTGCCGGGCGCTCAGTCTGCCATTTCCAGCGCGCGCGCCGCGCCGAGCAAGGCCGGCGGAAAGTCGCTCTCGATGACCCAGGTCGGGATGTCGCGCAAATAGTCGGCGTAGCGGCCCTTGCCTTCGAAACGCGCGCGAAACAGCGAGGGCTCCATCAGTCCGATGAGTCGCGGTACGATGCCCCCGCCGATGTAGACGCCGCCCAACGCACCGAGCGTCAAGGCCAGGTTTCCCGCGCTCGTCCCGAGGAAGGCAAAGAACAGCTCGACGGCGCGGCGGCACATCGGGTCTTCGTCGCTCAGCGCGCGCGCGCTCACCTGCTGGGGTTCGAGCGCCAGGGGCGTGCGCCCGGCGATTTCGCAGCACGCCAGGTACAGGTTCACCAGCCCGGGTCCCGACAAGGCACGTTCGGCCGAGGCGTGGCCGAAGCGTTGCCGCAATTGGGTGAGCACCGCGTCTTCGGCCTCATTGGCGGGGCTCAGTGTCACGTGCCCGCCCTCACCGACGATGGGCACGAAGGTCTTGCCGTGCGGGATCAGGCCCGAAACGCCCAAGCCCGTGCCAGGGCCGAGCACGGCGATCGGAGCGCCTGGTTTGGCAAGGCCCGCGCCAATGCTTCGAAGCTCGTGCGCCGGCAACAACGGCAAGGCCAAGGCCAGCGCCGTGAAATCGTTGATGACGACCAGGCGCTCCAGCGCCAGCGCCGCCTGGAGTTCGCGGATCGAAAACGACCAGGGATGATTCGTCATGCTCACCCAGTCGCCCAGCACCGGCGTGGCAATGCCGATGGCGCAGGAGCGCGGGGCAACCCCGGTGTGCCGCGCGAGATAAGTGCAAATCGCGTCGAGCAGGGATGCGTGTTCCTTGCACGGCAACACGGCCAATTCAGCCGGCATGCTGTGCCCGGGGAACAACAGGGCGAAGCGGGCCGACGTTGCGCCGATGTCGGCCAGCAGGCGCGGTGAACTCATTGGCGCGCTCGCGTGCGGTTCACTGGGCCGCAGTTGCTCCAGCCATCGCGTGACTAAAGCCCCCGTCGACGTAAGTGATTTCCGAGGTGACACCTGCCGCCAAGGGCGACAGCAAGAAGGCAGCGACGTTGCCGACATCGTCGATCGTCACATTGCGCCGCAGCGGCGCATTGTTGGCCACCACCTCGAGAATTTTGCCGAAATCCTTGATGCCCGAGGCAGCGAGTGTCTTGATCGGTCCGGCCGAAATCGCGTTCACGCGGATCCCCCTGGGACCCAGATTTGCGGCCAGGTAACGCACGCTGGCTTCCAGCGAAGCCTTGGCCAGTCCCATCGTGTTGTAGTTCGGCACGCTGCGCACCGCGCCCAGATAGGTCAGCGTCAGCAGGGCCGAACCGGCGCGAAGACCCGGCAGGGCGAACTTGGCCATGGCTGGAAAGCTGTAGCTCGAAATATCGTGGGCGATGCGGAACGCCTCGCGCGACAGGCCGTCGAGAAATTCGCCGGTGATCGAGTCCTTTGGGGCGTAGCCGATCGAGTGCACAAAACCGTCGAACTGCGGCCAAGCCTGCGCCAAAGCGCTGAACAAACGCTCGATCTGTGCGTCGTCGGAAACGTCGCAGTCGTACACCAGGCGCGAGTCGAAATCCTGGGCGAACTCCGAGACCCGGTCCTTGAAGCGCTCGCCCTGGTAGCTGAAGGCCAGTTCGGCCCCCTCGCGGTGGCAGGCGCGGGCGATGCCGTAGGCGATCGAGCGATTCGACAGCACGCCGGTAATCAGAAGCCGCTTGCCGGCGAGGAATCCCATGCTTGGCTCCAGACAGGGTGGGTGGGGTCAGTGGCTCTAGGCGAGCCGGATTCTGGCATGCCAGCGGTCTGGCGTCGGATTGGCGGGCAAAGTCTTGATTGCGCCCCACGGCTCAGGCTACAATCCGACCTTTCGAGATGAAGTGATTGGGCGGATTCTTCCAGCCCATTTTTTTTGGTCGATCGACCTTGCTGCAGCGGCTTGGAGCGGGCAACAAGGCAGGATAGAAGCTGATGGATTGGCAACGCGCGGTGCTGGGCACTGTGACCGGCCTGGGCTACGAATTGGTGGACGCACAGCGCAGTGCGGGGGGATTGTTGCGCGTGTTCATTGACAAGATCGCCAGCAAGACTGTCCCCGAGCCTGCTGCCGAATCCGTCGATCTGTATGACGATGCAGGAGCACAGCAGTTCATCACGGTGCAAGACTGCGAAAAGGTGACGCGTCAGCTCCAGCATGTGCTGGAGGTGGAAGGCTGCGATTACCAGCGACTCGAGGTGTCCTCGCCGGGGCTGGATCGGCCGCTGAAAAAGCAAGCCGACTTCGAGCGCTTTGCCGGCGAGCAAATCGACTTGACGTTGAAGCTCGCATTGCAGGGGCGCAAGAAATATCGCGGCGAATTGCGCGCGCATGGTGCGCTCTGGCGTGTCGTGATCGGGGTCGGTGAGTCCGAGCAGGCACTGGACTTCCTGCTCGAGGACGTGCGCGAGGCGCGCCTCGTGCCAGTGCTCGATTTCAAGGGCCGCCGATCGGCCGGGCAGGAGCTGCCGGCGCCCGCCCGCCCGATCAAGGGCGTTCAAGGAGACCGAATTCAATGAATCGCGAACTGTTGATGCTGGTCGATGCCATCTCGCGCGAGAAGAGTGTCGATCTCGAAGTGGTGTTCGGCGCCGTCGAGGCGGCGCTGGCGTCGGCGTCGAAAAAGCTGCACGGCGGCGAAGTGGACATGCGCGTCACGGTCGATCGCGACAGCGGCGAATACGAAACCTTCCGCCGCTGGCATGTCGTGCCTGATGAAGCCGGTTTGCAGCTGCCCGACTCCGAAATCCTGCTGTTCGAGGCGCTCGAGCAAATTCCCGACATCGAAGTCGACGACTACATCGAAGAGCCGGTCGAATCGGTGTCGATCGGGCGCATCGGCGCGCAAGCCGCCAAGCAAGTGATTCTGCAGAAGATTCGCGACGCCGAACGAGAGCAGTTGTTGAATGATTTTCTGTCGCGCGGCGAGAAGATCTTCGTCGGCACCGTGAAGCGTCTCGACAAGGGCGACGTGATCGTCGAATCGGGGCGGGTCGAGGGCCGCTTGCGCCGCACTGAAATGATCCCCAAGGAAAACCTGCGCACCGGAGACCGGGTGCGTGCCTACATCGCCGATGTCGATTCCACCCTGCGCGGACCGCAGATTCTGCTTTCGCGCAGCGCGCCGGGTTTCATGATCGAGCTGTTCGCGCAGGAAGTGCCGGAAATCGAACAACGGCTGCTGGAAATCAAGTCGTGCGCCCGCGACCCGGGTTCGCGCGCCAAGATCGCGGTCGTGTCCCATGACAAACGGGTCGATCCGATCGGCACCTGCGTCGGTGTGCGCGGCTCGCGCGTGAATGCGGTGACGAATGAACTCGCCGGGGAACGCGTCGACATCGTGCTGTGGTCGGAAGACCCGGCGCAATTCGTCATCGGGGCGCTCGCGCCGGCCAATGTGGTGTCGATCGTCGTCGACGAGGAGCGCCATGCGATGGATGTCGTGGTCGATGAAGAAAACCTCGCCATCGCCATCGGCCGTGGCGGTCAGAACGTGCGCCTGGCTTCCGAAATGACGGGTTGGCGCATCAATATCATGACGGCCGAAGAATCGGCGTCCAAGCATGCCACCGAATCCGACACCGTGCGCAAGCTGTTCATCGAAAAGCTCGACGTCGACGCCGAGGTCGCCGACATCCTGATCGCCGAGGGGTTCTCGAGCCTGGAAGAAGTCGCTTACGTGCCCATGCAGGAAATGCTCGAGATCGAGAGCTTCGACGAAGACACCGTCAACGAACTGCGCACGCGCGCCAAAGATGCTTTGCTGACGATGGAAATCGCCAAGGAAGAAAGCGTCGGCGACGTGTCGCAGGATTTGCGCGACCTGGAAGGCTTGACGCCGCAACTGATCTCCAAGCTCGCCGACGGCGGCATTCACAAGCGCGACGACCTCGCCGACCTGGCCGTGGACGAACTGATCGAGATCACCGCCATCGACGAAGTCACGGCCAAGGCCCTGATCATGAAGGCGCGCGAACATTGGTTCAACGAATGATCGCCCGGGCCAGAGCAGACATTCGATTCGCACCGCTGCAACGAACAATATGAGCATGACGAGCAAGACAAGCTAGACCAAGCAAGGACTGAACAATGGCCTCGACCACCGTCGCCCAACTCGCCACCGAGCTGAATCGCTCGGCGACCACGCTGCTCGAGCAGATGCAGTCGGCCGGCCTGAGCAAGGCATCGACGCAAGCCAGCGTGACCGAGGCCGACAAAGAGCGCCTCCTCGAATACCTGCGCTCGACGCACGGCATTGCCGCGGGCACCGAGCGCAAGAAGATCACGCTGACGCGCAAATCCACCAGCGAAATCAAGCAGGCCGACGCGAGCGGCAAAGCGCGCACGATTCAGGTCGAAGTGCGCAAGAAGCGCACGTTCGTCAAACGCGACGAGGCCAGCAGCGCCCCGGCGCCGGCTGCGGCACCCGTGACCGACGATGCCGAACTCGTACGCCGCGAAGAACAAGCCCAAACCCAGGCGGCCCAGCTGCGCCTCCAGGAAGAAGACCTGGCCGAGCAGCGCCGCGTTCGCGAAGAACGCGAAGCAGCAGAGCAGCGCGAGCGCGCAGTCGCTGCACAGCTCGAGCGTGAAGCCAGCGCCGCCGCTGCTGCTGCCGCAGCTGCCGCTGCCGTTAGCGCGGTGCCTGTAAAAACGCCACGGGGGAAGAAGGCCGCTGCTGCTGCCGCCGCCGCGGCCGAAGCGGCGCCAGTGCCCGTG
>JBAQUQ010000086.1:0-4719 GCA_049297615.1 Burkholderiaceae bacterium
GCCGAGCGTCACCTCGGGCGATTGCAGCCACGCGCCGCGCTGCGCGACGCGCGCATGGCAGCGCAGCGCGAGTTCGAAGCCTCCCCCCAGGGCCATGCCGTTCAGCGCGGCGACGACGGGTTTGCGCATGCCGTCCAGGTGCACCAGCAGGCGCGAACAGTCGCGCGCGTACTGCGCGGCCGCCTCGGCGTTGCCGAGCAGCGCCGCAAAGCGGCCGATGTCGGCACCGGCGCAGAACGCGCGCGTGCCGTAGCCGACGATGATGAAACCGGCCGTGCCCGCATCGTCCTCGAAGCGGCGCATGACACCCAGGATCTCGTCCGTCATTTGATCGTGCAGCGCATTCAACGCCTCGGGACGGCGCAGCGTGATCAGCTTGACGCCATCGATGCTGTCCACCAGCACATGGCGCTGTGCCGGTTGATAGTCGGACAGCGCACGCTTGGCCACCGGCATGCCGGGCCGATCGAGCGCGAACCGTGCCAGCAGGCGCGAACTCTCCGCGTCGCCCAGGCTGCGCATCAGCTCGAGCGGCCCCTGCCTGAAGCCGAGCGCGACGCGGCAGCCGAGGTCGAGATCGGCGGCAGTGCCGATGCCACGTTCGACAATGTCCGCCGACTGCGAAAGCAGCACGCCGAGCAGGCGCTCGCGGATGCGCACGCGCTGCTCGGGCGCGACGTCGACCGGCCGGTTCGGCGGATTCGTCGCCCAGCGCTCGACGCTGCGCAAGATCGGCGCGGGCCGATAGTGCTCGCCCTCGAGGTCGGCCTGCAGGGTATTCGTCTCGACGATGATCGGGTTGCCCTGCGCAAGGTTCAGCACGTAGAACGGCCCGGCGTAAACGAACTCCTGGGCCACGCTGTCGATCTCGGCGGCGCCGGCAAAGGCCAGCATCAGCGCCGCTTCGTTGCACCAGTTGTCGAAGACGCGGTCGAGCATGAAACACGGCGCGTCGGTGCTCAGCAGGGGCAGCTTGCCCGTCATGCAGAACAAGCGCCGCAGCCAGGCGATCAGCGCCGGATCGGCGCGCTCCCAGGCGATCACTTCGACCGCCGGGTTGCGCCAGGCCGGCGCGAAGAAATGCGTCACGGTCGCGCGCTCGGGGCGACCCAGCTCGGCGAAGATGCGCGCCGCCGGCAGCGAACTGGTGTTGGACGTGATGACGGCGTCAGCGCCGATCCGCGCTTCGACGTCGGCGAAGATGCGCTGCTTGAGGGCCAGGTTTTCGCTGGCGGCTTCGAGCACCCAGTCGCAGGGTGCGAGCGCGTCGTAATCGGTGCTGCCGTGCAGATTCGCGAGCAGCTGCTGCGCCGCAGCCGGCTCGAGCTTGCCGCGCGCGACCGCCTTGTCGCTGTACTCGCGCAGGCGCGCGAGCGCGGCGTCGATCGCAGACCGGCGGATGTCGATCAGGGTGAGTTCGAGCGCGGGCAATGCGCTCTTCAGGTAGTAGGCGATGTCGGGCCCGATCGCGCCGGCGCCGATGACGCCGACGTGGCGCGGCATCGGCCGCGCGCTGAAGGTGAGCATCGGGTTGGCGGGAAACGCAGCGCTCAAGGGGGTCTCGCTGGGCAGGCCTCGTTCAGGCAACGACGCCGGCGTCGAACAGCGCCGCGATGTCGGTTTCGCCGAGCCCGGCCTCGGCGAGCACGCTGCGCGTGTGCTGGCCGTACTTCGGCGCAAAGGCGAATTCAGCGCGCGCGCCGGCAAGGTCCACCGCCATCGGCTGCAATCGCACCGTGCGCCCGTCGGGCAGGGTCGTGCGCGTCAGCTTGGCGCGCAGTTGCGGCAGCTCGCGCACCTGGGTGATGGTTTGGATGAGCGTCGCGGGAATCGTCGCGCCGCGCAGGTCGGCGAGGATTTCATCGGCCGGGTGGACGCGAGTCACCGCGCCGATGTCGCGGTGGATCGCCTCGCGCTCGGCGTGGCGCCCTTCGTTCGTCGCCCGCACTGCGTTGGCGACGCGCGCGAACTTCGGGATCGCGGTGAAGCGCCGCCATTGCGCGTCGCTGCCGATGGCGAGAAAGACATAGCCATCGCAGGTGCGGTAGACATTGGTCGGGATGAACTTGCGGTGCTCGTTGCCGGCGCGCGTGATCTCGCTCGGCTGGCAGCCGAAGTCGACCAGGGGCAGCACCGTGATCAACCACGACGCCGCGGCCTGCAGCATCGAGACGTGGATCTCGGCGCCCTCGCCGGTCTCGACGCGCTCGAGCAGGGCCCGCATCACATTGGCATAGACCTCGTCGCCGGCCTTCAGGTCGATGACCGGGATGCCGGCCAGGGTCGGCGGACCGTCGCGCGCACCGGTCACTTCCATATAGCCGGCCATCGCCTGGAGCACCGGGTCGTAGCCGGGCGTGTCGGGGTATTGCGGCCCGAGCGCCGAGATGCCGGCCCAGATGAGGTCGGGCTTGTGCGCGCGCAGTGCCGCCGGTGCGATGCCGAGCGCGGCGTAGCGCGCCGGCACGGTGTTGCAGCAGAATACGTCGACGCCGAGTTCACGGATCAGGTGCAGCAGCAATCGCCGGCCGCGCTCGTCTTTCAGGTTCAGCGCGATCGCCTGCTTGCCCACATTGGGCGCGACGAAGTAGCTGCGCCGGTCGCCGTCGGCGATGCGCCCACCGATGTAGCGGTTCGGGTCACCGGGCAGACCTTCGCCCGAAGGCGTGGCCTCGATGCGGATCACGCGCCAGCCGAGTTGGGCAAAGCGCAGCGTCGCATACGGCAGGGACAGCGCCTGCTCGAGCGACAGCACGGTGCGTGGTTTCACCCTGGCGCCCCGAGCCTGGGCGTCGGCCGCAGCGCCGGCAAGGCGCCGTGCAGGGCGCGGTAGACGCGCTCGGGCGTGAACGGCAGGCTCGTGATGCGCACTCCCGTGGCGTTGTAGATCGCATTCGCCGTGGCCGCCGCGACGCAGATCGCCGGCGCCTCGCCGACGCCCTTGGCGCCCTGCGGTCCTTCGCCGTCCATCGATTCGATGAAGTGGATGTCCATCTCGGGGATCTCGGGTGCCGTGATCAGCTTGTAGTCGCGAAAACTCGGATTGCGAATGCGCCCGGCGTCGACGCTGAGGTTTTCCGTCAACGCGTAGCCCTGGCCCATCACGATGCCGCCCTCGATCTGGCCTTCGATGCCCAGGCGGTTCAGGACCCGGCCAACGTCGTGCGCGGCGGTCACTTTGAGCATTCGCACCACGCCGGTGTCGGTGTCGACCTCGACCTCGATGACCTGCGCGCCCCACGCATACGCGGCCGAGACGTCGCCCTTGAAGTTCTTGTCCTGGTGCACGCTCGGCGGCTCGTAGTAGAAGCTCGTCATGACGAGTTCGGCGTGCTCGCTGAAGTGCAGGCTGCGCAGGAAGCGCGCCAGCTCGGCGAGCCGCTCGCCGCTTGCCGCGCGCACGATGTGGCCACCGCTCAGGCCCAGTTCATCGGCCGTGCAATCGAAACGCGGCGCCGCGGCGGCGAGGATCTTCGCCCTGGCCTTGCGCGCCGCACCGATCGCCGAATTGCCGGCGATGAACGTCGTGCGGCTCGCGTGCACGCCGACGTCCCAGGGCGTGATGTCGGTGTCGTTGTTGACCACGCTCACCGCCGACATCGGCAGGCCGAGCTCTTCGCACACCAGCTGCGCGAGCACGGTTTCCGAGCCCTGGCCGATCTCGGAAGCGCCGGTGATCAGCGTGACCTGGCCGAAGTCGTCGAGCTTGAGCATCGTGCCGCAGCCGTCGGACGGATAGATCTTCGCGCCGCCGCCCACATGCAGCATCGCGGCCATGCCGATGCCGCTTTTGATTGGGCCGGGCTGATTGCGCAGCGCCGCGTAGTCGCGATGCTTGCGCTGGAAATCGCTGCGCTGCGCAGCCGTGCGCAGGCACTCCTGAAAACCGCAACTGCGGAACACCATGCCCTGGCCGCTCACTTCGCCCGGCGTCTGCGCGTTCTTCAGGCGGAACTCGAGCGGGTCCATGTGCAGCGCTTCGGCCAGACGGTCCATGTGCGCCTCGACGGCGAAGGTCGCCTGCAGGTTGCCGTAACCGCGGAACGATCCGGCGTACGGATTGTTCGAGTAGACCGCCACGGTGTGGTAGTCGCAGTGCGGCACGCGGTACAGCGACGAAAAGGTCTGCATCATCACGAAGGGCGTCGTCGCGCCCCACGAGGTGTAGGCGCCGTTGTCGTGCAGGGTGTGCACGCCGCGAAAGCTCAGCGCGCCGTCGGCTCTGCACCCCGAGCGCAGCAGCAGGCGAACCGGCTGGCGCGTCGGCGAGGCGAGGAACTCCTCTTCGCGGCTGAACACCAGCTTGACCGGCCGTCCCGTCGCGCGCGCGAGCCAGACGCAGATCACCTCGAAGGGGTAGATGTCGAGCTTGGAGCCGAAGCCCCCGCCGATGGGCGGCTGGATGATGCGGATGCGCCCCGGGTCCATGCCGAGGATTTCGGCGAACTCGCGCTTGTGCAGGAAGGGCACCTGGGTGTTCGAGTAGAGCAGCAGCTTGCCCTGGGCGTCGAACTCGGCGATCACGCCGGATGTTCCCATGCAACAATGAGTTACGTAGTGCAGCTCGAAGTTGTCCTGGACGATCACGTCGGACTCGGCCTCGCCCTGTGCGATGTCGCCGTGGCCGTAGTCGAAGCGCATCGCGATGTTGTCGCCCCGGCCGGCCAGGCCGACCGGGGCGCCTGCGGGCGCGCCACCGATCGGCGGATGCACGAGAGG
>JBAQUQ010000087.1:0-21381 GCA_049297615.1 Burkholderiaceae bacterium
CGTCGGGGCGGTGCTGAGCGAGCCAGCGCTTGGAAAACTCGTAACCCTTGAACACGGCTTGCCAGTAGGGCTCGCCGGTCTTGCCCAGGTCCAGCGCCGCGCCGATGGCAGGCACGTGCGAGGTGTAGACGGAGGCGCTGATGCGGGCCATTCAGCTCTCCAGCGCGCGTCGCGCGACCCACGACCCACGAAATGCCGCAGCCTTGTGCAGGTCTGCCTTCGGCCCTTTGCTGCCGTTCACCGCTGCGCGCACTCCAAGCTGCGCGCGAGGACAGGGCCCGGGGCTTCGAGCGCAAGCCTTCTGTCCGCGCAAGCCCAGCCCCGCAGCGACTGCGCCCCAGGGCGGCGGCGCCGCCCCCGTTCTCCGGCCCACGCTCGCGGGGCACCACCGAGTTCCACAACGCTCAGCCGCGTCAACACCATCGAATCGCACGCAGAGCCAGGACACCGCGAATCGGGCCTGCGCCCGGAGGCACCACCGCCGCCCTGCTACAACCCATGGTGGCGGGCGATGCGTAGGGGTGCCACGCGCTGGCCGGGACAGGTGGCTCGGGGTACGGGCGCAGGCCCGATTCGCGGTGTCCTGGTCCTTCGCGCGCTTGGACGGCGTTGATGGCGCTGCGCGCGGTGGACCCCATCGGGTGCCCCGCGAGCCTGGGCCGGAGAACGTACCCCGGGCCACCTGGCCTCGCGCGGAGCCTGGAGTGCGCGCAGCGGTCGTCATCTCAAGCGCCTTCGGAGACCGTCTGCACATTCGCGCTGCGGCGCGCGCGCAGCCGCTGCGCGCGCTGTTCGGCGTGGATCGCTTCGAGCACGCGCTCGGGTGTGGCCGGCAACTCGCTGAGGCGGATGCCGATCGCATCGAAGATGGCGTTAGTGAGAGCCGGTGCAAAACCGTGCAGGGCCCCTTCGCTCGCTTCCTTGGCGCCGAAGGGCCCGAGCGGATCGAGGCTTTCGATCAGCTTCACCTCGATCGGCGGCGACTCGGCGATCGTCGGGATCCGGTAATCGAGCATGTTGGCACGCAACGGCAGCCCCTCGTGGTACTGCGTCTCTTCCGACAGCGCCTGGCCCATGCCCATCCAGACAGCGCCCTGCACCTGGCCCTCCACCGCCAGCGGGTTGATCGCAAAGCCGCAGTCGTGCGCCACCCAGACGCGCTCGACGCGCACGACGCCGGTCTCCTCGTCGACGCTGACCTCGACCACCTGGGCGGCGTAGGAAAAGCCCGCCGTCGAGCCGACCGCCGCGCCGCGAAACTTGCCGCCCTGCGTTTCCGGCGGCGTCGACCAGGTTCCCTTGACGATCAGGGTGCCGGAGTCGACGAGCGCCGCATTGACAACCTCGGCGAAGTCCAGCCCCTGCTCGGTTCCGGCGACGATGCAGCGCTCGCCCAGCCACTCGATCTGCTCGGCGCCCACTTTCAGCCGCGCCGCCGCCGCGGCGACGAGGACGCGGCGCAGTTCCTGCGCGGCGCGCAGCGCCGCATTGCCGACCATGAAGGAGACGCGCGACGAGTACGAGCCGTTGTCCTTGGGCGTGAGCGCGCTGTCGGTGGCGACCACGCGGATGCGCGCCATCGGCAGCAACAACACTTCGGCGACGACCTGGGCGAGCAGGGTCGAGGAGCCCTGGCCGATGTCGGAGGCACCCGTCAGCACGGTCACGCTGGCGTCGAAATCGAGCTTGAGGTGGATCACCGCATGCGGCTCGCCGCTCCAGTGCACCGGTTTGGCCGAGCCCGACACGTAGTGCGAGCACGCCAGGCCCAGGCCGCGCCTGAGGCCGTTGTCGCGCGGCAGTTTGCCGCGACGCTCGCTCCAGCCCGAGGCCTTTTCGACCCAGTCCAGAGCGGCGGGCAGGCCGTATGAATTGACCTGCAAGTCGTTGGGCGTGCGCCATGGCGGCGCGATCAGATTCGCGCGGCGCACGGCGAACGGGTCCAGGCCCAGCTCGCGGGCGCAAGTGTCGAGCAGGGACTCGAAGGCGTGCCGCGCGTCGACCGCACCGTGGCCGCGCATCGCACCGCAAGGCGGTGTATTGGTGTAGACACGGTGACCGCGGTACTTGACCGCCGCCAGGGCGTACAGCGCGTGCAGCAGCGCGCCGGCATACAGGATCGTCACCAGGCCATAACCGCCATAGGCGCCGCCGCGCTGCGTGATCTCGCAGTCCACCGCCGTGATCTCGCCGCTTCTCTTCATGCCCAGCTTCAGGCGAATGTCGGTCTCGGGCCGGCCGCGGTGCGTCAGGAAACCGTCTTCGCGCGACAACTCGAGCTTGACCGTGCCGCCCGCGGCACGCGCCAGCGCCGCACTCACCATCTCGAAGTTGAGCGGCTCGACGCGATGCCCGAAGCCGCCGCCGACGAAGGGCTTGATGACCCGGATCTGCGCGCTGTCCACGCCCAGGCACTGGGCGAGCGTCAGGTGCAGGTAGTACGGCACCTGGGTCACGGAATGCGTCGTCAGGCGTCCCAGCTCGGGCTCGTAGCTCGCCACCGCAGCGTTGAGTTCGATCTGGCCGTGCGCCACCTCGGCGTAGTGAAAGCTCTGCTCGCGCACCAGGTCGGCAGCGGCAAAGCCTGCCTGCACGTCGCCGAACGATTGATCGACCTCGCGTTCGATATTGCCGCTCTTGTTGTCGTGCAGCAGCGCGGCGCCGCTCGCGCGCGCGTCGTCGGCGTTGAAGTAGGCCGGCAACGCCTCGATGTCGAAGCTGATCGCCGCCACGGCTGCTTCGGCGGTGGCTGCGTCGACCGCGGCGACGGCGACGAGGGGCTCACCGCGGTAGCGCACTTTGTCGCGCGCCAGCGGCCATTCGTTCTGGGCGATCGGGATCACGCCATAGGGCGCGGCGAAGTCCCCTCCGGTGATCACGGCGCGCACGCCCGGCAGGGCGCGCGCTGCCCTCGTGTCGATGGCGCGGATCAGGCCGTGCGCGACCGGGCTTCGCAGGATGCGCCCGACCAGGGCGTCGCGAAACGGCAGGTCGGCGGTATAGCGCGCGCGCCCGGTGACTTTTTCGATGCCGTCGATGAGCGGCGTGCGCTGGCCCACGGCGTGGCCATGCGCTGCGCCGGGTGGCGCAGCGGCTCGATCGGCAGCGCCATCCACGCCGGCATCCGCAGCGCAGGCCGCCTGCACCGACTCGATGATCTTCACGTAGCCGGTGCAGCGGCACAGGTTGCCCGACAAGGCGCTGCGAATCTCGGCTTCGCTGGGCGCAGGGTTGCGCCGCAGCAGGGACTGCGCGGCCATGATCATTCCCGGCGTGCAAAACCCGCATTGGGTGCCGAGCTTTTCATGGAAGGCTTGCTGCAAGCGGTTCATGCGGCCGTCCGTCGCGAGTCCCTCGATCGTCTCGACGGCCCGGCCCTCGCAGCTCGCAGCGAGCGTGATGCAGGCCAGGCGCGGTTCGCCGTCGACGAGGACGGTGCAGGCGCCGCACTCGCCGCCGTCGCAGCCCTGTTTGGTGCCGGTCAGGCCGAGCGCTTCGCGCAGGTGGTCGAGCAGCAGGGTGGAGTCGGCCACCGCGTCCTCGCGGTCGCGGCCGTTGACGCGCAGTCGCAGCAGGCGCTTGGCCATCGTCATTCTCCCTTGCGCCGCAGATCGCGGACGCGCACTGCCTTGCCCTGCGAGCGCGGGATCGCGCCGCACTCCTTGACGCACACCGATGTGCTGATGCCCACCAGCGACTTGATGCGGTGCGCGACGTCCTGGGCGATGGCCTCGAACGATTGCGCAGACACGCCGGGCTGCGCCTCGACCTCGACGCTGACCTCGTCGAGGCTGCCCTGGCGCTGCACGACGAGCTGGTAATGGGGCGCGATCGCCGGCCGGCCGATCAGGGCGGCTTCGATCTGCGACGGGTAGACATTGACGCCGCGGATGATCAGCATGTCGTCGCTGCGGCCGGTGACGCGCAGCAGCCGGGCGTGGGTGCGGCCGCAATCGCAGGCTTCGCGCGTCAGGCGCGTGATGTCGCGCGTGCGGTAGCGCAGCATCGGCAGCGCCTCCTTGGTCAGCGTCGTGATCACGAGTTCTCCCGCTTCGCCCTCGGGCAGGACGCGCCGGGTTTCGGGGTCGATGACCTCGAACAGGAAATGATCCTCCCAACCGTGCAGGCCGTTGCGGCACTCGCATTCGCAGGCCACGCCCGGCCCCATGATCTCGGACAGGCCATAGATGTCGACCGCCTTCAGGCCCAGGCGCGCCTCGATCTCGCTGCGCATCGCCTGGCTCCACGGCTCGGCGCCGAACAGGCCGATCTCGAGCGCGCTGTTGCGCAGGTCCACGCCTTGCGACTGCGCCACCTCGGCGATCGCCAGTGCGTAGGACGGCGTCGCGCACAGCACACGGGCTCGGAAGTCCATGATCAAGGCCACCTGGCGTTCGGTCGAGCCGCCCGACATCGGCACGACCACCGCGCCCAGGCGCTCGGCACCGTAATGCGCGCCCAGCCCCCCGGTGAACAGGCCGTAGCCGTAGGCGTTGTGCACCACGTCGCCGGGCCGCGCGCCGGCGGCGACGAAACAACGCGCCATCAGGTCGGCCCAGGTGTCGATGTCATCGCGCGTGTAGCCCACGACCGTGGCCTTGCCCGTCGTGCCGGATGACGCATGGAGGCGCGCCAGCTCATGGCAGGGCCGCGCGAACATGCCGAAGGGATAGTGCTCGCGCAGGTCGTCCTTGACGCTGAAGGGCAGGCCCTGCAAGTCCTCGAGCGTACGAATGTCCTCGGGATGGACGCCGGCGGCGGCCAAACGCACGCGCTGCGTCGGCACGTGGTCGTAGGCATTGCGCACGCTGTCGCGCAGGCGTTCGAGCTGCAAGGCTTCGAGTTCGTCGCGCGACATCGTCTCCGCCGCCGGATGCAGATAGCGGCGAGCGCTGTTCGAGACGCCGACGCCGATTTCCGCTCTTGTGAATGCGCCCATGAGTTCTCCTTCGGTCTTGCCTGGTCTTGCCTGGTCTTGCCTGGTCTTGCCTGTTCTTGCCTGTTCTTGCCTGTCAGCGACGCACGCCGCGCACCGGCAGGTGTGCCAGCGCAAAGCCCTGGTTGAATGCGGCCCGCGTGATCAGGCTGAACTTGAACCAGCCGCCCGTGGCCGCGATGAGCAGGCCGCACACCGCGAGCAGGGCCGCCGGCAGGTCGCCCTCGCCATAGCCGCTGGCCGCGACGACGAGCCACGGCAGGGGCAGCCAGGAACCGGCGTTTTGCAGCCACCGGCCCGAAGCGTCGAGCGCGGCCAGCGCCCGCGGCGCGGCGCAGGGGACCAGGCGCCGCCGATAGACCTGCCAGGTCAGAACGCGGCCCAGCACCAAGGCAGCGACCAGGGCCAGCAGCAGGGGCTGGCGCGCCGCCTGCGCCGGCATCACCAACAGCCACAGGCCGGCGCCTTCGGCCAGGCCGGTGACGACGAGCAGGGGCACGACCCATGGCTCGCGCCAGGTCGGGATGCCCTTGGCCGCCTGCACGATGCGGGCCTGGCAATAGATGAAGGCCAGGGCCAGCAAGGCGGCCAGCCACAGCAACCCGCCGGGCCCCGCCGCCGCGCCGAGCACGGCAGCGAGCAAGGTGGCGAGCACGGTGGCCATGAGCAAGGCCGCGACGAAGGCCTCGCGCGTCATCCACGAAGTGTGCGGATTGAAAAACACATGCAGGGCGCGCAGCGGGCGGCCGATCTCGAGCCAGACGCAGAGCAGGCCCATGCCGACCAGGGCCAAGCCGCCGAGCAGGAGAGCCGTCAACTCCAGCCCCCGGGCGCCCGACAGGGCCGCAAAGACGATCAGCCCGCCGCCCGCGCCGCCGCCGATGAAGTTGCCCGCAGCGCGCCAGTCCCAGCTCGTCTGCTGCCAGGGATTGGGTCCGAAACTCATGGCGTGATCTCCTTGTCCCACAGGTAGAAGAAGCCGGGCCCGGTGCCGAGTTCTTCGTGCATGCGGAAATGCTGGTTCTCGGCGAGCAGGGCCGACACATTGCTCTGCGGATCGTCGATATCGCCGAAGGCCAGGGCCTGGGCGATGCACGCGTTGACGCAGGCCGGCGTCGCTTCGGGGTCGACGCCGGGGCGTTGGCCCTGCGCCAGGCCGGCGTCGACGCGATCGACGCAGAAGGTGCACTTGGTCGCCACGGCCAGGCGCGCAGCGTCGAAGCGCTGCGCCTCGTCATCGGTCGGCGCTGCGTAGGCGAACCTGGCGCGATCGGTCTTGTAGCGCGCCTGGTAGGGGCACGCGACGGCGCAGTAGGAACAGCCGATGCACAGCTCGTAGTCGATGGTGACGATGCCGTCGGCGCGCTGCTTCGTCGCCGTCGTCGGGCACACGTGCATGCACGGCGGCTCGGCGCAATGCTGGCAGCCCACCGGAACGAAGGCGCGCTGCACCTCGGGGTATTGCCCGAACTCCATGTCGAGCACGCGCCGCCATTGCACGCCGGGCGGCGTGCCATTGGCGTGTTTGCACGCCGCGGTGCAGGTCTGGCAGCCGACGCAGCGCCGCAGGTCAGCGACCATCGCCCATCTGGTCATGCGGCCCTCGCTGGAAAACGCGGCGCGCGCTGGATCTTCACGCGCACGATGTCGGCGCTCGATCCGGTGGCGTCGGTCAGGGCTATCGACATCGTCGCCAGCGCATTCAGGCTGGGCACGCCGAAGTCTTTCGCCAGGGGTGTCGCCCAGTGGTCGAACTGGCCGATCAGGAGCAGGGTGTCGGGGCGGATTCCCTGGCGCAGCACGGCTTGGCCGTGAACGCTGCGCTGCGGCGTCGCGATCTCGACCTCGTCGCCCTCGCCGATGCCGAGCTTCGCCGCCGCCTGCACGTTCATGATCACGCCGTGATGCCCGGCCACGTTCTCGGCGACTTCACGGATCATCTGCACGCCGACATTGCCGCCCCAGGCGTATTGCATGCTGCGCGCGGTGAGCAGCCAGAACGGGTAGTCCTGGGCGCGGCCGCCGGCCTGAGTCACCATCGCCTCCCACTTGGCGGGGAAGTCGCTCCACGCCGGCAGGGCCTGGTATTCGTGCAGTTGCGTGTCCCACCAGTGCATGTCCTTTTCGTGCAGCCGGTTTCCCAGTTCGGCGCCGACGCGTTTCAATCGTTCCTGATACGGCAGCTCGTAGCGCAGGCCGCGCTCCACCAGGGTCGGCGTCAGGTACCAGGCGCTGCGCGGGAAGGGCTTGGTCGCCAGGCCGTGCTGCTTCCACCAGTCCAGGCCATGCACCTGGGCGCCCTCGCTCAGCTCGGCGCTCGCGGCCCTGCAGACGGCGTCCCAGATCTGCTCGCGCGTGTGCGCGCGGTTCGGTGCGAGCGAGAAGTCGCCGTGTTCGCTCTTCAGCGCCACACCGCCGGCACCCCGGTTGATGGCGGCGTTGTACTGCTCGAGGATGCCGCAGCGCCGGGCGAGTTCGGTGGCGATGTCGGTGAAGTCGCGCGCCTGGCCGCGCATCGCCACCACAGGCTGGCGCAGCGCAAAGCCTTGCGTGTCCCAGAACTGCTCGACGTATTTGGTGCCGCCGATGCGGATCAGCTGCAGGCCTTCGAGGTCGGTGGCGTCGGGCAGAAGGACGTCGGCGAAGTGATTCGTTTCGTCGCGCGTATAGGCCATCGCGACGACGAAGGGGAAGCGCGCCACCTTGCCGGCCAGGGCGGCGGTGTCCCAGAACGAGATGAGGGGATTGGTGCGGTAGACGAACCAGACGTCGGGCAAGGTGACTTGCGGCAGGCCTTTCGGCGTGGCGTCGAGGAACATCCACGAGAAATGCGTCGGCCCGAGCGCCTGCGCCCAGGCACCATTGCCGACCAAGGGCACCATGCTGCGGTAGGCGTTGCGGATATTGGGCTGCGCCGACCAGTGGGCCTTGTCGGTCGGGTTCAGCGGATAGGCCATGAAGCCGTCCGGCCCCGGGACGACGCTGGCGTGCCGCTCGCCCATCGGCCGCACCAGGCGCACCGTCGTGCCGAGCGTGCCGCCGGGCACCTCGAGAGCGCCGACCAGGGCCGCGAGCAGGGTGCGCGCCCAGCAGCACTCGAAGCCGCCCCAGCCGTTGTTCACCGTCTTGCCCAGGGTCACGGCGACCGGGCGAAATGGCAGGGTCTTGCCGTCGATCTGAACCGTCTGGCCGACGCATGCGTGTTCGACGTATTCGTGCGCGATCCTGCGCATCGTCGCTGCCGGGACGTCGCAGATTGCCGCCGCCCACTCGGGCGAATAGGCGCGCATGTGTTCGACCAGGAGGGTGAAGCCGGTGCTGCCCTGCAGCAGGCCCTCGGCCAGGACCTCCTCGTCCGGGCCGATCTCGACCGCATCGACCACATGCCTGCCTTCGATCTCCTCTTGCAGCCCCGCAATGTCGTGGGCCCGAGCCTGTGCGTTCGCGAGGTCCCACACCAATGGCTTGCGGCTGATCCGATGGCGCAGGTAGTAGCCGTTCGGGCCGACGAGGTAGGCGCTGGCGGTGCGCTGGGCGAGGAAGCTCAGGTCGAGCCGCTCGCGCGGCGTCTCGTGCAGCATCACGTGGATCAGGGCGAACAGGAAGGCCGCGTCGGTCTTGGGTTTGATCGGCACCCACATCGCCGAACACGCGCCGGTGACCGACAGGTGCGGTTCGACCTGGACGCGCTTCATGCCGCGCACGCGCGCGTTCGCGTGGCGCCACACGCCGACCACGCCGCCCGAGGCCTCGATGTTCGAGCCGCACGAGATCAGGTAATTGCACAGCGGCGTATCGGCAGCGACGATGAAGGCGCGGTGCCAGAACTCGCCGTACAGATGCTCGGAGTGGTCGCACTTGACGCCCTGGCCCGAGCCGAAGCCCATGTCCACCGGCCCCCACGCGGCGAGGAAGGCGGGGAAGGTGCCCATATAGAACTGCGGCGTGCCGCCGCCGCCGAAACTCGCCGCCAGGCGCGGGTAACCCGAAGCGTCGGTCAGGCCCTCGCTGCGGATGCGATTCAGGCGCTCGCCGATCAGCTCGAAAGCCTCGTCCCACGAGATCTCGACGAAGCCCGGGTCCTGATCGCGGCCTTTGTTCGGATTCGTGCGCTTCATCGGCGCCAGCACCCGGTGCGGGTTGTAGGTCTTCTGCACCAGGCCGTAAGCCTTCACGCAGACCTTGCCGCCGCCGGGGTGAACCGCAGCCGCGCAGAAGTTCGGCTCGACCTCGGTGGCCACGCCGTCGACCACTTTCACGCTCAGTAGGTCGGGGCCGGCGACGCACTGATAGCAGTAGGTCGGCACGCGCTCGGTGCGCGTGGCGGTCGTCGTCATCCCAGCCCCGCCTTCTGCGCCTTCGCCGCGAGCCTGGCCTCGGTGGTCTTGACGTCGACGATGAAACGCTGATGCCGGCCTTTGCAGATGGCCTCGACCTTGTCGCGGCCACTCACGTCGAAGCTGACGAACCGCCCCTTCACCTCGGCGATGCTGAGCGTCAATTCGACCTTCATGCCGATCAGGGTGGCGGCGAGGTGGTCGAGCTCGACCCTGGTGCCCACCGAGTCCTCGCCGGGGTCGAGGTGCTCGAGAAGGAGCTCGCGGCAGGCGAACTCGATGTCGCGCACCAGCATCGGCGTGGCGTAGACGCGCGCCTTCTCGCCCATGAAGGCGATCGTGCGTTCGCGGTCGACGTCGACCGTCGCATTGCGCGTCAGGCCGGCTTGCAGGGTGGTCTTCATGGACGGTCCTTTATCGTGACGGGGTGGGGGGGCGTTGCGCTGCGGTCTCGAGCTTCACAGACCCAGGTAGGCCTGTTGCACCTGGGGGTCGCGCAGCAACCCGGCAGCCGGCCCTTCGAGCACGATGCGCCCGGTTTCCATGACGTAGCCGCGATCGGCGATGGCCAGCGCGGCGCGGGCGTTCTGGTCGACGAGCAGGCAAGTCGTGCCCTGGCGCTTCAGCGCGGCGATCTGGGCGAAGATCTCGGCCACCAGGCGCGGCGCCAGGCCCATGCTCGGCTCGTCGAGCAAGAGCAGTTCGGGCTGGGCCATCAAGGCGCGCGCGATCGCCAGCATCTGCTGCTGGCCGCCCGACAGGTTGCCGGAGGGCTCGCGGCGTTTTTGCGCGAGCTGCGGGAACATCACCATCAAGCGCTCCAGGCCGTCGCGCGAGCCGCGCGCGAAAGCACCGAGCAAGAGGTTGTCTTCGACGCTCAAGGGGCCGAACATCTGGCGCCCTTCGGGAACCTGGACGATGCCGAGCTGGACGCGCCGGCGCGCCGACAGCCGCGCCAGGTCTTGCCCATCGAGGCGGATCGCGCCGCTGCTGGGGGCCTGCACGCCGGAGATGATGCGCAGCAGCGTCGTCTTGCCGGCGCCGTTGGCGCCGACCAAGGCCACCAGTTCGCCGCGTGCGACGCGCAGATCGACCCCGGCGAGCGCCGGGATGCGCCCGTAGCGGCTGTGCAGGCCGACCACGTCAAGCATGGCCGGGCCGCTCCGCTTCAACACCGAGGTAGGCCTCGACGACGCGCGCATCGCGTGCCACCTGTGCCGGCGTCCCTTCGGCGAGTCGTCTGCCGTGGTCCAGCACCAGGACCTGGTCCGACACCTCCATCACCAGGCGCATATTGTGTTCGACCAGGATTACGGTCGTGCCGTCGGCGGCCAGGCGCTTGATCAGGGTGTCGATCTCGTGCGCTTCGGTCGGGTTCAGGCCGGCCGCGGGTTCGTCGAGCAGGAGCAGTTGCGGCTCGGCGGCCAGGGCACGGGCGATCTCGAGGCGCTTGAGAGCGCCATAGGGCATGGCGTCGGCCCTTGCCTGCGCGTACTCGCCCAGGCCGACGCGTCGCAGCAAACGCAGCGCCATCTCGCGGCAAGCGCTTTCGGCGCGCACCAGGGCCGGCGTGCGCAGCAGGGCTGCGAGCAGCGAGCAGTGCTCGCGCAGGTGGCGACCGGTCATCACGTTCTCCAGCGCCGTCATGTTGAAGAAGATCTGCAGGTTCTGGAAGGTGCGGGCGATGCCGGCGGCGGCAAAGCGGTGCGTGGCCGCTCCGGCGAGATCGCGCCCGTCCAGGCGGATGCGGCCGGCGTCGGGCACATAGATTCCCGTCAACATGTTCAGCAGCGTCGTCTTGCCGGCGCCGTTCGGGCCGATGATCGAATGCACCGCGCCGCGCCGCACGCCGAAGGACAGGGCTTCGATGGCGTGCACGCCCCCGAAGGCCTTGGAGACGTTGTCCACGGCCAGCAGCGTCATGTTTGCCCCCCGCGCCGCTGCGCGCCGGCAGCGCTGCGCCCCCACGCCCACCAGCGCCCGAGCGTCGGCACGACGCCCAGCGGGAAGAACACCATGGTGGCGATGAGGACGGCGCCGAACACCATCATCTCGTAGTCCTTCAGCACGGTCAGCAGTTGCGGCAGGGTCGTCAGGATCAGGGCGCCGACCACGGCGCCGAAGATCGACGCCATGCCGCCGAACACGACCATGATCACCAGCTCGACCGAGTGCATGAAGGAGGCCTTGGCCGGCGTGATGAAGCCCGCGTAGTGGGCGGCCAACGCGCCGGCGGCGGCGGCGAAAACCGCGGAGATGACGAAGACCTGCAGTTTGAAGCGCGCGCTGTCGATGCCGAGCGTTTCGGCGGCGACCTCGGAGCCGTGCAGGGCGCGCAGCGCGCGGCCCTGGGGCGACTCGATCAGGTTCAGCGCCAGCCACACCGCGAGCAGCAGGCTCGCGCCGGCGATGCCGTACCAGGTGCGCTCGCCGTGCAGCACCCAGCCGAACACGACGAGGGGCGGCACCGCCATGCCGTCGGGCCCGCCGGTGATGCCCTCTTCCGTGGCCAAGACGATCGCCACGATCATTCCCAGGCCGAGCGTGGCCATCGCCAGGGTATGGCCCTTCAGGCGCAGCGTCGGGCGCCCGACGATCAGGGCGAGAACGCCCACCGCCGCGCAACTCGCCGGCAGGGCCAGCCAGGCCGGCCAGCCGTGGCTGCCGGAGAGGATCGCCGAGCCATAGCCGCCGAGCGCGAAGAAGCCGGCGTGGCCCAGGCTGATCTGGCCGGCATAGCCGATCAACAGGTTCAGGCCGACGCAGACGATGCCATTCAGCGCGACCAGGATCGCGATCTCGTAGAAGTAGTTGTTCGGCAAGGCCAGGGGCAGGAGCGCGATGACCACGGCCAAGGCGAGCACGCCGCCGGTGCGCGCGCTGGCGGCCCATTGCAGCAGGCCGGCAGCGATCGGCTTAGACACGGTCGCTGTGGCGTGCACCGAGCAGGCCTCCGGGCATGAAGAACAGGACGGCCAGGATGACCACGAAAGCGATCGCGTCCTTGTAGGCCGAGGAGATGAAACCGGCCCCCAGGCCCTCGGCCAGTCCCAGCAGGGCTCCGCCGAGCACCGCGCCGCTGAAGCTGCCCAGGCCGCCGAGCATGGCCGCGGCGAAGCCCTTCAGGCCGAGCATGATGCCGGCGTCGTACGAGGTGAAAGCGATCGGCGCGATCAGCACGCCGCCGAGCGCGCCCAACATCGCCGCCAGGCCGAAGCTGGCCAAGAGAACGCTGTGCGTATTGATGCCCACGAGTCTCGCGGCGAGCGGGTTGTACGAAGTGGCGAGCATCGCCTTGCCGAACAGGGTGCGGCCGAAGAACCACGACAGGGCGGCCACCGCCACAGCCGCGCCGCCGAGCACCCACAGACTTTGCGGCAGCACGGTGGCGCCCATGAACCGCAGCGGCTGCTCGCCCGAAAAAGCGGGCAGCGAGTGCACGCGTTTGTCCCACACCAGCTGCGCCAGCCCGCGCAGGAACAGCGCAGCGCCGATGGTGATGATGATCAGGGTCACGGTGTCGGCGTTGCGCGCCGGCTCGATCGCGAGCTTTTCGAGCAACACGCCCACGAGCACGGCCACCAGCACCGCCAGGGGCACCGCGGCGGCGAGCGGCAGGCCGGCGCCGACCAGGGTGACGGCGCTCATGCCGCCGATCATCACGAACTCGCCCTGCGCGAAGTTGATCGCGCGGCTCGAGTTGTAGACGATCGAAAAGCCGAGCGCGACCAGGGCATAGATCGCCCCGGCGGTCAAACCTCCGGCCACGTACTGGAGCCATTGACTGCCCATCGCGGCGGCCGGGTTCGTGCTTCGCACTATCGAGTCATCGCGTCATCGCGCGATCGCCTCAGCGCACCATCGCCCAGTCGCCGCCCTTGACCTCGAGCATCACGAAGGCGCTCAGGTCCAGGCCCAGGTGGTCGGTGGCCGACATGTTGACGACCCCGCCCGTGCCCACATAAGCCTTGGTCGATTCGAGCGCGTCGCGCAGCTTGGCCTTGTCGGTCGAGCCGCTGCGCTGGATCGCATTGATCACCAGCATCAGGCCGTCGTAGGCATGCCCGCCGAAGGTCGACACATCGGACTTGAAGCGCGCTTCGAAGTCGCGCTTGTACGCCGTGACGACGCGCTTCTGCGGATCGTTGTCTGCCAGCAGTTCGGGCACCAGCAGGGCGGCGGCGGGCAGGCGCACGCCTTCGGCAGCCGCACCGGAGAGCTTGACGTACTCCTTGGACGCGACGCCGTGCGACTGGTACAGGGGCAGGGTCAGGCCGACCTGCCGGTAGTTGCGCGTGACGATCGCCGGGCCCTGACCGAAACCGGCGTTCAGCACCGCCTGCGCGCCGCTGCCGCGGATCTTCGTCAACTGCGCCGTCATGTCGGTGTCGGCAGCGCCGTAGGTCTCGTCGGCGACGACTTCGATGCCGTATTTGGGCGCGACCTTCAGGCACTCGGCGCGCATCGACTTGTCGAAGCCGCCGCTGCCCGAAATCAGGGCCAGCCTGGAGAGCTTGCGTGCCTGCACGTCGCTGAAGATCTTTTCGCACGCCATGCGATCCGTGTGCGGCGTCTTGAAGACCCATTTCTTGGGCGGCTCGACGATCACCACCGCGCCGGCGAGCGAGATGAAGGGCGTCTGCGCGGCTTCCACCAGGGGCACGACGGCCATCGTCGTTCCCGTCGTCGAGCCGCCGACGATGACGTCGACGCGGTCCTGCTCGAGCAAGCGCTTGGCAAAGGTGCGTGCCTTCTCGGCGTCGCCGCCGTCGTCGTAGGCGAAGAGCTGGAGCTTGCGCCCGAGCACGCCGCCCGCGGCGTTGACGCGCTCGATCACCATCTCGAGCGTCTTTTGCTCCGGGTCGCCGAGGAAGGCCGCGGGCCCGGTCACCGACAGAAAGGCGCCGATGCGGATCGGCTCCTGGGCGAAGACCGCGCCGCCGCACAGGAGCGAGCCGGCCAGGGCCAGCGCGCCGCTGCGCAGCCAGGCGCGGGCGGAGTTGATGAATTCCATGCCGATCTCCTGTTGCACTGAGCGGATAGACTCCGGCCCATCGGATCATTCTGGTAGCGCAATACTGGATTTGGTTTGATCTAGTTCAAGTTCCGGGGGTCTCGCAGCCCGAACCAGCCGCAACCGATCCAGCCGAGCGCGCACCCCGCGTCCGCGCAAAGCGCGCGTCGAGACGCTGAGGTCGATCTCGTGATCGAGCAGGGAGTTCAGCGCGTGCTCGAATATCCCGGGCAGCAACCAGGCCAGCAGGTCCACGGCCAGAAAGCGCGGGCGGGTGTCGATCGTCTCGTAGCGGGCCATCTGCGCGCATCGGTCATTGCGATGCATTAGCCTTGCAATCCACGTGCCCCGCGGGCAGACTGCGGGGAGGGGCTTTCTACACCCTCGTTGGACCGAGGAGAAGGAGGGGCTATGGGAATCGCGGACCAGTTGGCAATTGCGCGCAAACCTACAGGTACTTTTCTGCTCGCCTTTGGCTTGTACTTGGCGACTTTCTCTGCGATTGGTGCCAGCTCGAGTCCGTGGAGCTTCCTGCCTGCCCGCGCGCTCGAGATAGAGGGAGGCGCCGTTTCATTTCAGGGCGCGGTGATCGTGGACACGCGCCAAGAGCTGCGAAATCCGCTCTTTCAAGACTATCCGACGAACTACATACTTCCCGTGACAAACGAATCGGATTTTCCTGTTTGGGTAGAAATTGAATGGCGCGTACCGGGGGAGCAGCCGTTTCCGAGTTCGGGAAAGCTGGAACCGAAGGAGTACGGGGTGTTTTTCGTGAGGGCCAAGAGTATCCAGTGGAATACACCCATACCCGTAAGCGTCGCGATTTACGCCGACAAGGACAAGCGCATGAAGCTAGGCGGACGCGACGTCGTCCTCCTGTTCCGAGAGGACGCGAAGGAAAAGGAAGCGTTCTTGGCGAGCGCTGGTAAGGTGAACAGCGTGCCGGAGAAGATGGCAATTGCCCATGGCAAGAAGGCATGGATGCCGGTGCTGCCGGGATTCCAGGAAATGATCGACATGTCGAAGCCGGTGCCGGGAACTGCCGCCGATACGAAACTTGCGGAAGACATCAGGCTAGCGCTCTGGAAGAGCCAATCTCGACGCCATTGGGACTGCGGTCACGAAATTCTTGACGCCCAGCGTCGCGACCCCGGCGAAGTGGCTAAGGGTGAGAGTCTTTCTACCAGGGACCAACAAATCCTGGTGGCTGCCCGAGCGCGCGGCGACATTGCGTTCGAAGAATGGCGAATCAAGAGTTGCAGCACCATCAGCACGTACCTAGTGCTATTGGGGAAATCTCCGCAAGGGGGAACAGACGTGGTTGCGGTGAAGATCAAGGACAGTGCATCGCCCTAGTGCGATTGCCTGATCGACCTATCCGCATGTTGCAGCCGACTGGCTGCAAGCGCACCGGGTCCGCAAGCACCGTGCGCGCCCGTGGCTGCGCGGGCGTGCAATCCTTGGCCATCGCTCGCACATGGGCGTCGACATCGGCGTCGTACTGCCTGATGCCCCCGGACCGGCGGTAAGCGACACATTTTCGTCAGCCCGAGCCTGGCGTCCTGCCGTCGTCAACCGCTTAGCTCACACGCTAGGCGTCACAGAATCACCCGCTCACTGCTTGCCGCACAATGCGACGCCAGCGCTCACCGCACCGCACTCAGGCAATGTTCTGCGCGCGGCCGTCTCCAGGGAGGAAATGAGATGGAACAGCAGTCCCTTCTATACGACGAGCGATTCCTCGAAAGCTATGCCGGCGGGATCATGACCGAACCGGCAACGGCAATCATGGAGTTGGTGGCGAACTGCTGGGACGCCTATGCCACCGAGGTACGAGTCTTCTGGCCTGATGCCGTGACCAGGCGGCCGTTCAAGATTGCAGACAACGGGAAGGGGATGACTCGGGAAGAGTTCCTGCACATCTGGCGAACTATCGCCTACAACCGGGTCGCTGGTGAAGGTGCCACCTCCAAACCCCCCGACGACCTCCAGGGCCAGCCTCGCCTTGTGTTTGGAAAGAACGGGAAGGGACGCTTTGCGACGTTCTGCTTCGCTCATGAGTACACGGTCCGCTCGCGGAAGGAAGGAGAGGAGTTCGTTTTTCGGGTTCTCCGCACCGCCACGCAGCCGCTTGTTCTAGAACCGCTCTCGCACACGGCAAGAGGTGTAGCCGGTCACGGCACCGAGATTGAAGGCGCGGGTGAGGTGCCACGCCTTACGTTTCCCGAGGATCGCGCCCGCGAGCTCATCGGGAGTCGCTTTCTCGCCAATCCAGCCTTCAAAGTGATTCTTGGCGGCAAGCAAATATCGTTCAACGACATCCCTGACCTGACATCAACACACGACGTCCCTGTCCCTGGATTCGGCACGGCACGCCTCCTCCACATTGACACCAAGAAGGCGGATAAGACCACCAAGCAACACGGCATCGCATGGTGGGTTCAGAACCGGGCTGTTGGCGAATGCAGATGGAGTCGCAGCGACTACGAACAAGTTCTCGACGGGCGTACGAGCGAAGCAAAGCGGTTCACTTTCATCGTCCAGGCGGACTTCTTGAACGCCCACGATGCAGTAGTTGAGGACTGGAGTGGTTTCAAGGAAACAAGTCCTGCATGGCTCGAGACTCGGGAAGCTGTCCAAGAACGCATAAGACAGGTCATCTTGGACAGTAGCCGAGCCGAGCGCGACTCACGCCGCAACGCAGTCATTGATCGCATAGGTAACACGATCAACACCCTATCCCTTGTGAGCAAAGATCGGGTCACGAGCTTCGTAAACGAGGTTGTCGACAACTGTCCGAACTTTGGCGAGAACGAAATCGTTCAACTTTCTGGGATCCTCGCAAAGCTTGAACAGGCCAAGTCGCGGTATGGATTGCTCAACCTGCTCCACGAATGTGAACCGGACGACTACGACAGCCTTCACGCGATTCTCAAGGAGTGGACGGTCGGAATGGCCAAGATTGTTCTCGACGAGATCCAGACGCGATTGAGGCTCGTCGGGGAACTTCGCACCAAACTCAAGGTTGTCGGTGTCGACGAAGTGCACGACCTACAGCCGCTCTTTGAACGCGGACTTTGGATGTTCGGTGCACAGTTCGAGTCCATCGACTTCACCTCGAATCAAGGGATGACTCAGGTCATCCGAACCATCTTCAAGGATGAACACGGACGCGGCTCGCGAAGCCGACCGGACTTTGTTGCACTACCAGACGCCAGTGTTGGGTTCTACTCGCGGCCAGCGTACAACGAATCCTATGACGAAGACGGTGTGGATCACTTGGTCATCATTGACCTCAAGACAACCGGCCTTCCTCTCGGGAGCAGGGAGAAGCTGCAAGTCTGGGGGTATGTCAAGGAACTCCGTGCGAAAGGCTACCTCCGCGCGGCGACCAAGGTCGACGGCTTCGTGCTCGGCGACAAAGTCGAACCCGGTGAGAACGAACCAATGAGGCAGGGTGATGGGGTCACCATTGCGCCCATGCTCTACGACACGATCCTGGTTCGGGCGGAGAAGCGGTTGCTGAACCTTCATCAAAAGGTCAAGAATGCGCCGTTCTTGGCAGAACAACAGGAAGTGATCGCCACCTTCATAGAGTCCTTGCCAGTGGCGCAGCCCGAGTTGACTCTGTCCTGATAGCGCGCGAAGTGATGCTCAACCCCCGGTTGCACGGCGACGCGCCAGAGGCGGCGCGTGCCTGAACCCGAACATTCAGGCGTATGCGGCACCGCCTTCAAATGCCGCAACAAAAGGAGACCATCCCATGAAAATGCTGCTTACGGTCGAATTCCCACTCGAGCCTTTCAATTCCCTCGTCAGAAGCGGAAAGGCAGGTGAGATCATTGGGCGCGTCCTCGAAACCATCAAGCCCGAGACGGCCTACTTCTCGGAGCAGGACGGAAAGCGCGGCGGAATCTTCATCATTGACGTAAAGAATCCGTCGGAGATTCCCTTCTTTGCAGAACCCTTCTTTCTCAGTTTCAATGCCAGTTGCAGATTTCGCGTTCTGATCAGCCCAGAAGACTTGCAAAAGGCCGGCTTGGAAGCACTCGGCAAGAAGTGGGCGTGAACTGCGACTAACCCTGCTCTCAAGCGGATGGCTTCGCCGCCGCTTGGCCAGGCCCTGATGACGCGCGCAGTGACACGAGTTCGAAGCGGCGGGCGCGGCTCGGGTCTTGCCGCAGGCACGGGCGATCGGCTTTTGATCCGTCCGGTGCAGCGTGGCGACCTCGACCAGGTGATCGCGATCGACGCCACGGTCACGGGGCTGGAAAAGCGCAAATACTGGGCGTCGGTGTACCGGCGCTACGGCACGGCGCAGGGCAAGGAGAGGCAATTCCTGGTCGCCCTGGCGCACGACCGCGTGATCGGTTTCGTCATCGGTGAAGTGCGCGACTGGGAGTTCGGCTCGCCGCCCTGCGGCTGGGTTTTCGCCATCGACGTCGACCCGCAGGCGCGCCTGGCCGGAGTCGGCACGAAACTGCTGGCCAACATCAGCGCGAATTTCCGGCGCTGCGGCGTGCGCAAACTGCGCACCATGCTGGCGCGCGACAACACCCTGATCCTGTCGTTCTTCCGCAGCCAGGGCATGATGGCCGGCGCCTTGATTTCGCTGGAGATGGACCTTGATCCCTGAGGCCCGATCCCAAGCCCGACAGGCTCCCAGGGGCACGGCCCCCTCGGTCATTCGCGGGCCGCTGCGATGAGATTGCAGAAGAACACCCTGCTCGCGCTCTACAGCGTCCTGGAGTTCGCCGGCGACCCGCAATCGCATGTCTCGGCGGCGCGCATCGCCGACAAATACGGCGTGTCTTCGCATCACTTGGCCAAGGTGCTCGCCGAACTCGCGCGCGCGGGCATCGTCGAATCGGTGCGCGGCGCCGGCGGAGGCTATCGATTCAGCGGCAATGCGCGGCGCCTGACCCTGATGGACGTGATCCAGATGTTCGAGGAGTTCGCGCCCGCCGGCGCAGAACGCGGCGCGCTCCACGCGGCCACGCCGGTGGACCGGGCCCTGGGCGTCGTGCTGTCGGAAATCGACGAGAACGCCAAGGCCACGTTCAGCTCGATCACGCTGGCGACGATGCTGCGCCTGATCAGGAAACACGCCGGCGGCGCGGCGTGATCGACGCCGCTTGATGCCGCGCAAGGCGCCGCGCAGGGGCGTGGCCAGAATCGCCGCATGCTCCAAGCACGAGGGCCCGAACTCGTCTGCCCCGCCGGTTCGCTGCGCGCGCTCAAGCTCGCGATCGACGCCGGCGCCGACGCCGTCTACCTCGGCCTGCGCAATGCCACGAATGCGCGCAATTTCGCAGGCCTGAACTTCGACGACGCGCAGCTGCGCGAAGGGCTCGGCTACGCGCACGCGCGCGGCCGCAAGGTGCTGATGGCGCTGAACACCTACGCGCAGGCCGGCGATCCGGCGCCCTGGTATGCCGCCGTCGACGCCGCGGCCGCCTTTGAAGCCGATGCATTGATCGTCGCCGACATCGCCGTCATGGCCTACGCGCGCGACAAGCACCCCGGGCTGCGCCTGCACCTGTCGGTGCAGGCCTCGGCGACGAGCCATGAAGCGATCGCCTTCTATCGCCGCCACTACGGCATTGCGCGCGCCGTCCTGCCTCGCGTGCTGACCCTGGCCCAGGTCGGCCAGGTGCTGCGCCACAGCGAGGTCGAGATCGAGGTCTTCGGCTTCGGCAGCCTGTGCGTGATGGTCGAGGGCCGCTGCGCGCTGTCGTCCTATGCCACCGGACAGTCGCCCAACAACGCGGGCGTGTGCTCACCGCCCTCCGCGGTGCGCTGGCACGCCGCGCCCGAGGGCGTGCAGGCGCGCCTGAACGGCCTGCTCATCGACCATTACGCGCCGGACGAGCCGCGCGCTTATCCGACGCTGTGCAAAGGCCGCTTCGACGTGGCCGGCTCGCGCGACTACGCGATCGAGGAGCCGACCAGCCTGAACACCTTGTCGATCCTGCCCGAGCTGATCCGCCTGGGCGTGCGCGCGATCAAGATCGAAGGACGGCAGCGCAGCCCGGCGTATGTGGAACAGGTGACCCGGGTCTGGCGCCAGGCCATCGATGCGGCCCTCGCGGCGCCGGGCCGGTTCCGCGTCGAGCCGCAGTGGACCGCTGCCCTGGGCCACCTGGCCGAAGGGCAACAGCACACGCTGGGCGCCTACGACAGGCCGTGGCGATGAAGGCGATGGACGCTGCCCCCGGCGATGCGAAGCGCTTGGCCATCAGCATCGGCCCGCTGCTGTATTACTGGCCGCGCCAGACCCTGCTGAGTTTCTACGCCGAGATCGCCGATTCGGCGGCCGACAGCGTCGTGCTCGGCGAAGTGGTCTGTTCGCGCCGCCACGAGATGAAGACGTCGGACTGGTTCGCGCTCGCGCGCGACCTCGCCGCAGCGGGCAAGGAGGTCGTGCTCGCGACCCAGGCCTTGATCGAGTCGGAATCGGACCTGCGCACGCTGCGCCGTTTTGCCGAGCAGGACGAGTTCATCGTCGAAGCCGGCGATGCCTCGGCGCTCCAGGTGTTGACCGGGTTCGGCGCGCGTTTCGTGCTCGGCCCGCACATCAATGTGTACAACCGCGCGGCCTTGGGCGAATACGCGCGATTGGGCGCGCTGCGCTGGGTGGCGCCGGTTGAACTGTCGCTCGGGAGCATCGCCGCCATCAATGCCGCGCCGCCCCTGATGCCCACCGAAGTGTTCGCCTACGGCCGATTGCCGCTCGGATTTTCGGCGCGTTGCTTCACCGCGCGCCGACATCGCCTGAGCAAGGACAGTTGCGAGTTCCGCTGCCGCGACGATGCCGACGGACTCCTGCTCTCGACCAGCGACGGCGCACCATTCCTGGTTCTCAACGGCATCCAGACCCAGTCGGCCGCGCAGCAATGCCTGCTCGGCGAGCGCGACGCACTCGCCGCCGCCGGCGTCAGCCGGGTTCGCCTGTCGCCCGCGTCGCAGCGCTTCGGCGAGGTGATCGAACGCTTCGACGCGGTGCTCAATCGCGGCGAGGATGCCGCCGCGGCACTCGCCGAACTCGAAGCGCTGAGCCTGCCCGGCGGCCTCGCGAACGGCTTCGCGCATGC
>JBAQUQ010000088.1:0-5345 GCA_049297615.1 Burkholderiaceae bacterium
TGGGGCGATACATGCATTCACCGCTGCGTACAACGAAAAGGCCGCGCCATTCGTCTGGCGAAAGCGAGAGGTCCGAGGGGCGCAGCTTCGAAACACTATCGTTAACTTACGCAATTAAACACTAGCAGCGGGCAGCAGGACATGGCCGGCGAGCACCGACGGGAAGGCCGGCTGGGCTTGCGCTGTGAAGCAGGCCAAGGCGAGCGCTGCGCCGGGCAATGAAACGAAGGGGTGCATGGTGGGTTCGCTCGCGTGGCTTTCTCGGTTCAGCTTCATGAAGTTCATGCCCGGTCGGCCTGGGGTCGATGTCCGAAGGCGCGCAGCCGCCCCACGACGCCGCTGGGAAAGTGATAGACAGCCAGCACGAACAGGATGCCCAGCCACAGCAACCAGCGGTCCGGCGAAATCAGCGCGGCCAACAGGGGCACGCCCTCCAGCCCTCCTTGCAGTTGCAAGGACGCGAGTTTCATCAAGTCTTGAAGGTAGCTCTGGGCAAGCAGGAAAAGCGCGCTTCCGACCACGGCGCCGTAAATCGTTCCCATGCCGCCGATCACGACGATGAGCAAAACGTCGAGCATGATCTCGAAGGACAGCGACGTGTCGGGCCCGTTGTAGCCCAGCCAGAGCGCGAGCAGGGCGCCGGCGAGCGTGGCGAACAGCGCCGACAGGACGCAGGCGATGGTGCGGTAGACGATCACGCGGTAGCCGATCGCTTCGGCGCGAAAGTCGTTCTCGCGAATCGCCTGCAGCACCCGGCCGAACGGCGAGTTGACGATGCGCAGCATGGCCAGCACGAGCACGAAGGCCACGCCGAACAGCAGATAGTAGGTGGCGAAACGCCCGTCGATCGTGGCGCCGAGCACGGGCTCGTCGAGGTACATCGTGGCCGGGCGCAAGGCCTGCGGGAGCTTGAAACTCAGCCCGTCCTCACCGCCGGTGAAACCCGACAGTTGCGAGGCCAGGGTCGAGAACGCCGACGCGACGGCGAGTGTGATCATCGCGAAGAAGATCGCTCTGACGCGCAGCGAGAACAGGCCGATGAGCAGGGACAGCAGCAAGGAGACGAGCAGGGCCAGGGCCAGGCCGAGCGCGATGGACGCCCAAGTCGGCGCGATGCGCGTGCTCGCGATGGCGATGCCATAGGCGCCAATGCCGAAGAACATCGTGTGCGCGAAGCTGACGATGCCGGTGTAGCCCAGCAGCAGGTCGAAGCTCGCGACGAGCACGATGAAGACGATGATCTTGGCCGCGACGTTGAGCGCCTTCGTCCCCGGAAACAGAAAGGGAGTGAAGGCCAGGCCGAGCACGACGGCGAGCAGCAACAACGCGAGCCAGCGACTGCGCGGCAGGTCGTGCGAGAGCAGGCGCTTCAGCATGGGGCTTCACGCAGCGAGGTCAACGATTCGCCACCGGATACAGGCCCTGCGGCCGCCACAGCAAAATCGCCACCATCAAGGCGATGTTGGAAAACATCGCGAGTTTGGGCACCAGGAAGCCGGTGTAGTTGGCGAGCAGGCCGATCAGCAATGCGCCGACGAAGCAGCCCAGGGTCGAGCCCAGGCCGCCGATGATGATGACGATGAAGATCAATACGTTCACCTGGGCGCCCATCTGCGGCACCACTTGCTGCTGGTACAGGCCCCACAAGGCGCCGCCCAGGCCGGCGAGGGCCGAGCCGGCGACGAAGACGCCGACGAACAGGCGCCGGATGCGATAGCCCAGGCTTTCCACCATCTCGCGGTCCTGCACGCCAGCGCGGATCAACAGGCCGAGTTTGCTGCGGTTCAGCGTGAACAGCATGAGCGCCAGGACGACGGCGCCGATGGCGGTGGCGATGATGCGGAATTTCTCGATCGACGCGTCGCCGAGGAAGAACGAACCGCGCATCGCCTCGGGCAGGGGCAGGGCGATTTGCGCCGGGCCCCAGATCACCTTGATGAGTTCCTCGCCGATGATCATGCCGCCCATCGTGATCAAGATCTGCTTCAGGTGCTGCCCGTACACCGGCCGCACCATGATGCGCTCGAACGCCCAGCCGACCGCCCCTGCGACGGCCATGGCGATGAACATCGCCGGCAGGACGGCGCCGAAGTTGCGCCACAGGCTGGCCGATGAGGTCCAGTCGGCCATGCTGCCCAGCACGCTGGCGGCGACAAAGGCGCCCAGAGCGATGAACACGCCGTGGCCGAAATTGAGCACGTCCATCAGGCCGAACACGAGCGTCAGGCCCGAGGCGATGATGAACACGATCATGCCCATCGCCAGCCCGGCAACGGTGAGGGTGAGCCAGGTCGACGGCGAGGCGATCACCGGCAGCGCCAGCAGGGCGAGCCCGGCCACCAGGGCCAGGGGCAAGGCGTCGAACTGCGCCCGCGGCAGCGCCGCGGTGGCAGCGCCGGCGAGTTTGGCCTTCATCGCCCGGCCTCCAGGGACAAGCCCAGCAGTCGTTGCAGCCGCGCTTCGTCGTGAAGCAGATCCTTCATCGTCCCGCGGTGCACGACCCGCCCGTCGTCCATCACCGCCACCGAATCGCCCAGGGCCCGCGCGACGGCGAAGTTCTGCTCGACCAGCAGGACCGTAGTCTGCGTCGCCTTCAGTGCCTGCAGGGCCTCGATCAGGTTGCCGACGATCACCGGCGCCAAGCCCTTGCTCGGCTCGTCGATGAGCAACAGTCGCTGCTCCTCGACCATGGCGCGCGCGATCGCCAGCATCTGCTTTTGCCCGCCCGAGAGTTTGCCCGCCGGATAGAGCCAGAATTTCTTCAGCGCCGGGAACAGGCGGAACAACCAGTCGAGCCGCTGCGTGTCGACCTGCTCGATGCTGCGCGCCTTGCGTGCCGCGAGCAACAGGTTCTCGCGCACGGTCAGGTCGGTGAAGATGCCCATGCTCTCGGGCACGTAGGCGATGCCGAGTTGCGCGATCTCGGGCGTGCTGAGCGCACCTCGCGCGCTCGCCAGCACGTGTTCGCCGAAGACGATACTGCCACTGGAGGCGCGCCAGAGGCCCATGATGGTGCGCAATGTCGTCGTCTTGCCCGCGCCGTTGCGCCCCAGAAGCACGGTCACATTGCCCGCCGGCACGTCGAAGTCGACTCCGTGCAGGATGTGATAGGCGCCGATGTGCGTGTGCACGGCTTGCAGTTGCAGGAGTGGCCGGGTCATACCGGTTCTTCGATCGCGGCGGTGCCGAGATAGGCCTGCTGCACGATGGGCGAGGCGATGACCTCGGCGGGCTCGCCGTCGGCGACCAGCCTGCCGTTGTGCAGCACGACGATGCGGTCGGCGAGTTCGCGCACCACGTCCATCTTGTGCTCGACGAGCAGGATGACCTTGTCCTCCTGCTTCTTCAGGTCGCGGATCAGGTCCAGGATCGCCGGCACGTCGTCCATGCTCATGCCCGCCGTGGGCTCGTCGAACATAAAGACGCGCGGCTCGAGCGCCATGAGCATCGCCACTTCGAGCTTGCGCTGGTCGCCGTGGGGCAGGCTGCTCGCCGTGGCGTCGGCGCGCGCCCCCAGGCGCGTGCGTTCCACCAGGGCATAGGCGCGCTCCAGCGTATTGCGGTGATCGGCCCACACCGACCACAGGTTCAGCCCCTCCTTGCGGCGCGACTGCGCCGCGAGGCGAACGTTCTCGACGACCGACAGGTTCGGGAACAACTGCGTCAACTGAAAAGCACGCCCCAGGCCGCGCCGGGTTCGTGCCGATGCCGCCTCGGCCGTGATGTCCACGCCGCTCAGCCACACCGAGCCGCTGCTGGCGCGCAACTGGCCCGAGATCAGGTTGAAATAGGTCGTCTTGCCCGCGCCGTTCGGGCCGACGATGGCCGTCAACGTTCCCGGCTGGAACGTGCACGACACATTGTCGACGGCGACATGGCCGCCGAAGCGGGCCGTGAGGCCCTTGGTTTGGAGCATCGGTGCGCTCAGCGCGTGCAACGCGTATTGCGAATCAGCGCGTTCAACGCGTATTGCGAATCGGGATGCTCATCTCCTCGGCCTTGATTTCGCGCACCAACTCCGGGACGCCCCAGGCGAACGCCGGGTCGTCCTTGATCCTGAAGTGGTACATGCTCTGCATCGCCTGGTGGTCCTGCTTGCGAAATGTCATCTTGCCCTTGGGCGTTTCGAAGCTCATGCCCTCCATCGTCTTGATGAGTTTCTCGGTATTGGTGTCGCCGGCGGTTTTCTTCAGCGCCTCGACGACCGCGATCGCGGCACTCATGCCCCCGGCAGTGAAGAAGTCGGGTGGGGTCTTGAACTTGGTGTAGTGGTTGGCGACCAGCCATTCGTTGACCGGGTTCTTCGGGATGCCGAAGTAGTAGTACAGGGCACCTTCCATTCCCGCGAAGCGTTTGTACGCCACCATCGCCGGCAGGATGTTGCCGCCCGTGGCCATCTCGATGCCGTAGCGCTTCTTCAGGTCGAGATCGGCGATCTTGGAGAAGGGCGCGTTCGCTCCGGCCCAAGCGACCGAGATGTACTTGCGCCCCGGCTGGTCCTTGAGCTGGTCGACGATGCGCTGCAGACCGGCGGTGAAGTCCGTGGTGTTGGCCGGCAGGAATTCCTCGTGGACGACCTTGCCCTTCTTGATGAAGTCCTTGAAGGCCTTGATGCCGTCGCGGCCGAAGGCGTTGTCCTGCGCCAAGGTGGCGATGACGTTGTCCGCGGCGTCCAGCGCGGCGGCGTTGGCGGCGGCGTCCTGGCTGCTGTTGCGCCCGGTGCGGAAGATGTACCTGTTCCACTTGTCGCCGGTGATCGAGTCGGCCACTGCCGGTTCGACCAGGAGGATCTTCTTGTACTCGTCGGCCACCGTCAGCATGGCCAGGGCCACCGGGCTGGCGGTTGGGCCCACAGCGATATCGGCCTTGTCGTCGGCATAGGCCGCCGCCAGTGCGGCCTTGCCCACGTCGGGTTTGCCCTGGTCGTCTTTTTCGATCACCACGAGCTTCTTGCCGGCCACCGTCATCGTTCCGCCGGTGGCGTATTCAAGACCCATATTGAAGCCAACACTGGTCTGCTTGGCATAGGCTTCGAGCGGTCCGCTCTTGCTCGAGATGAGGGCGATGCGGATTTCGCCCTTGCTTTGGGCCAAGGCATGCGGCGCAGCGAGCACCAGTGCCGACAATGCCGCGCTCGCCAGCAGCGCGCCCACGGTGCGCAGGCGCGCAGGCGCCGTGCAGGGACAGGGTTTCATCGATCAGTCTCCTCGGGTTCAGGGTCAGCGAATAGCGGCATTGTGCCGTCCATCGTCGCTTCGCTCGGCGGGCCGGTCGGCCGCGGACGAAAACCCCTGGGAATCCCCGAGGCACACCACCCGACTGCGGCACCCGGGTCGGCCCTGGAG
>JBAQUQ010000089.1:0-8885 GCA_049297615.1 Burkholderiaceae bacterium
CCCTGGACCTTCGGGCGAACACTTCGGTGATGACCGAGACACGCTCGTGCACTCCAGCTGTTGCCCCGCGAGCGTGGGCCGGAGAACGTGCCCCAGGCCACCTGCCCCTGCTCCACAGCCGCACACAGCGCAAGGTGAAGGTCAGCAACAGCGCGAAGGCAGTCCTTCGCAAAGCGTTTCATCCGTCGCGGGTGGCGCGCAGCGCAATGGACCACTGACATGCCAACGTGCCCCACGCCGCGGATATCAATCCGTCGCTGCCTGCCGGCGTATGGCGCCATCGTCTTGCTCGCCGCCTGCGCCCTCATCGAGCGCCCGCCCACGCCGCCTGAAGCTGCGCCGGCGACGCCGCAGCGCATCGTGCTCGACAGCTACCACGGCGAGCTTGTCAGCGATCCTTTTCGCTGGCTGGAAGACCTCGAGAGTTCCGAGGTGCAGATCTGGATGCACGCGCAGGCCCGGTACAGCCGCAGCGTGCTCGACCGCATCGGCGGCCGGGGTGCCTTGCTCGCGCGCATGTTCGAGGTCGAGAACAGCGCGCCAGCGCGTGTCGCGCGCGTGTCCATCGTCGCCAGCGGCAATGTCTTCCTGTTGCGCCGCGACGCCGGGACCGCCCAGCACAAGCTCGTCGTGCGCTCCAGCGTCGAAGCGCCGGAAAACGTCGTCGTCGACCCGGCGCGATTCGGACCGAAACACGCGATCGACTATTCCATCCCCTCGCCCGACGGGCGCTTTGTCGCCTACGGCGTGTCGGAAGCCGGCTCGGAGGATGCATCGCTGTACCTGCACGAAGTCGCCTCCGGCGTCGACATCGTCGGGCCGATCGCGGGGGCAAAGTTCAACGGCTCGAGCCCGTATCGCTGGGCAGGCGACAGCAGCGCGGTTTACTTCGAGACGCTGCGCGAGCCGGGCTCGGCGGCCGACAAGAGCGAGGCGTTTCAATGGCTGCGCGGCTGGCGCCTGGCCGCGCGCGCCGGAGCCGTGCCGCAGTTGATGAGTGACGCTCGCCGAGCTATCGGGCCGCAGCGCAGCGCCCACGAACATCTGGCGGTTCTGCAATTCGGCGATTCGCCGGTCGAGGTGGCGGTCTTCGAAGACGGGGTCCGGCGCGACATCCGCGCATCGGTGCGTCCTGCGCAGCGCTTCGCAGCGAGTTTCAGCACGGGCGGGTGGCTGCCGCTGATAGCCTACGACGACGGCATCGCGAAGTTCGAAATTCGCGGTGACCGTGTCTACGCCCTCACGCGAATCGGAGCCGAGCGTTTTCGGGTGGTTTCCACGTCCGTCTCGGCGCCCGACTGGGCGCGCGCCAGACTCGAGTTGCCCGAGCAGGCGGGCGTGCTGCGCGATATCGCCGCCGCGCAGGACGCGCTCTATGCCGTGGTGCTCGAAGGCGGCAGCGGCCGCCTGCTGCGCCTGCCCTATGTGCAAGGCCAGGTCGAAGAGATCGCCCTGCCTTTCGCGGGCGCGCTGCGCCTGGCCGGCCACCACGTCGATCGGCCCGGCGTGCTCATCGAGTTGGGCGGTTGGACCCAGGCGCCTCGCTACTACCGGGTTGCCGCCGGGGCCCGTGTGCCGGTGCTCACCGCACTGCAGCCCAGCGGCGCCTTCGACACCTTGCACGGCGTGGCCTCACGCATCGAACACGCGGTGAGCCACGATGGCGTGAAGGTGCCGCTGTCGATCGTCGCCAAGCCCGATGCATCGGGCTTGGGCGGCCCGCGCCCCACGATCATCGTCGCCTACGGCGCCTACGGCCTGACGCAGGACCCGCGCCTGCGCGCCGAATGGGTGCCTTGGCTCGAGCGCGGCTACGTCATGGCGACCTGCCATGTGCGCGGCGGCGGCGAGTACGGACAGGCCTGGACCGAAGCCGGCAGACGCGCCACCAAGCCCAATAGCTGGAAAGACCTGATCGGCTGCGCCGAACATCTGGTCAAGACAGGGGTCAGCACACCGCGCAAGCTCGGCATCATGGGCTGGAGCGCAGGTGGCATCACGGTGGGCCGCGCCTTGACCGAGCGCCCCGACCTCTTCGCCGCCGCCGCGCCGGCCGTGGGGGTGCTCGATGCGCTTCGCTTCGAGACCGAGCGCAACGGCCCGGCCAATACCGTCGAGTTCGGCAGCGTCGCCAAGCCCGATGAATTCAGGGCGCTCTACGCGATGAGCGCCTACCACCATGTCCGGCTCCTGGTGCGCTATCCCGCCGTGATCCTCGCGCACGGCGCGACCGACCCGCGCGTCGCGGTGTGGCACTCGTCGAAGATGGCAGCGGCCTTGCGCGCCGCAGATACCTGGGCACCGGTGCTGCTCAATATCGACTTCGACGCCGGCCACGGCCGCGGCAGCAGCACGGCTCAGCGCCTGGGAACCTTCGCCGACTCGCTGGCGTTCATGCTGTGGCAGTTCGGTGAGCCGGGATTCGGCTTGCGAGAGCGTTGAATCAGCGCCTGGCGCAGGCCGGCCGGGCCTGCGTCGAGGTTGTCACTCCGGGCCCGCCAACAAGCGCTGCACGAGCGGATGCAGCACCTTCTTCTCGGTGCCGATGGCGAAGAAGTGTTCTTCCACGCCCTCGCTGCGGCCGACGCGCTTGACGCCGTAGTTCGCGATCAGGTCCGCGTGCACCAGCTCGGCTGCCGGGAACACGCCCATGCCGCTGGCGCCGAAGGTCTTGAGCAAGGCGCTGTCTTCGAATTCGCCGACGACGCGCGGGCGCAGCGCGTGGCGCTCGAACCAGCGGTCGATGCGGCCGCGCACCGCCGAATGCGCCGTGGGCAGGAGCACGGGGATGCGCTCGAGCGATTGCGGAAAACCGCGCCGCGCCTGGCTCACCCAAGGCGCCGGGGCATACCAGGCCAGGGCCGATGTGCCCAGGGAGTGGCTGTACAGCTTGAGGTTGGGGTTGTTCGGCGCGGCGCGATCGGCCAGCACCACGTCGAGCCGGTGCAGGGCCAGGTCGCCGAGCAAGTCGTCGAACTCGTCGTCGTCGCAGCGCAGGCGCAAGCGCGGCTCGTTCATCACCGGCTGCATGAGCCGGCGCACCACGAGTTTGGCCATGCCGTCGGAAACGCCCACCGCCAGGCGCACGCTCGGTGCGCTGACCGCGTCGCGCACCGCCGCCGGCAACAGCTCGCCGAGTTGAAAGATCTGGTCGGCCTGGCGCAACGCGGCAGAACCGGCCTCGGTCAATACCAGGCCGCGCCCCGCCGGTTTGAGCAAGGCGTGGCCGAGCGAGCGTTCCAGGTCGCGCACCTGGGTGCTGACGGTCTGCACCGCCATGCCGAGCCGCGCCGCGGCCCGCGCCATGCCGCCTTCCTTGGCGACGACCCAGAAATAGTAGAGATGGCGGTAGTTCAGGCTCGATCCCATGATCAGCTTTCACGGAAGTGTCAGTTCGAGATTCTCTGCTTTTTCAGAAGTGAGATCTGGCCTATGGTTCACCCATTGCAACCCGCGCGAAATTCATGGACCCCTCGACCTTCCTCTCCGCCCTGCTGGCCATCATCGTCATCGACCTGGTGCTGGCGGGCGACAACGCCATCGTCATCGCCCTGGCCGCACGCGGCCTGCCGGTGCACTTGCAGAAGCGCGCCATCCTCTGGGGCGCGGCCGGTGCGATCGCCGTGCGCAGCTTGATGACGGCGGTCGTGGTCTGGCTGCTCCAGATTCCCGGCCTGCTGCTTGTCGGCGGTGCGATGCTGGTGTGGATCGGCTACCGGCTGCTGCTGCCTGACGGGGCCGAGGCCGAGGGGCCTGGTCAGCATCCGGTGGTCACGACGTTTTGGGGCGCCATGCGAACCATCGTGATTGCCGACGCCGTGATGGGCCTGGACAATGTGCTCGCCGTGGCCGGCGCAGCGCATGGCAGCTACCTGCTCGTGGTGTTGGGGCTGGCGATCAGCGTTCCCATCGTCGTGTGGGGCAGCACACTCGTGTTGAAGCTGGTCGAACGCTTTCCGAGCGTCGTCTATCTGGGCTCGGGCGTCCTGGTGTGGACCGCCGCCAAGATGATGAGCAGTGAACCCCTGCTCGCGCCCTGGCTGCAGGCCGCTCCGCTGCTCAAGCCGCTGATCTACCTGACGATTCCGCTGGTGCTGTGGAGCGCCTTCGCGAAGAACCACCGCCGTTTCGAATCGCGCATTCACGCGCGCCTGGCCGAGTTCGCAGATCGACTGCCGCTGGGTGCGAGTTCGGCCTCATCCCAGGTTTTCCCCTCTGCCCCCGCAACCCCAACCGAAGGAGATCTCAGCATGCTCAAAGTCCTTGTACCCGTCGATGGTTCGGCCAATTCACTGCGTGCGGTGCGCCATGCGATCGATGAATACCGGCGCCATCACGAGCTCGAGTTGCACTTGCTGAACGTGCAGCCGCAACTGTCGCGCCACGTCGCGCGCTTCCTGAGCCGCCACGACCGCGACAGCTGGCACAACGACCAGGCCGACGCTGCCTTGGCCGGAGCGCGCAAGCTGCTCGAAGCGAGCAGCGTGCCGTACCACACGCATTGGGTCCTGGGCGAGCGCGCGTCTGAAATCTGCCGCACCGCGCAACGCCTGGGTGCGCATCACATCGTGATGGGAACGGCGCGCAAGAATTCGATCACACGCATGCTCGAAGACTCCGTCACCGACAAGGTCCTGCAGAACACGACGGTGCCGGTCGAAGTAATAGCGGGTGATGCGGTCTCGAAGTGGGAGAGCTGGGGCCTGCCCGCCGGCGTGCTCGGTGCTGCGGGGCTGACGCTCCTGGCCATCGACTGAAGCGCCCGCTGAAACTGGGTCGATGGACAATCTCGACGACTTCATCGCGCGCGCCATGCAGGGCAGAGACTTGCCTGGTTTGCGGGTGGCGACGCAACGGTGCAGGGCGCCCCGGGGCCGCGCTGTAGGACACGTCCGACAACGCGCCGCAACCCCGCCCGATGGCGCGGGCCAGGTTTCGCAGGCACACTCGGGCACAGCCCCCCCCGCCCCAGGCTGTGCCATCACAGTCCATGCACGTACTCAAGACCTATATCGTCGAAGACAGCCCAGTGATCCGGGAGAACCTGATCGCGACGCTGGAAGAGCTCGTGCCGGTCGAAGTGGTCGGCACGGCCGAGGATGAATCGACAGCGCTCGCTTGGCTCAAGTTGCCGAGCAATCACTTCGACCTGGTGATCGTCGACATCTTTCTCAAGGGGGGTTCCGGCCTGGGCGTGCTCAGGGCCATGAACACCCTGCCGCAACCGCATAAGAGGGTGGTGCTGAGCAACTACGCCACTGCGGACATGCGGCGCAGGTGTCTCGAGCTGGGCGCGGACCGCGTGTTCGACAAGTCCAATGAAATCGAAGCGCTGATCCAGTATTGTGGCCGGCTCGCGACCGGCCAGAACGCCGACAGCGGTCAAGGCATACTGAAATGAGCCGCCGCGCCGCGCCCAAGGTGCACAGGGTAGCGCGTCCCGCCCGGCTGACCCAGTGACCCCGGTTATTGAATCAGGCCGTTCTTCAGCGCGTAGTAGGTCAAGTCGCTGTTCGATTCGAGCTTCATCTTCTCCATCACCCGGGTGCGGTAGGTGCTGACCGTTTTGACGCTGAGCGACATGCTGTCGGCCATGTGGCCGATGGTCTCACCCTTTGCCAGGCGCAGGAACACCTGCAGCTCGCGCTCGGACAAGTGCTCGTGAAGCGCTTGGTGGTCACCCCCGCTCAGGCCCTCCGCCAAGCGCTCAGCGACGCCGGCCGTGATGTACTTGCGCCCGCGGACCACCGTGCGGATCGCACGCACGATTTCTTCCGGGTCGCAGTCCTTGTTCAGGTAACCGCTTGCGCCCTGGCGCAGCATCGTCGTGGCGTAGTGCTGTTCCGGGAAGCCGCTCAGGATCAGCACGGGCAGGTCGGGCGCGCGTGCCTTGATGGCGGCCAGCGCATCGACCCCGCTCTGGTCGGGCATGGCGATGTCCATCACGATCACATCCACCTCGCCCTTGCGCACGATGTCCAGCGCGTCGCGGCCGGAGGCTGCTTCGGCGACGACCCTGAAATCGACCTGGTCGGCAAAGAACTGGCGCAGTCCGGCGCGCACCATGGGATGGTCGTCGACGATGGCAATTCGAATCATGGTGGGGAGGCACTGTGTGTCGCATCATCCCACTTTCGTCGATGAAAGTTCTCGATGGACGTTGTCACGCTCGCCAAACGCCGCCCATTCGTGTTCCCGCTGGCCTGTGTTGCGGCGGCTGCGATGGTCTTCATCAGCGAAGGCTCGTATCGGCAGTCGGTCGAAGCGCTCGACAAACTGGGTTCGATGCAGGCCGCACGAACAAGCATCCTGCTGTTGCAGCAAAACATCCTGGCCGCCGAGGCCGGCCAGCGTGGCTACCTGTTGACCGACCGGAAAGAGTACCTTCGAACCTATGCCAAGGCGCTCGAGGAAATCGACGCGTCGACGGCGTTCCTCAAACGTTACTACGGCGCAGAGCCGCAGTCCTTCGAACTGCTCGGCAAGTTGCACGACTCGATCGAATCCAAGTTGCAGGAACTTGCTGCGGCGATTCGCCTGCACGAGCAAGGCAAGAGCGCGGCGAGCACGGACATCGTTCTGAGCGCGCTCAACAAGCAGCAGATGGACGCCATTCGCGAGCTCGGCACCGAGCTGCTGGAACACGAAGAGCTCAAGGTGGTGGCGACCCGCACAGACGTCTACCTCACCTTGATGCTCAGCCGCATCGGCATGGCGGCGTTGAGCGCCATCAGCCTGCTGGCCCTGTACTTTTACCTGCGCCAGACCCTTGCTCTCAAGCTGCAGCAACAGGAACTCAAGCGCAGGGTTCAGGCCGAACGTGACGGGCTGGAAGTGATTGTCGCGCAGCGCACGGCGCAGCTGACTGAACTGACCAGGCACCTGCTGACGGCGCGCGAAGACGAGCGCAACCGGCTCGCGCGCAACCTGCACGACGAGTTGGGTGCGCTGCTCACCTCGGCCAAGCTCGACGCGGCGCGCATCAAGTCGCGCCTGGCCGGCGCCGCGCCCGAGGCGCTGGAGCGGCTCACCCACCTGGTGGGGACGCTCAACAGCAGCATCGCCCTGGGGCGGCGCATCATCGAAGACCTGCGGCCCTCGACCTTGAGCAACCTGGGGCTGGCGCCGACCCTCGAAATTCTGATGCGCGAGTTCGCACAAAGCTCGAGTGTCGAAGTTCATTGCGAGTTGCAGCCGGTCAAGCTCGATGCAAGCACCGAACTGGTGGTCTATCGCTTCGTGCAGGAAGCCGTCACCAATATCGGCAAATACGCCAAGGCGCGTCATGTCTGGGTCACCCTGAGCAAGCACAGCGCCCAGGTTGAAGTCTCGGTGCGCGACGATGGCGTCGGCTTTGACACCACCGTGCCGGCGAGTTCGGCGTATGGGTTGCTCGGGATGCGCTTTCGCGTCGAGGCCGAAGGTGGCACCCTGATGCTGCAGTCGGCGCCGGGGCAAGGCACCCTCATCCAAGTGACGCTGCCGCAAGCCCCACTCGTGACAGCCTGAGGCCCTGGGCGCCCAAGGGGGCACTTCTCTTCGCTGCGGAATGCTGAGCGGCGCGTTCGTCAGACGCTTCCTACACGCCTTCCCTCGTCGCTCCGACAGCATCGCGGCAGGGCCGCTGATCGCTGCCAGGTGCGCCCGGGAACAGACTGGGTTCTTCGCAGCTGCACAGCTTGCGATATCTGCAACCCCCGGCGGATCGCCGCCCCCCTACCTCAACAAGGAAATATATGACACACATCGACAGACTTCTCGAACCACCGGTGCGATTGAACGCAGTCGTGTTGGCCGCACTGATGGCCGCGCTGATGGCCGGATGCGGTGGTGGCGGCGTAGACGCGAATGCCGATGAAAGCGCCGTGGAGATCACGACCAGCACCAACAGCGCCGAGAACGTTGTGACCGGCACGGCGGTGACCATGGCCTTCGACGAGGCGATGGACCCGGCAACGATCAACTCGCCCGTGCCCGGAATGCTGCTCACCTTCACGCTCAAGGATTGGGCTGGAGCCGATGTCCCCGGGACCGTCGCGATGAATGCTGAAAGCACCGAGGCGACCTTTACGCCAAGCGCATCCGCCCTCAACGCGAATACCAGGTATACCGCCAGGGTGAGCAAGGAGGCCAAGACCCGCGATGGCAGACCGATCAATGAACCCAAGGAAAAGCAGGTCAGGACCAAGCCCCAGCCGTCTACTGGCCAGGCCAAGGTGAACCTTGGGCGAGCTGGGTCTTTCGCGCTCCTGACGAAATCAGGAATCACAAACGTCTTTGCATCGGTTATCAATGGCGATGTCGGGGCCAGCCCCATCACCGGTGCGGCTATAGGCCTCACTTGTGGAGAGGTGAAGACAGGCACGGTTTACACAGTCGATGCAGCCGGTCCGCTTCCATGCCGTGTGATCGACCCCTCTTTGCTGACTTCGGCGGTGGGCGCCATGGAACTCGCGTACACCAATGCCGCTGGACGCACATCGCCCAATTTCACTGAACTGGGCGCCGGCGAGATTGGTGGCCTGACCCTCGTTTCCGGCCTCTACAAATGGGGTACCAGTGTTTCGATATCCAACGATGTCACGCTGTCGGGTGGCCCCAACGACGTCTGGATCTTCCAGGTCGCGGGGACGCTGACCCAGGCCAATGGGACCCGCGTGACCCTGACAGGCGGTGCACAGGCCAAGAACGTGTTCTGGCAGGCTGCCGGCGCAGTGGCCATTGGAACGACCGCGCACTTCGAAGGAATCATGCTGGCCAAGACACTGATCGCCGTGAACACCGGCGCATCGGCGAACGGCCGACTGCTGGCACAGACTGCGGTCACTCTGCAACAGAATACGGTGACACAGCCCGCCCCGTAGTCAGTCGGAACGAGGCTGCGC
>JBAQUQ010000090.1:0-4105 GCA_049297615.1 Burkholderiaceae bacterium
ACACTTCGCCAACGCCAGGGTTGCGGCGGGCAGCGCTTTGGCAGTTTCGATGGACAACCGCGCGCAGCACGTGCTGCCCGCGGCTCTCGGCCTGCAGCAGACCAATGTCTGGGCCTACACGGTCGGAAGTGCGGGTCCGCTGTATCCCGGTTTTACGGTCGAGGCCATTCGCGGAACGCCAACCACCGTGACGCTGACCAACAACCTGAGCAACAACCTGTATCAGCTGCTCACCGTGGACCAGACCCTGCACTGGGCCGATCCTCTCGGGAGTGGGATTCCAGTTCCGCCGACGGCGTTTTACACGGGTCCTGTGCCGACCTGCGTTCACCTGCACGGCGGCGAGGTCATGTCGGCGTCCGACGGTGGCCCCGATTCCTGGTTCACCCCAGGACTGGCGCAGACTGGACCTGCCTGGGCGGCCGGGGCCAGCAACGTCCTGACCTATCCCAACAGCCAGGAGGCCGCGACCTTGTGGTTCCACGATCACGCGCTCGGCGTCACCCGCCTGAACGTGTACGCGGGCCTGGCGGCGTTCTATTTGCTCCGCGACTCCTGGGACACCGGCGTCGCCGGCACCGGCGCCAACTTCCCGGCGGGTGCCTACGAGATCGAGATCGTCATCCAGGACCGGATGTTCGACACCGCCGGTCAGTGGTTCTTCCCGGACCTCGGGCTCAATCCGCAGCACCCGTATTGGGTGCCGGAGTTCGTCGGCGACACGATCGTCGTGAACGGCAAGACCTGGCCCTTCCTGCAGGTCGAGCCGCGCCGCTACCGCTTTCGCATGCTGAACGGCTCGAACGCCCGGTTCTACAACCTCCAGCTGCCCCTGGCGGGCAAGGGCAAGGGCAGGCTCCTGCCGTTCTGGCAGATCGGCACCGATGGCGGCCTGCTGCAGCAGCCCGTGCCGATGACCCAGCTGCTCCTGGCCCCGGGTGAGCGGGCCGACGTGATCGTCGACTTCGCGGGCCTGCCGTTCGGAACCCAGCTCGTCATGAGCAACGACGCGCGCACCCCGTTCCCGGGCGGAGCGCCGGCGGATCCGCAGACGACCGGTCAGATCATGCAGTTCCGGATCGCAACGCTGACGGCAACGGACACGAGTTACAACCCGGCGACTCTGGCCAGCCCGCGAGCTGGGGCTGCTGCGTTTGTGCCCCTCACGACCGGGACCGGCGCGCTCGCAACGGGTGTGGTGCCCCAGGTGAAACGGCAGCTGACGCTCAACGAAGTCATCGGCGCGGGCGGCCCGCTCGAGGTGCTGGTGAACAACACGAAATGGGGCGCTGCGGTCACCGAGACACCTCGAGCAGGGTCCACCGAGCTGTGGCAGATCATCAACCTCACCGCCGACGCCCATCCGATCCACCTGCACCTGGTGCAGTTCCAACTCGTGAGTCGGCAGGCTCTGAACCTCAACAAGTACAACAAGGCCTACAACGCCGCCTTCGTGGCGGGCTTCGTCGGAGGCTCCGGTCCGCCGTTGAACTACGGCAGTGTCAACGCCGACCTGGCCGTCGGAGGCAACCCGGCCATCACGCCGTCCTTGAAGGGTGCTGCCGCGCCGCCGCTGCCCAACGAGGTCGGCTGGAAGGACACGGTCATCATGTACCCGGGCGAAGTCACGACGATCGTGGCGCGCTGGACGCCCACGGACGTCATCGTCGGCCAGACTGGAACCTATCCTTTCGATCCAACCGCTGGCCCGGGCTATGTCTGGCACTGCCACATCATCGATCACGAGGACAACGAAATGATGCGACCGCAGAAGGTCGTGTAGCACCGTTTGCGCGGCCCGCGACACCGGCGAGGGGCGGCACGCGAATCCTGCCGAAGGCGCTCAATCGGTTCGAGCCTTCGGCTTGCGATAGCTCCACCACGGCAACACCGATCGCAGCGACAGCACCTCGCCGCTGCGCTGCGCGGCGTAACCGGGAAGCGCGTTCAAGGAGTCGCGCCACGCCGCGCTGCGCAGCAGCTCGAGCAGGGTTCGTACGTGCGGGTCTTCGAGCGCCTGGCGCAGGGTGACGAGGAAGTATTGTTCCTGCGCGAGCGGAACAAATCCCAAGCCGCGGGTTCGCGCTGCGGCCTCGATGCCGAAGGCGGCGTCGGCGCTGCCGCTGGCCACGGCTTCGGCCACCGCGCGGTGCGAGGGTTCGTCGCGCTCGAAGCCTTCGATTCTCTGCGGTGCGATGTGTCGCGCCGCGAGCAACTCTTCGAGAACGACGCGCGTGCCTGCGCCGCGCCGGCGGTTCGCGAAGCGCACGCCGGGGCGCAACAGGTCGGCGAGCTCGTTCAATTGCAGCGGATTCCCCGTCGCGACGATCAGGCCTTGGGTGCGCTGCGCAAAACTCACCAGCTTGTGCTGGCCGGGTTTGAGCATGGGGCGGTACACCTTGGCCGTGGGCGAGCGGCGCGGTGAGTCGGTCAGGGCGTGAAAGCCGGCCATCAGGCAGCGGCCGTCGTTGAGTGCGGCCAGGGCGTCGACGCTGCCGGTGAATTGAATGTCCAAGTGCAAGCGGTGCTGCGCCTGCGCCAGGTTGCGCAGCAGGGGCAGGGCGTCGTCGTGGCTGGCGACCATGGGGATGACGCCGGCGCTGGCGTCGAAGGCGATCGCGAAGGCCTGTTCGAGTTCGCTGCGCAGGGCCTCGATTTGCGGCGCCAGGCGCGCCTGGGCGCGACGTTCGGCCCAGAGCAGTTTTGCGCCGAAGGGCGTGAGTTGCGCCGCCTGGCCCTTCACCCAGGTGATCAGCGATTCGCCGAGTTCGAGCTCCCAGCGCTTCAGTTCGCCCCAGGCGTGCCGGTACGACAAGCCCAGCGCCCGGGCCGCGCCGCTGATCGAGCCGGTGTCGTGCACTGCCGCGAGCAGCGCCACCAGTGGGTGGTGCAAGTCGGCAGAAGTTTCGCGCGCAACGCCCAGGGTGTAGGTGAGGTGGACCTTATGCATAGCGCTTCATATCGATCGGAACCGGCCTTCGCACCGAGAATGGCGCGAGTATGAAAGATGTTGAATGAACGGCTTTGGCGAGAGTATCCGCACCGCCTTCGATCTGATCGTCAACGCCGACCCTAGCCTCGTTCGCACCGTGGCGCTTTCGCTTTCGGTCAGCGGCAGCGCGTGCCTGCTCGGCGCGGGGATCGGCCTGACGCTCGGCGCATGGCTGTCTGTGGCGCGCTTTCCCGGGCATCGCCTGGCCGTTCTCGGTGTGAATACATTGCTCGCCCTGCCTTCCGTCGTCGTCGGCCTGGTCGTGTACCTGCTGCTTTCGCGCAGCGGCCCGCTGGGTTCGTGGGGCATTTTGTTCACGCCCGGCGCGATGGTGATGGCTCAGACCATCCTCGTGCTGCCCGTCATCGCCGCACTCACGCGCCAACTCGTCGGCGACTCGCTGCGCGACGGCGGCGATCAATTGCGCTCGATGGGCGCGGGGCCGCTGACCTGCGCCTTGCTGATGCTGCTGCACGACCGCTGGGCCGTGTTGATGGTGTTGATCGCGGCCTTCGGCCGGGCCATCTCCGAGGTCGGCGCGGTGATGGTGGTGGGCGGCAATATCGACGGCGTGACGCGCGTCATGACGACGGCGATCGCACTCGAGACGAGCAAGGGCGACCTGCCCCTGGCGATGGCGCTGGGCATCGTGCTCTTGCTCGTCGTGGGCCTGATCAATCTCGGTTTGAGTTTTGCTCAGCGCGGCCGGGGTTCGGCGCTGGCAGGTGTGCGATGAATCCGGCGCACAAACCGCCCCTGCTCAACCTGCGCGACGTGTCCGTGCGCTTCGGCCCGGTGCAGGCCCTGTACCGGGCGTCGCTCGACGTGCACCGCGGCGACTTCATCGCTCTGGTCGGCGCCAACGGCTCGGGCAAGACGACCCTGTTGCGCGCCTTGCACGGCATGCTTGCGCATGAGGGAAGGCGCGTGCTTGCCGATGATCTCGCCGAGCGCAATGCCTTGCAGGCGATGGTGTACCAGCGGCCCTTCATGCTGCGCCTGTCGGTCGCGAACAACCTGCGCGTCGCGCTCTGGCTTGCCGGCGTTGCGCGAGCGCTCTGGCCGCAGCGCCTGGCAACCGCCCTGCGCCGCGTGGGACTGGCGGAGCTGGCG